>DASTRO010000342.1:0-3218 GCA_035761165.1 Gemmatimonadaceae bacterium | reverse complement strand
CGCCGTCGCCCACCACGTGCGCCGGCAGCCGCTCGGCGCAGGCCACGACGCGCCCGCCGACGACGAGCACGCGGTAGTCCCGTCCCGGCACGAACCGCTCGACGATCACGCGGGGCGAGACCGCCGCGGCGCACGGCCAGGCGGCACGCAGCATCGCGGCGTCGTCCAGCCGCCCCGACACGCCACGGCCCTGGTTGCCGTCGTGCGGCTTGAGGAGCACCGGGAAGCCCAGCCGCGCCGCGGCGTCGAGCGCGCCGGGCAGGTCATCCACCACCGTGCCCTCCGGCGTCGGCAGACCGACGGCGGCCAGCAGCCGCTTGGTGAGCGCCTTGTCCTGGGCGATCTCGGCCGCGAGGCAGCCGTCGCCGCTCGTCAGCGCGGCGCGCACGCGCCGCTGCCAGCGCCCGGTGCCGAGCTGCACGAGCACGCCGTCGTCGAGGCGGCGCACCGGGATGCCGCGCCGGCGCGCCGCGTCCACGATGGCGCGGGTGGACGGCCCGAGCCGCCGGGCTTCCACCGCGGCGCGCAACCCCGCGATCACCTCGTCCACCCCCTGTGGCGTGACGCCGTCGGCGACCCGCCGGCCGCCGGCGAGCAGCCCGCGCACGAGCGCCACCGCCGCGCGCGCGCTCTGCACGCCGATCTCCTCGTCGTCGTAGCCGACGAGCACCGTCCAAGCGCCGCCGTCGCCGGGCACGACGCGGCCGTCGGGCGGGGCGGCGCCCGCCTGGCGCTGCAGCTCGCCCGCCACGTGCTGGACGAGCAGCGGCGCGAGCACGCCGAGCGGCAGCCGTGGCAGCAGGCCGGCGTGGCCCGGACGGCCGTCGAGCCCGTCGAGGCCGAGCGGCTCGCGCAGCCCCGGGAGGGCGCGGACGAGCGCGTCGAGCAGGACCTGCTGGTCGGGCGCGGGGGCGTCGGCGACGCGCAGCTCGCAGAGCACCGCGGGGCCGCCACACCAGGGATTGAGGCCACGGAGCACACGCAGTTCGGCGAGCTCCAGCGCCGGGCGATCGAGGCCGTCGGGGGCGGGGCGGATGACGGCGCGACGGTCGGGAAGCGTCATCGATGCATCGGGTGGCGGCGCGACATCGCGCCGGGACAGCGCCGGCAGCGACCTACCGGCGTGGCGGACGCCCCTGCAGGGCAAGAGGCATACCCCGCGGCCCCGCTCGGCCCACACCCCTCGATCGCGTCGTCGCCGACCGATCGGCCCCGCCGGCGGGGCCGATCGGTCGCGTGGATCGGTCAGTCTCCGATCTCGATCGTCCCCTCGCAGACGAGCACCGACCGGCCGCCGACGCGGACGCCCGTGACGGCGCCGCCGGCCTTGTCGGCCTCCAGCTCCAGGCGGCTCGGGCGTCCCATCTCCACGCCCTGCTCCACCACCCACCGCACGGTGCCGTCGCGCGGCGTGCGGGCGGCCAGGTAGCCGGCCAGTGCGGCGCAGGCCGAGCCGGTGGCGGGGTCTTCCGGTACGCTGAGCCCGGGGACGAAGACGCGGGCGCGCACGTCGGCGCGCGGGCCCGCGGCGTCGAGCGCGAAGACCATGACCTCCGAGCCCGTGGTGCCGCGCAGCGCGCCCTCCCACACGTCCAGGCGCACGCGGGCGCGGCGCACCGCCTCGCGGTCGCGCACCGGCACGAGCAGGAAAGGGAGCCCGCACGAGGCGACGCGCGGCGCGTAGTCGCCGCCGAGCAGGTCGCCGGGTGCCAGCGAGAGCACCTCGGCGATCGCCGCGGGATCGGCCGCCGGCGCCGTCTCGGTGGGGAGCTGCGCCACCGAGAGCTGGGCGAAGGTGGGCACGCCGTCCTCCGCGCGCACGAGCACCGGCACCGGCCCTACCTCCTCGCCGAGCACGAGGCGCGTCTCCGCGCCCGTGAGCGGCACCTGCCCGATGGCCGTCAGCACGTGTGCCGTGCCGACCGTGGGATGCCCGGCGAACGGGACCTCGCCGCCGGGGGTGAAGATGCGCACGCGGCACGTCTCTCCCTCGTGCGCGGGCGGCAGCACGAAGGTGGACTCGGAGTAGTTGAACTCGCGCGTGACGGCGAGCATCTGCTCCGTGGAGAGCCCGCGCGCATCGGGCAGGACGGCGAGCTGGTTGCCGCCGAAGCGACGGTCGGTGAAGACGTCGGCGGTGTAGTAGTGGTAGCGCATAAGGTGGGGAGAGCAGCGACGAGCGATGAGCGATCAGCGTCGAGCGAAACGCCCGCAGACCAGCCAGTACGGGCCGACGCGAGGCCGTTACGCTGGACGCTGATCGCTCATCGCTCGCCGCTGCGCCCTCACTCCTCCCCCATGAACGGATACTCGTAGCCCGTGGGCGGCACGAACGTCTCCTTCACCGTCCGCGGGCTCACCCAGCGGACGAGGTTGAGCTTGGAGCCGGCCTTGTCGTTCGTGCCGCTGGCGCGGGCGCCGCCGAAGGGCTGCTGCCCCACCACCGCGCCGGTGGGCTTGTCGTTGATGTAGAAGTTGCCGGCGGCGTTGCGCAGCGCGATGCCGGCCTCGCGGATCGCCGCGCGGTCGCGCGCGAAGACGGCGCCGGTGAGCGCGTAGGGCGACGTCGTGTCCACCGTGTGCAGCAGCTCGCGCCACGTGTCGTCCGGGTAGACGAAGGCGGCCACGACGGGGCCGAAGATCTCCTCGCAGAGCAGCCGGTTGGACGGGTCCTCGGTCTGGATCAGCGTCGGCTGGACGAAGTAGCCCGTGCGGTCGTCGGCCGTGCCGCCGACGATGACGCGGTCGTGCTGGCGCGCCCCGTCGAGGTAGCCGCTGATGCGCTTGAACGCCCTCGCGTCGATCACCGCACCCATGAAGTTGCGGAAGTCGCGCACGTCGCCCACACGGATCGACTCCGTCATCGCGACGATGCGGTCGCGCACCGCGGGCCAGAGCGACTGCGGCACGTAGACGCGGCTGGCGGCCGAGCACTTCTGCCCCTGGTACTCGAAGCCGCCGCGCACCACCGCCACCGCCAGCGCCTCCACGTCGGCGGAGGGGTGGGCGACGATGAAGTCCTTGCCTCCCGTCTCGCCGACGATGCGCGGGTAGCTGCGGTAGCGCCCCATGTTGCGGCCGATCGTCTCCCACATGCTGTTGAAGACGCCGGTGCTGCCGGTGAAGTGCACGCCGGCCAGGTCGCGATGCCCGAGCGCGACCTCGCTGATCGCCACCGGGTCGCCGGGGAGGAAGTTGATGACGCCCGGCGGCAGCCC
>DASTRO010000341.1:0-35743 GCA_035761165.1 Gemmatimonadaceae bacterium | reverse complement strand
TCTACGACTATCTCTCCGACCTGACGGCCGTGGAGTACCGCGACCTGGAGCGGCCGCTCGAGGTGGTGTGGCACCTGCGCTCGCTCCCCTACCGCCGCTTCCTGCGCCTCAAGGCCGAGCTGCCCAAGACCGGGCCGCTCGAGGTGCCCAGCGTCTGGCCCGTCTACAAGGCGGCGGACTGGCTGGAGCGCGAGTGCTTCGACATGTTCGGCATCCGCTTCGCCGGCCACCCCGACCTGCGGCGCCTCCTCATGTGGGAGGGCTATCGCGAGGGCTTCCCGCTGCGGAAGGACTTCCCGCTCCGCGGCCGCTTCAGCCGCTCCGAGCAGCTGCGCCAGGCGCTCGCCGCCAACCCCGAGGCGCGCTACTCGATGGAGGAGCTCTCCATCGCCGACGCGTTCGCCGAGCTCCCGGTGGAGATGCGCGAGCGGCTCGCCATCGGCGAGCGGACGGGAGAGTAGCATGGCCACCAAGAAGCGCACGGTGGAGGTCGAGCTCTCGACGACGGGGCTGGACCGGCACGGCCGGCCGCAGCGCGTGCCGCTCGTCACGGACGAGGGCGGCGCACCGGTCGCCGTGGAGGCGCCCCCCGCCCTGGAGCCCGACCTCGGCGGCGAGCACATGCTGATCAACATCGGGCCGCAGCACCCCGCCACGCACGGCGTGCTGCGGCTGGTCCTCGAGCTGGACGGCGAGACGGTGGTGCGCTGCATCCCGCACATCGGCTACCTGCACTGCGGCTTCGAGAAGATCGGCGAGTACCGCCAGTACAACCAGATCATCCCCTGGACGGACCGCGAGGACTACCTCAACTCGATCGGCAACAACGTCGCCTTCGTGATCGGCGCCGAGCGGCTGTTCGGCATCGACGTCACGGAGCGGTGCACGGTGCTGCGCGTCATCGCGATGGAGCTCTCGCGCATCATCTCGCACCTGGTCTGGCTCGGCACGACCTGCGTCGACATCGGGGCGTTCACGCCCTTCCTCTGGCTCTTCCAGGAGCGCGAGACCGTCTACAACCTGCTCGAGGCCTGGGTGGGCGCGCGGCTCACCACGACGGCGACGCGCGTCGGCGGCATGGCGGCCGACATCCCCGAGGGCTGGACCGACGGGCTGCGCTCCTTCCTCCGCTCGCTGCCGCGTACGCTGGACGAGACGGAGAAGATGCTGACGCGCAACGCGATCTGGACGGGACGGACGGTGGGCCTGGGCGCGATCGGGCCGGAGGAGGCCATCAACCACGGCCTCTCCGGCCCGATGCTGCGCGCCTCCGGCGTCGCCTACGACGTGCGCAAGGACTTCCCGTACCTGGACTACGAGACGTACGACTTCGACGTCCCGGTCGGCACGCACGGCGACGTCTACGACCGCTACCTCGTGCGGGTGGAGGAGATGCGGCAGTCGGTGCGCATCCTCGAGCAGGCCGTCGAGCGGCTCCCCGGTGGGCCGGTGAACGTCGACGACCCGCGCGTCATCCTGCCGCCCAAGTCGAAGGCGACGAGCGGCATGGAGTCGATGATCCACCACTTCAAGCTGGTCATGGAGGGCCCCCGTCCGCCGGCCGGCGAGTGCTACGTGGCCGTCGAGAGCCCGAAGGGAGAGAAGGGCTATTACATGGTCTCCGACGGGACGTCGAAGCCGGTGCGCTGGCGCATCCGGCCGCCCTCCTTCGTCAACCTCTCGGCGATCCCGCGGCTGGTGGAGGGACACCTCCTCTCCGACGTGATCGCCATCAATGCGAGCATCGACATCGTGATGGGAGAGATCGACCGGTGAGCGACGCGAACCGGGAGAGCACGACCGGCTCCAATGACAGCGGTCGACCGGAGAGCGGCGCGGCCGCCGGCCCGACGCGTGCCCTGCCACTCGACCCGGACCCGCAGCACGGCCACGACCATGGGCCCTACGTGCCCGTGTTCGTGGGCGAGCGGCGGCGCCAGCTCGACGAGCTGCTGACGCGCTACCCGAGCAAGATGGCGGCGCTCCTGCCGGCGCTCTGGATGGTGCAGGAGGACCGCGGCTGGGTGAGCGACGCGGCGATGGCCGAGGTGGCCGAGGCGCTGGAGCTCACGCCCGCGTACGTGAAGGGCGTGGTGACCTTCTACACCATGTACCACCAGCACCCGGTGGGCCGCCACTTCGTGCAGGTCTGCACGACGACGCCCTGCCACGTGTGCGGCGCCGAGGAGGTCGTCAGGGCCTTCCTGGAGCAGACCGGCTGCGGCGAGCTGGGCGTCACCTCCGCGGACGGGCGCTTCACCGTCATCGAGGTCGAATGCCTGGGGGCCTGCGGCTTTCCCACCCCCGTGATGATCAACGAGCGCTTTCTCGAGTCGGTCACGCCGGAGGGCGTCCCGGCCATCCTCGCGGAGCTCGACTGATGGGCTACCCGCATCCGTCGCACGAGCGCGAGACGCCGGTCCTGTCGCGCTACTTCGGCGATTCCGAGGCCCGCACCCTCGACGGCTGGCGCAAGCGCGGCGGCTACGAGGCGCTGCGGAAGGCGCTCGCCACCGACCCGGTGGAGCTGCAGAACCTGGTGAAGGAGAGCGGGCTTCGCGGTCGCGGCGGCGCCGGCTTCCCGACGGGGCTCAAGTGGTCGTTCATGAAGAACGACGGCAAGCAGCACTACCTCTGCTGCAACGCCGACGAGTCCGAGCCGGGCACCTTCAAGGATCGCGAGATCATGCGCTGGACGCCCCACGCCCTCGTCGAGGGCGTGGCCATCGGCGCGCACGCCATCTTCGCCACCGTCGCCTACATCTACATCCGCGGGGAGTTCACCGAGCCGCTGTACTGGATGGAGCAGGCGGTGCGCGAGGCGTACGCCGCGGGCATCCTCGGCGAGAACGCGATGGGGAGCGGCCGGCGCGTGGACGTGCACGTGCACAAGGGGGCCGGCGCGTACATCTGCGGCGAGGAGACCGCGCTCATGAACTCGCTGGAGGGGCGGCGCGGCAATCCGCGCATCAAGCCGCCCTTCCCGGCGGTGGCCGGCCTCTTCGGCCTGCCGACGACGATCAACAACGTCGAGACCCTCGCCGCAGTGCCGCACATCGTCAACAACGGCGCCGACTGGTACAAGGGGCTGCGCCACGGCGAGAACCCGAAGAGCCCCGGCACCAAGCTCTTCTCCGTCTGCGGCAACGTCCGGCGCCCGGGCAACTACGAGGTGGTGCTCGGCTTCCCCTTCGGCGAGTTCCTCACCGAACTGTGCGGCGGCGCGCCGGAGGGCCGGGAGTTCAAGGCCATCATCCCGGGCGGCTCCTCGGTGCCGATCCTCACGCCCGAGGAGGCGATGGGCGCGGTGATGGACTACGAGGGCTTCGTCGCCGCCGGCTCCATGCTCGGCTCCGGCGGCGTGATCTGCATCGACGACTCGCAGAGCATCGTGCGGCAGATCGCGCGGCTGGCGCGCTTCTACGCGCACGAGAGCTGCGCCCAGTGCACGCAGTGCCGCGAGGGCACGGCGTGGACGACCCGCATCCTCGAGCGCATCGTCGCCGGGCAGGGCACGCACGAGGACTTCGACACGCTGCTCTCGCTGGCCGACAACATGACCGGCAAGACCATCTGCGTGCTCAGCGACTCGTGCGCCACGCCGGTGGTCTCGGGGCTCCAGAAATTCCGCGCGGACTTCGAGGCGCTGATCCCGCCCTCACGCTCGCGCGTCGCCGTCGCGGGGGCGGCCTGATGACAGCACCCACAGCACCCAAGGTGGTCAACCTGACGATCGAGGGCCGGCCGGTGACCGTGCCGGCGGGCACCTCCATCCTCGAGGCGGCGAAGACGGCGGGCGTGCTCATCCCGCACTACTGCTACCACCCGGGGCTCCCGGTGGCGGGCGTCTGCCGCATGTGCCTCGTCGAGGTGGAGAAGATGCCCAAGCTCGCCCCGGCCTGCGCCACCGCGGCGGGCGAGGGGCAGGTGGTGCACGTCCACTCCGAGAAGGCCCGCGAGGCACGCAAGGGCGTGCTCGAGCTGCTCCTCGTCAACCACCCGCTCGACTGCCCGATCTGCGACCAGTCGGGCGAGTGCGAGCTGCAGGACTACACCTTCGCGGAGGGGCGCAAGGAGTCGCGGCTGCGCGACCCGAAGCGCTTCAACCCGGCGGAGGACTTCGGCGGCGACGTCATGTACGTCACCAACCGCTGCATCCTCTGCACGCGCTGCGTGCGCTTCATGGACGAGGTCGCGCAGGATCCCGTGCTCAACGTGAGCGAGCGCGGTGACCGGGCCGTGATCGGGATCTTCCCCGACCACGGGCTCACCCACCCCTGGGCGGCGAACGTCGTCGACCTGTGCCCGGTGGGCGCGCTGCTCTCGAAGGACTTCCTCAACAAGGCGCGGGCGTGGGAGCTGGACCGTGCGGCCTCCATCTGCCCCAACTGCTCCCAGGGCTGCAACGCGATGATCGAGACGCGCGACAACGTGGTCGTGCGCATGCGCCCCCGCCCGAACGAGGAGGTCAACGCCTTCTACATGTGCGACTACGGGCGGCTCAATTACCGCTGGCTCAACCGGGCGGATCGTGTGGAGCTGCCGCACGTGCGGCGCGGCGGCGCGCTCGGCCCGGTGGACTGGGACGTGGCGCTGGAGGCGGCGGCCGGGCTGCTGCGCGGCCGCCGCGCCTTCGTCGTCGCCTCGCCGATGCTCTCCAACGAGGCGCTCTTCCTGCTCCGCCGGCTCACCGAGCTCACGGGCGGCGAGGGGGCCTTCCGCGTCGAGACCGGCGAGGAGGCGCCGCTCCCCGGCGTCGACGACCTGGCGCTGCGCACCGACCGCGCGGCCAACGCGGCGGGCGCCGAGCTCATGGGCTTGGCCCGCCGAGAGCGGCCGATCGACGGCCTCGCCGACGGGGACGTCCTCGTCGTCGCGGACGATGCGCTGGTGGACGTCGGGAGCGACGACCTGGCACGGGCCTCCGCGGTCATCGTCGTCGGCACGACCGCGCCGCCCGTTGCGGTGCCGGTGGCCGACGTGGTGCTGCCGATCGCCAACTTCGCCGAGGAGGAGGGGACGTTCACGAACCTCCGCGGCCGCGTGCAGCGCTTCCAGCAGGCCAAGGCCGCCCCCGGCCTGGCCCGGCCGAGCTGGTGGGTGCTCGGCGACCTGGTGGCGGCGCTGGGCGGCGGGCCGGGACACTTCACCGCCGAGGATGCCTTCGCCGCGCTCGCGGGCGCGCATCCGGCGTTCGAGGGGATGAGCTACGCCACGCTGGGGCTGCGCGGCGCGGCGGTGGCCACGACGGCCGGCGCGGCCACGGAGGGTGCATGACCCTCGGCCCGGGCATCGCCGCCCTGCTGCAGGCCGCCGACCCGCAACGCGAGGTGACGACCGGCGTCTTCATCGTCTTCACGATCGTGAAGATGCTGGCGGTCTTCAGCGTCTACATGGTGACGGTCGCCATGCTCACGCTCGCGGAGCGGAAGATCGCCGCCTGGATCCAGGACCGGAAAGGCCCCAACCGCGTCGGCCCCGGCGGCCTGCTGCAGCCGGCGGCCGACGGTCTCAAGAATTTCATGAAGGAGGAGAGCGAGCCGGCGGGCATCTACAAGCCGATCTTCGTGCTCGCGCCGGCGCTCTCCTTCATCCCGGCGCTCATCGCCTGGGCGGTGATCCCGTTCGCCGCGCCACTGCCCACGCCGTGGGGACTGGTGGACATGGTCGTCGCCGACCTGCCGATCGGCTACCTCTTCGTGGTGGCCATCTCCTCGCTCGGCGTCTACGGGGTCACCCTCGCCGGCTGGAGCTCCAACAACAAGTACGCGCTGCTCGGCGGCCTCCGCGCCAGCGCGCAGATGGTGTCGTACGAGATCGCGCTGGGCATGTCCATCATCCCCGTCCTGCTGCTGGCGGGGAACGTGACGCTCTCGGCGGTGGTGGCGCAGCAGATGTCGGGCTGGTGGAACGTGCTCAACCTGACGCTCGGCTGGATCATCTTCCTCATCGCCGCCTTCGCCGAGACGAACCGGCTGCCGTTCGACCTGCCGGAGGCGGAATCCGAGCTCGTGGCCGGCTACCACACGGAGTACTCGTCGATGAAGTTCTCGATGTTCTTCATCGCCGAGTACGCCGCCATGATGACGATGAGCGCGCTGATGGCGACGCTCTTCTTCGGCGGCTGGGACATCCCGTTCACGAGCTGGGACAACGTGCCGCCGTGGAGCGTGCTGAAGACCGTCCTCACCCTGCTCGCGTTCGCGGCCAAGGTGGGCTTCTTCATCTTCACCTACATGTGGGTGCGCTGGACGCTGCCGCGCTTCCGCTACGACCAGCTCATGGCGCTCGGCTGGCGGGTGCTGCTGCCGCTGGTGCTCGTCTACATCGTGATCGTGGCCGGCGTGGTGCTGGCGCTGGACGCCGCCGGCGTGACGAGCGAGGCGGTGCGCGGCGCCGTGCTGCTCGGCGTGAACATCCTGCTGCTCGTGGTCGTCTTCGGCCTGCTCGACCGCGGGCGGATGGTGAGCCCGGCCAGCGGACGGCTCAGCGACGAGGAGCTGGCGCAACTCCGGTCGGTGGGGCGCCACGCGCCACGCTCGGCCTACGCGGGGGACTGATGGCGATCAACGTGAAGGTCCTGGACCGGCCGGTGGAGCAGGTGAGCTACGTGCGCGCCACCCTGCGCGGGATGGTGCACACCTTCAAGCACCTGGTCCATCCGCACAAGGTCACGCTCGAGTACCCGGAGAAGAAGTGGGAGCTCTCGCCGCGGTGGCGCGGCACGCACCGCATGCTCACCACCGAGACGGGCAAGGCGAAGTGCGTCGCCTGCGGGCTCTGTCCCACCGTCTGCCCGGCCAACTGCATCAAGCTGGTGCCGGGAGAGGACGAGGAGGGCAACCGCTATCCGCTGCTCTTCGAGATCGACGAGTTCCGCTGCATCTTCTGCGGCTACTGCCAGGAGGTGTGCCCGGAGGAGGCGATCCACGTCGGGCGGCACTACGAGAACTCCGAATACAGCCGGGCGGGCTTCGTCTACGACTTGGAGCGGCTCACCGCCCAGACGCATCCGGTGTGCGAGATGTGGGACCCGGCCGACCCGAGGGGCGAATGACGCTCTTCTACCAGTTCGTGTTCTACCTGTTCGGGCTGATCGCGGTGGCGTCGGCGCTGCTCTTCGTGACGCGGAAGAGCCCCGTCGCGGCGGCCCTCTGGCTGGTGAACGTCATGGTGTCGCTGGCCGCGCTCTACGTCATGATGGGCGCGCACTTCGTCGGCGCGGTGCAGGTGCTGATCTACGCCGGCGCGATCATGGTGGTCTTCCTCTTCGTGGTGATGCTCCTGAACCTCGGGCACGCCGACGCGATCAGCGACATCCGGAGCCTGGGCTGGCGCCTCGGCGCCGGCGGGCTCGGGCTCGTGCTGCTGGCCTTCCTCCTCTCCGTCTCACGCGCGCCGTGGCCGCGCGACGCGGTGCTCGATCCGCGGCCGGCCAACGCCGTCGCGCCGGTGGCGGGCGCGCTCTTCCGCGACTACCTGCTGGCGTTCGAGGTGTCGAGCCTGCTCCTGCTGGCCGCCATCGTCGGGGCGGTGGTGCTCGCCAAGCGCTCGTCGCGGACGTGACGCCGGAGATGCTCGCATGATCTCGGAAGCCCTCTTCTTCTCGGCCGTCCTCTTCACCATCGGCGTCGTCGGCGTGCTCACCCGCCGCAACGCGATCATCCTCTTCATGAGCGTGGAGCTGATGCTCAACGCCGTGAACCTGAGCCTCGTCGCGCTGTCGATGCTCCACGGGGTGGGGGGGCAGGTGTTCGTGGTGCTGGTGATGACCGTCTCCGCGGCCGAGGCCTCGGTGGGGCTGGCCATCTTCATCGCGGTCTTCCGACACTTCCGGTCGGTGGACGTCAAGGACATGAACCTCCTCAAGGGCTGAATGCTGCTCCAGCAAGCGGCGGAGGCCGTCGCGCACCCGCTGGCCGATACGGCGGCCCGGTGGATCTGGCTCGTGCTCGCCCTGCCGGCGGCCGGCGCCATCGTCAACGGCGTGCTGGCGATGATCTCCGAGTGGCACCCGGGCCCGTTCGATCCCGACCCGATCCACACGGGCGAGCACGAGATCCCGCGCGCGCCCACCCTCGTCGAGCGGGCGGAGCGAGCCGCGCCGCGCGCGATGACGGTGGTGGAGGGACACGCGCCGTACGGCCCCGAGCCGGAGGAGGAGGGCGGGCACGGCGATCACGCCGACGAGCCCGGACACACCGGCTCCCATGCGCCGCCGCGTCGTCACCCGTTCCTCGGTCTCGTCAGCATCGTCGGCACGGGCGTGCTCGCGGCGTCGTTCGTCGTCGCGCTCCTCGCCTTCCTGGCGATGCGCCGGGTGGAGTCGGACGCGCCGTTGGTGCTCCGCTACTGGGACTGGTTGCCCGCCGGCGGCCTGAGCCTGGGCGCGTCGCTCCACCTCGACCGGCTGTCGATGCTGATGACGCTGGTGGTCACCGGCGTCGGGACGCTGATCCATCTGTTCAGCGTCGGCTACATGCGCGACGACGGGGCATACGCGCGCTTCTTCGCGTATCTGAACCTGTTCGTCTTCTTCATGCTGGTGCTCGTGCTGGGCGCGAGCTACCCGGTGATGTTCGTCGGGTGGGAGGGGGTGGGGCTCTGCTCCTACCTGCTCATCGGGTTCTGGTTCACCGACAAGGCCAACGCCGACGCCGGCAAGAAGGCGTTCATCGTCAACCGCATCGGCGACTTCGGCTTCCTCGTGGCGATGTTCCTGATGTACTGGAACTTCCACGCGCTGGAGTTCGGCCCGCTGGCGGCCGCCGCGGCGACGGTGCCGGTGGGCTCGGCGGTGGTGACCGCGGTCGCCCTCTTCCTCTTCCTCGGCTGCGCCGGCAAGAGCGCCCAGATCCCGCTCTACGTCTGGCTGCCCGACGCGATGGCCGGCCCGACGCCCGTCTCCGCCCTGATCCACGCCGCGACGATGGTGACCGCCGGCGTCTACCTGGTGGCGCGGAGCGGCGCGCTCTTCGCCGCCGCGCCGGCGGCGAGCCTGACGGTGGTCGTGATCGGGGCGCTGACGGCGATCTTCGCGGCCACCATCGGCCTCAAGCAGTGGGACATCAAGAAGGTGCTGGCCTACTCCACCGTCTCGCAGCTCGGCTACATGTTCGTGGCCGTCGGGGCCGGGGCGTACGTGGCCGGCATGTTCCACCTGGTGACGCACGCCTTCTTCAAGGCGCTCCTCTTCCTCGGTGCGGGCGCGGTGATCCACGCCATGCACGCCGCGTATCACGCGACGGGGCGCGACGAGGACGCCCAGGACATGCGCAACATGGGCGGCCTGCGCCGCGCCCTGCCGGTGACGTTCGCCACGATGTGGGTGGCCACGCTGGCCATCAGCGGCATCCCGCCCTTCGCCGGCTTCTTCTCCAAGGACGAGATCCTCGGCGCCACCTTCGCGCAGGCCCACGGCTCGCTCCTCGCCCGCAGCGGATGGCTCGGGATCCCGGGCTCCGTGGTGCTCTACGGCGCGTATGCGCTGCTCGTCGTCTCGGCGCTGCTCACCGCGCTCTACATGACGCGGATGATGCTCTACACCTTCCACGGCGAGAACCGCACGGGAGAGGCCGAGCGCCGGCACCTGCACGAGGTGCCGTGGACGATGTCGCTCCCGCTCGTGGTGCTCGGCGTGCTGAGCGTCGTCGGCGGCTGGCTGAATCTGCCCGAGCTGTTCGGGGCGCTCGGGCCGGTGGGCGCCATGGAGCACTGGCTGGAGCCCGTGGTGGCGGCCCCCGCGGCCGCGCTCGCCGGCGGGCGCGCCGAGGTGACGCACGGCACCGAGCTCGGGCTGGTGGGGCTGGCCGTGCTCGTCGCCGTGGCGGGCATCGCGCTGGCGGTCGCGCTGCTCAAGCCCTCGCGGCTGCGGCCGAAGCGGGAGTCGGCACCGGAGCCGCCGGGCATCGAGCGCGTGCTGGCCAACAAGTACTACGTGGACGAGCTCTACGACGCCACGATCGTGCGCCCGGTCCTCGGCCTCTCGCGCAAGATCCTGCACACCGGCCTGGACGTCGGCATCATCGATCGCGCCTTCGTCATCGGGGTCGGCGCCAAGCTGCCGCGCCTCTTCGCGCGGCTCGGGTCGGCGCTGCAGAATGGGCTCGTCGGCAACTACGCCTGGGTGATCATCGTCGGCGTGGTCCTCGTCCTCGGCGTCTTCACCTTCCGCTGACCCGATGCGCGAATTCCTCCTCTCCGTCGGCTACGACACCTGGATCCTGCCGACGCTGCTCTTCCTGCCGGTGATCGGCGCCGTGCTCACCTGGCTGCACGGCGTCTACGAGTACCGGGCGGGGCACGTCGGCCGCAACTACGAGGCGTTCGCCCGCTGGCTGCCGTTCGGGATCTTCCTCATCGAGTTCGTCCTGAGCCTCGGGCTCTGGTGGGCGTACGACCCGGCCGGCGCCCCCTTCCAGCTCACCAGCACGTGGCTCTGGATCCCCGACTGGGGCGTCCACATCTCGCTCGGCATCGACGGCATCTCGCTGCCGCTCGTGCTGATGGTGACGTTCCTGCTGCCGATCGCGGTGCTGAGCAGCTGGACGAGCATCGACCGCGCGGTGCACAGCTATCACGCGCTCTTCCTCGTGCTGACCACCGGGATGATCGGCGTCTTCCTGGCGCGCGACCTGGTGATGTTCTACTTCTTCTGGGAGCTGGTACTCATCCCGATGTTCCTCATCATCGGGGTGTGGGGCGGGCCGCGGCGCGTCTACGCGGGGACGAAGTTCTTCCTGTACACGTTCATCGGATCGCTCTTCATGCTGGTGGCGATCCTCTACATCGGGTACAAGACGGGCGACGCGATGTACGCCGCAGGGCTCGGCCCCGACCGGCCGAACTTCCTGTTCGAGAACGCCATCGCCTACCTGCGGCTGACGCCGAAGGAGTCGTTCTGGCTCTTCCTGGCCTTCTTCGCGGCGTTCGCGGTGAAGGTGCCGATCGTCCCGTTCCACACGTGGCTGCCCGACGCCCACGTGGAGGCTCCGACCGAGGGCTCGGTGGACCTCGCGGCGATCCTGCTGAAGATGGGGACGTACGGCTTCCTGCGGATCGTGCTGCCGCTCTTTCCCGGGGTGGTGCTCCACTCCACGGTGCGCACGGTGATCCTCGGGCTGGCGCTCGCCGGCATCCTCTACACGGCGCTCGTCGCCATGGTGCAGGAGGACTTCAAGCGGCTCATCGCCTACTCGTCGGTGAGCCACATGGGCTTCGTCATCCTCGGCATCTTCGCGCTCTCCACGGAGAGCCTGCAGGGCGCGATGATGGTGCAGCTCGCCCACGGGCTCTCCTCGGGCGCGCTCTTCCTGCTCATCGGGATGATCTACGACCGGCGGCACAGCCGGCAGCTGGACGCCTACGGCGGCATCGCCCGCGTCATGCCGCTCTACGCGGCGTTCCTGATGATCGCCACCATCAGCAGCATCGCCGTGCCGGGAACCTTCGGGTTCGTGGGCGAGTTCCTCGTCCTCATCGGCTCCTTCGGCCGCTACCCGCTGGTGACCACGGCCGCCACGATCGGCGTGATCCTCTCCGCGTGCTACATGCTCTGGTCGGTGCAGCGCATCCTCTTCAACCCGCTCGATCGGCCGGAGAACCGGCGGCTGGCGGACCTGAACTGGCGCGAGGCGGGCATGCTCGTGCCGCTGGCCGCGCTGCTCATCTGGATCGGCCTCTATCCGGCGCCGCTACTGCGACGGATGGAGCCCTCGCTGACGCGCCTGGTGGAGCAGGTGGAGAACGGCGCGGCCACCCGGACCGCGGCCGTGCCGATCGCGCCGGCCTCGCCGGTCGTGCGGGGAGTGCGCTGACATGCCCATCGACCTGACGCAGCCGGGGTCGCTGCTCGTGGCCCTGCTGCCCGACCTCGTCCTGGCGATCGGCGCGATGATCCTCCTGCTCGTCGCCGCCTGGCGGCCGGCGAGCGTGGAGCACCAGCGCACCGTCGGCGTGGGGGCCGTGGTGGTCGCCCTGCTGACGCTGGCCACGGTCGTGTACATGGGCATGCGCGGCGACACGGCGGCGGCCGGCCCGATCGCCGTGGACGACTTCCGCTGGGCGGCGGACGCCGTGATCCTGGTGGGCGCCGTGCTCACGCTGCTCATGTCCATCGAGTACCAGGCGCGCGAGGAGATCCTGACCGCCGAGTCGCACGTGCTCGTCCTGCTCGCGACGTCGGGGATGATGCTGCTCGTCGCGGCGCGCGACCTGACGCTCGTCTTCCTGGGCATCGAGCTGATGTCCGTCGCCACGTACGTGCTCGTGGCCACGAACCGCCGCAGCGCGCGCTCGGCTGAGGGGGCGCTGAAGTACTTCCTCCTCGGCGCCTTCTCGACCGGCTTCCTGCTCTACGGCGCGGCGCTGATCTACGGCGCGACCGGCACCACCGGCTACGCCGGCATCACCGCCGCGCTCGAGGCCGGCGGGCTCGCCAATCCGCTGGTGAAGCCCGGGCTGGCGCTGCTCGTGGTCGGCTTCGGCTTCAAGGTGGCGGCGGCGCCCTTCCACATGTGGGCACCCGACGCGTACGAAGGCGCGCCGACGCCGGTCACCGCCTTCATGGCGGCCACGGTGAAGGCAGCGGCGCTCGCCGCCTTCATGCGCATCTTCGTCGAGGCCTTCGGCGCGGCGCTGGTGGAGTGGCACTTCGCGCTCTGGTGGCTGGCCGCCATCACCATGGTCGTGGGCAACGTCGTCGCGCTGGCGCAGCGCAACCTCAAGCGCATGCTGGCCTACTCCAGCATCGCCCACGCCGGCTACCTCCTCGTCGCCGTGGTGGTGGGCGTCGGCCGGGGCCCGGCCACGGGCATCACCGGCTCGGGGGCGCTCCTCTTCTACCTCTTCGCCTACACGCTGGCGACGATGGGCGCCTTCGCCGTGCTCTCGGCGCTCGGCACGCGCGGCGACCGCAACCTGCAGATCGAGGATCTCGGCGGGCTGTGGACGGTCCGCCCCGGGCTGACGCTGGCGATGAGCACCTTCATGCTGGCGCTGCTCGGCTTTCCGGTCTTCGGCGGAATCGGCTTCTTCGCCAAGTGGTACATGCTCCAGGCGGCGCTGCGCGGCGGCGCCGCCCCGCAGACGCGGCTGGCCGTGGTGCTCGTCGTGACGAGCGTCATCTCGGCCGGCTACTATCTCTACGTGGTGGCCGTGATGTTCATGCGGCCGCGCGCGCCGGAGGCGGTGGTGCCGGCGCGCCTGGGCCGGCTCACGGGCACGGTGCTCACCGTCTCGGCGGCCCTGATCCTCATCTTCGGCTTCGCGCCGACGCAGGTCCTGCGCGCGATGAATCGCAGCGCGCTGCAGGGCACGCTGGACGCGGCCCGCGCCGCCGTCGCCCGCACGCCGTGAGCCTCCCGGGCGGCACGGGCCTCGCGCCCGGCCGCCCGAGGCGTCCCCCGACCCGATCCTCGTGCTCAGCCAGGGAATCTTCCGCCAGTACGACATCCGCGGCATCGTCGGCCGCGACCTCACCCCGGCCGCGGCCCACGCCATCGGCCGCGGCTACGCGGCGTACCTGGCGGCGCAGGGCCGCGCCGGCGCGGTGGCCGTGGGGCGCGACAACCGGCCGAGCGGCCCGGAGCTGCGGGACGCCCTCGTCGCCGGGCTCACCGTCGGCGGGCTGGACGTGGTCGACGTCGGCGTCGTGCCCACGCCGCTCGTCTACTGGAGCCTCCATCATCTGGACGTGGTCGGCGGCATCCAGATCACCGGGTCGCACAACCCGCCCGAGTACAACGGCTTTAAGCTCTGCGTCGGCCGCCAGTCGCTGCACGGCGACGAGATCCAGCGGCTCTTCGAGCTGGCGCGCGTGCCCGGCGCGGAGGCGCCCCGCCGCGGCGTGGTGCGGGCCGAGGCGATCGTCGATCGCTACGTGGACGACGTGGTCGAACGTACCGGACCGCTGGCGCGGCGGCTGACGGTGGTCGTGGACTGTGGCAACGGCGCCGGCTCGCTCGTGGCCGGCCAGCTCTTCGATCGGCTGGGCGTCGACGCCACCTATCTCTTCTGCGAGAGCGACGGCACCTTCCCCAACCACCACCCGGATCCGACCGTCGTCGAGAATCTCACCGACGTCATCGCCGCCGTGCGGGAGCGCGGGGCCGACCTGGGGATCGCCTTCGATGGCGACGCCGACCGGATCGGCGTCATCGACGACCGTGGGGAGATCGTCTGGGGCGACCACGTCCTGATCCTCTACGCGCGCGACGTGCTGCAGCGCACCGGCGCCGGGCAGCCGATCATCTTCGACGTGAAGTGCTCGCAGGCGCTCCCCTGGGCGGTGGAGCGGGCCGGCGGCACGCCGGTGATGTGGAAGACCGGGCATTCGCTGATCAAGGACAAGATGGCCGCCACCGGCGCACCGCTGGCCGGCGAGATGTCGGGCCACATGTTCTTCCGGGAGGGCTTCTACGGCCACGACGACGCGCTCTACGGCGCGGCGCGGCTGCTGCGCATCGTGGCGGCGAGCGGACGGAGCGTGAGCGAGCTGCTCGCCGACGTGCCGAAGTTCGTCTCCACTCCCGAGATCCGCGTCGACGTGCCCGAGGAGCGCAAGTTCGCGCTGGTGGAGGAGGCCGCGCGCCACTTCCGCGCGACGCACGACGTGATCGACGTCGACGGCGTGCGCGTGCTCTTCGGCGACGGGTGGGGGCTGATCCGTGCCTCCAACACGCAGCCGGTGCTCGTCTGCCGATTCGAGGCGCGCGACGCCGATCGCCTGGCGGCGATCCGCGGCGAGATGGAGGCGTGGCTGCGCGCGCAGGGCGTGCAGGTGTGACGTGCGCGTGACGAAGCGGCGCCTGCTGCTCGTCGCCCTCGCCGCCGCGGCGCTCCTCCTGGTGGGACGCGTCGCGGCGGCGCTCTATGCGGACTACGCCTGGTACGCGGCGCTCGACGCCGCCGGGCTCTGGCGCGCTAAGGTCGTGAACACGCTGCTCCTGCGCGGCAGCGCGTGGCTGGCCGGCACGGGCTTCGTCTTCGCCAACCTGCTCGCGGTGCGCGTGTCGGTGCTCAAGCTCGTCGTCCCACGGCGCGTCGCCAACCTGGAGATCGACGCCGAGGTGCCGGGCCGCCTGCTCGTCGGCGGCGCGGCGCTCGTCTCGGTCGGCGTGGGCGCGCTGCTCGCGCTGGCGCAGGACGACTGGACGACGCTCGCCGTGGCCCGCTACGCCACGCCGTTCCGGGAGACCGATCCGTACTTCATCAAGGACTTCGCCTTCTGGACGGCGCTGCTCCCGCTCGAGCGCGCCTGGTACGCATGGGCGCAGCTGGCGCTGGTGCTCGTCAGCGCGCTCGTCGTCACGCTCTACGCGCTCACCTCCAGCCTGCGCTGGGAGCGCGGCGCCCTGCGCGTGGCCGGCTACGTCCGGCGCCACCTCGCGGTGCTCGCCGGGCTGCTGCTCCTCCTCCTGGCATGGAGCTACCGGCTCGAGCGCTTCCGCCTGCTCGTGGACGGCGGGCCCGCCGGCTACTTCGGCTACGTGGAGCATCACGCGCTGGCCCCGCTCTTCGTGCTGGCGCTGATCACCGCGGCCTGCGCCGTCATGGTCTTCTGGGCCGGCTACGTGGGCCAGGTACGTCTGGCACTGGCCGGCGTCGCGCTGGCCATCGTGGCCGCCGTCGGGCTGCAGCCGGTAGCGCGGCTGCTCATCCGCTGGAACGCGCGGACGCTCTCCCCGGCGATCACCGAGGAGCCCTACCTGGGGACGCGCGCGCGCTTCACCCAGCGGGCGTACGGCGTCCGCGGCGGGCTGGAGGAGCCCGACTCCACGCTCGCGTTCCCCGATCTGGCGGCGCTCGGCGGGCACGTCTCCGTGTGGGACGAGGCGACGCTGGTGGCCGCGGTGGAGCAGGGGGGCCGTCGGCGCGACGTCGTGGCGCCCGTCGGCTGGCGCCCCGACGCGACTGGCCGGCTGGAGGCGGTGCTGGCCGCGCGGGAGACCGCCGCCGATGCCGACGACGGCACGCCGTGGGTGGCGGTGGTGGCCGGCGCGAGCGACGTCGACCCGGCGAGCGGCACGCCGCGCCTCGCCACGCACGAGCTGCCGCGGGTGCTCGTGCAGCCCGACGCCGCGGGCTACGTCGTGGTGGACGACGCGGCGGGAGTGCTGGCCGCGCCGCCACTGCGCTCCGGATGGCAGCGGCTGGCGCACGCGCTCGCGGTACAGAATCTCCGCGTCTTCGTGGACGGGCGGGGCGACGCCGTGCCGCGACGCTTCGTCGACCACCGCGGGCTGCAGGAGCGCGTCGGCCGGCTCGCGCCCGCCTTCCGCCAGGCGGCTCGACCGACGCCTCTCCTGCTGGCGGACTCCCTCTACTGGGTGGTGCAGCTCTACTCGATGTCCGCCACCTACCCCCTCAGCCAGCCGCTCCGCGTCCGGAGCGGCGGCACCGAGACGAGCGGGGTCAAGTTCTTCCGCCATGCGGCGACGGCGATTGCGAACGCGCACACCGGACGCGTGCGGATCTATCGCGCACCACAGCCGGATCCGCTGGCGGCGAGCTGGATGGCGCGCTTCGGGCGGCTCTTCCACGACTGGCGCACCGCGCCGCCGGCGCTGCGGTCGGCCGTTCCTCCTCCCGTGGAAGGGATCGTCGCGCAGACGGTCGCCCTGGCCACCGCCGGCGGGGCGACCGAGCCGCCCAACGCGCTCCGGCTCCCCGACCGGGAGCGCGAGCCGGGCGACAGCGCGGCGACCAATTCGACGCTGCTGCCCTTCCTCCTGCCCCGAGAGGGGACGCTGGCCGTCGGGCTCCCCCTCGTCGGACGCGCGGACGAGCGGCTCCGCCTCCTCGTGATCGGCACCGGGGGCGCGGAGTCGCGCACCGTCGCCGTGCCGGTCACGCCCCCCGCGGCGGCGTGGCCCGCGCTCGCCGACACGCTCCGCGACGTGGCCGCGGCGAGCGCCGGGAGCGCGGGCGCGTCGGGCGCGCGCGACGCCGCCGACCTGGCGTACGACGAGGTGCGCGTGCTGCCGGTGGGCGACGGCGTCGCGCTCCTCCGGGCGGCGTACGGCGCCCGCCGCGACGGGCCGCCCACGCTGGCCGCGGTGACCCTCCTCGCCGGCGACTCGCTGCACGCCGGCACGTCACTCGCCGAGGCGCTCGGTGTGGCTCCGCCCACGAACAGCGAGCTGCCGGACGATCCCGCCGCGCTCTGGCGGGCCATGCGCGACGCGCTGCAGCGCGCGGACTGGCGTGCCTTCGGTGACGCATTCGACCGCCTGGGCCGCGTGCTCGGCGGTCGCGGCCGCTGACCTCGCGCCGGTCGGGTGCTGCGACCGCGTCGCCTTGCCCGCGCCACCCGGGCTCGGTAGGTTGCCAGGCTGACCCCTCGTATGCCACCGGAACTCTCTCGGACCGCGGTGATCGCCCTCGGCGGCAACGCTCTCGCCCCGTCCGGCGCGGAATCGACCATCGCCGCGCAGTTCCGGCACACCCGGGAGAGTCTGCAACCCGTGGTGGATCTGGCGCTCGACGGGTGGGGCGTGTGCCTCGTGCACGGCAACGGGCCGCAGGTGGGCGACGAGCTGCTGCGCAACGAGGTCGCCCGCGAGCTGGCGGCGCCGCTGCCACTGGGCGTGCTCGTCGCCGCGACCGCGGGCTGGATCGGCTACATGATCCAGCAGTCGCTCGAGAACGCGCTGGCGCGCGCCGGCAGCGCGCGTCGGGTGGCCACGCTCATCACGCAGGTGCTCGTGGACCCGGACGACCCGGCGCTCGCCGAGCCGAGCAAGTTCATCGGGCACGAGGTGGTGGCGGAGCGCGCCGCGGCGCTGGCCGCGGCGGGCGACCAGCTGCGACGTGACGGGCGTGGGCGGCTGCGGCGCGTGGTGGCCAGCCCGCGACCGCAGGCCATCCACGACCTCCCGGCCGTGCGCGCGCTGCTGGCGCAGGACATCATCGTGGTCTGCTGCGGCGGGGGCGGCGTGCCCGTCTACGTGGACGCGGCGCGCGGGCTGGAGGGGATGGACGTCGTGGTGGACAAGGATCTGGCCGCCGCCGTGCTCGCGCACGAGCTGGGGGCCGAGCTGCTGCTCATCCTCACCGACGTGGACGCCGTCTACGTGGAGTGGGGGACGCCGCGGGCGCGGCCGCTGCCGCGGCTCAGCGTGGCCGAGGCGGAGCGGCTGGAGGCGGCGGGTGCGTTCGGCGCGGGCAGCATGGCGCCGAAGGTGCACGCCGCGACGGACTTCGTGCGGCGGGGAGGCGGCCGCGCGATCATCACCGAGCTGAGTCGCGGCCGCGAGGCGGTGCGCGGCGAGGCCGGAACGACAATCACAGCGGAGCGTTCGTGAACATCCACGAGTATCAGGCGAAGGAGATCTTCCGGGCCGCCGGCGTGCCGGTGCCACCGGGTGAGATCGCCACGACGCCGGAAGAGGCGGAGGAGATCGCCGCGCGGTACGGGAAGCCGGTGATGGTGAAGGCGCAGGTGCACGCCGGCGGGCGCGGCAAGGCCGGCGGCGTGAAGTACTGCGCCACCCCGGCGGCGGCGAAGGAGAAGGCCTCGGCCATCCTCGGGATGCAGATCAAGGGGCTCACCGTCGAGAAGGTCCTCGTCACCGAGGCCGCCGACATCGGCTCCGAGGCGTACGTCGGGATCATCGTCGACCGGGCGACCAAGAAGCCCGTCTTCATGGTGAGCGCTGCCGGCGGCATCGACATCGAGGAGGTGGCCGCCACCACGCCCGAGAAGATCCTCTACCTGCCGGTCGACACGCGCTACGGGCTGCGCCCGTTCCAGGCGATGCGCATGGGCTTCTTCCTCTATGACGACGCGAAGCTCGCGCGCGGGGCCGCGAAGATCATGCAGCAGCTCTACACCGCCTTCATGCAGAGCGGCGCGTCGCTGGCGGAAATCAACCCGCTCGTCGTCACGCCGCAGAACGAGCTGCTGGCGGTGGACGGCAAGATGGTGATCGACGACAACGAGCTGGATCGCCACCCGGAGCTCGAGGCGCTGCGCGACGAGAGCAGCGAGGCGGCGAGCGAGGTGGAGGCGCGCAAGGCCAACCTCACGTTCATCAAGCTGGACGGCAACGTCGGCTGCGTGGTCAACGGCGCCGGGCTGGCGATGGCGACGATGGACCTCGTGAAGTACTACGGCGGGGAGCCGGCCAACTTCCTCGACATCGGCGGCTCGTCGAACCCCGAGAAGGTGGTGAACGCGCTCCGCATCATCACCGCCGACCCGAACGTGAAGGCCATCCTGTTCAACATCTTCGGCGGCATCACGCGCACCGACGACGTGGCCAACGGCATCGTCACCGCGACGAAGGAGAACCCGCTCACGGTGCCGATCGTCATCCGCCTCACCGGCACGAACGAGGAGATCGCGGTGCAGATCCTGGAGGAGAACGGCTTCGCCGCCATGACGGACATGGACGCGGCCGTGCAGAAGGCCGTGCAGCTCGCGACGGGGGGGGCGGCCAAGTGAGCGTCTTCATCGACAAGGGCACGAAGCTCGTCGTGCAGGGGATCACGGGCCGCGACGGCTCGTTCCACGCGAAGCAGATGATGGAGTACGGCACGCAGGTCGTCGCCGGCGTCACGCCGGGCAAGGGCGGCCAGCGCTTCGACGGCACCGTGCCGATCTTCAACACCGTCGCCGACGCGGTGAAGGAGACGGGCGCCAACACGAGCGTCATCTACGTGCCGCCGATGTACGCGGCCGACGCCATGATGGAGGCGGCCGACGCGGGGGTGCAGCTCATCGTCTGCATCACCGAGGGCGTGCCGGTGCTCGACATGACCCTCGTCTACCCGTTCGTGAAGGAGAAGGGCGCGCGCCTCGTCGGCCCCAACTGCCCGGGCCTCATCACGCCGGGCCAGTCCAAGGTGGGGATCATCCCGGGTCGCATCTGCACCCCCGGCTCGGTCGGCGTCGTCAGCCGCTCCGGCACGCTCACCTATGAGGTGGTCTACCAGCTGACGCGCGCCGGCATCGGCCAGAGCACCTGCGTGGGCATCGGCGGCGACCCGATCAACGGCACCAACTTCATCGACGTGCTGAAGGCCTTCGAGGCGGACCCGCAGACGAAGGCCGTCGCGATGATGGGCGAGATCGGCGGCACCGACGAGCAGGAGGCCGCGCAGTTCGTCAAGGAGCACATGACGAAGCCGGTCGTCGGCTTCATCGCCGGCCAGACCGCACCGCCGGGGCGGCGCATGGGCCACGCCGGCGCGATCATCTCCGGCTCCTCGGGCACGGCGGCCGAGAAGATCCAGGCGTTCAAGGACGCCGGCATGGGCGTCGCGCAGCGGCCGATCGACTTCGTGGCGCTGCTGCACGAGCGGATGTGAGGCTGTCCGATGTCGTGGCGGCCGGCCGCACGGTCGTGCCGCTACAGTCGTCCACGGTGGCCGGCGCGGCGCGCGAGCTCCTCGGGGAGCTCGCCGCCGCCGGTCTCGTGGCCGACCCCGAGAAGCTCCGCCTGCGGGTGGAGGAGGACCGGCCCGAGGACATCGTCGCCATGGGCGACCGGGCCTTCCTGCTCCACTACCGCTCCGATGCGGCCGCCGAGCTGATCGTCGCCCTCGGCACCGCACCGCACCCGATCTGTCGCGGGAGCGACGGCGGGGACGGGCAGTGTGCGCGCATCCTGCTCCTCGTCGTCGCCCCGCCGCGCCAGGCGGCGCTCTATCTCCAGGTGGTGGGCGCCTTCGCCCGCCTGCTCTCGCGGCCCGAGGTCGTGGAGGCGGTCCTCGCGCAGCCGGACGGCGGTGCGCTCGCCCAGCTCCCCGTCTTCGCCGAGACGCAGCTGCCCGAGCAGCTCATGGTGCGCGACCTGATGAGCGCCCGCCCCGTGTCGGTGCAGGCCGACACGCCGGTGCGCGAGGCGGCGCTGCTGATGAGCCGTCGCGCCCTCACCGCCCTCCCGGTCCTCGGCGAGGACGGCCGGATCATCGGCCTGCTCAGCGACCGGGAGCTCATCCGCCACCTGCTCACCAACTATCTCCAGGGCGGCAGCCAGGGCCGTGGGGGCGGCGAGGCGCCGCCCCGGCTGGTGCGCGACATCATGACGCGCCAGGTGCTCTGTGTCTCGCCGGATCAGCCGCTGGCCGAAGTGGCGTCGCTCATGGCCAACAAGGACGTCGACCGCGTGCCCGTCGTGCGCGAGGGGCAGCTCGTGGGCTTCCTCACCCGGGGCGACCTCGTGCGCAAGCTCCTCGGCAGCTGAGCGCCGCGGCCCCACCCACCCCGACTCACCCGTCATCCGATCATGGCCGGAACCCGTACGCTGACCATCATCAAGCCCGACGCCTTCGAGAGCGGCAAGGCCGGCAAGATCCTCGCATTGCTGGAGGGCGAGGGCTTCGCCATCCGCGCCGCCCGCGTGCTCCGCCTCAGCGAGGCGCAGGCGAAGGAGTTCTACGCCGTGCACCGCGAGCGCCCGTTCTACGCGCCGCTGGTGGCCTTCATGACCTCCGGCCGCTGCATGCCGCTGGTGCTCGAGCGGGCCGACGCGGTGGCCACGCTCCGCCGCGTGATCGGCGCCACCGACCCGGCCGAGGCGGCCGAGGGCACCGTGCGGAAGCTCTACGCGGAATCCAAGGAGCGGAACGCCATCCACGCCTCCGACTCCGACGAGAACGCCGACCGCGAGGCGCGCTTCTTCTTCGCGGAGACGGAGCTGGTGTGACGACGGCGGGCTCCGGCTCCAGACGCGAGGCTCCAGGCTCCAGGCTCGCGGAGCTCGCAGAGCTCGCGGAGCTCGAGGCGCTCGAGCGCCCCGTGCAACTCCCGGGTGCCTCGTGCGTGGTGCCTCGTGCCTGTCGTCCTAAACGCTGACACCACGCCGACTTGATCCGCCTGCTCGGACCCGGTAGATTGATAGGCTATGCTGTCCTTCGATCTTCGGACCCTCGACGCGCACGCCGTGCTGGTGGACGGCCTGCTGGCGGCGGACGATGCCGTCTGGGCGGAGGGGGATCCACGACCGGTCGGGGGCGTCCACGTCACCGGGCGCCTCTCCCCCGCCGGCGCGGGCCGCTTCTACTTCAGTGGCCGTCTCGAGGGAGAGCTCGACGCCGAGTGTCGGCGCTGTCTCACCGAGGTGCGGGCGCCCGTGGCGGAGGAGATCCATGCGGTCTTCGCCGAGGCGGGTGACGCCGAGGTGGACGACGACCCCGACGTCTATCAGCTGGATCCGCGGGCGCAGGAGCTGGATCTGCGCCCGGCGATCCGCGAGCAGTGGCTGCTGAGCGCACCGGCCTTCGTGGAATGCCGGCCGGACTGCGCCGGGCTCTGCCCGACCTGCGGCGCGAACCGCAACGACGGCGAGTGCGGCTGCGCGCCCACCGCCGCCGACCCTCGCTGGGACGCCCTGCGGAACCTCCGCGGTCAGAGCTCCTGAGCGCCTTCGACCCTTTCTCGTAACCCACTCCCATGGCCGTCCCCAAGCGCCGCACCTCCAAGCGGAAGAAGCGCGCCCGCAACACGCACAAGCAGGCGCCCGCCATCGCCCTGCAGAAGTGCCCGCAGTGCCAGAGCATGAAGCGCCCGCACCACGTCTGCGACGAGTGCGGGTACTACGCCGGTGAGCAGCGAGTAGCCGCACAGGAAGTCTGACGTTGGCGCGTATCGCGTTGGACGCGATGGGGGGGGACTTCGCCCCTCACGCCCCGGTCGCCGGTGCGCTGCTCGCCCTGCAGGAGCTCGACCCTGCGCACGTCATCCAGCTCGTCGGTCGTACGGCGGTCGTCCGCGCCCAGCTCGACGAGCTGCTCGCGGGCGACTTCGCGCATCTGCGCGGCGCGGCGGCGCGCCTCGAGCTGATCGAGGCGGCGGACGTCATCGAGATGGGGGAGAAGCCGGCCGCCGCGCTCCGCGCCAAGCCGAACAGCTCCATGATCGTCGGCCTCAAGCTGCAGCCCGAGGGCCGCTCCGACGCCTTCGTCTCCGCCGGCAACACCGGCGCGCAGATGGCCGCGTCCACCGTGATCCTGCGCCTCCACCCGGGGCTCACCCGCCCGGCCATCTCCACCCTCTTCCCGACCGCCGCCGAGCCGGTGGTGGTGCTCGACTCGGGTGCCAACGTGGACTGCTCGGCCCACGAGCTGGTGCAGTTCGCCCGCCTCGGCGCGGTCTACGCCGAGGACATGCTCGGCCGCAGCGACCCGGTGATCGGCCTGCTCAACATCGGGGAGGAGGCGGAGAAGGGGAACGCCGCCGTGAAGGAGGCCAACGTGCTGCTGCGCACGGCGGGGCTCAACTTCCAGGGCAACGTCGAGGGACGCGACCTGCCGGCCGGGGCCAGCGACCGCGGGCGGCTGGACGTCGTCGTCTGCGACGGCTTCGTCGGCAACGTGGTGCTCAAGTTCTACGAGGCCATCGCCCCGTTCATCATCGGCATGGTCGGTAAGCAGGTGGGCCTCGAGCGCGACCAGCTCGTGGCCGCCTTCAAGCAGCTGGACTACTCCGAGCACGGCGGCGCGCCGCTGCTCGGCGTCAAGGGCGTCAGCATCATCTCGCACGGCAAGTCGTCGCCGCGCGCCATCAAGAACGCCATCAAGGTGGCGGTCCGCGCGGTCGAGTCCCGGCTGAGCGAGCATATCGGTCGCCGCCTGTCGGCGGCCGTGGAGACAGTCCAGTGAAGCGTCCGATCGCCTATTTCGCCGGGGTGGGGCGCGGCGTGCCCGCCCACGTGATGACCAACGACGACTTCGCCGCCATCGGCATCGAGACGTCGCACGAGTGGATCTACGAGCGCACGGGCATCGCCGAGCGCCGCATCGCGAAGTCCGACGAGGAGACCACCGCGCAGATGGCCGGTGAGGCGTCGCGCAAGGCGATGGAGCGCGCGGGGGTGCACCCCGGCGAGCTGGACGTCATCGTCCTCAGCACGGCGTCCCCCGATCGCCTGCTCCCCTCCACGGCCGTCGACCTGCAGGCGGAGCTGGGCGCCACGCGCGCCGCCGCCTTCGACGTCTCGGCCGCCTGCGCCGGCTGGCTCTACGGCCTGTCGGTGGCCGAGGGGCTCATCGCCGCCGGCAGCGCGGAGACCGTGCTGGTCGTCGGCTCCGAGAAGATGAGCTCCATCATCGACTGGACCGATCGCTCCACCTGCGTGCTCTTCGGCGACGGCGCCGGCGCCACGGTCGTGAAGCGCTCGCGCGACGGTCGCGGCATCCTCTCCAGCTACATGCGCAGCGACGGCACGCTGGCCGAGCTGCTCTACCGCCCGCACGGCGGGGCGCGCAAGCCGTTCTGCGAGGACGTGCTGAGCGACCGCTCGCACTTCGTGAAGATGGCCGGCCGCGAGGTGTTCAAGCACGCCGTGCGCTCGATGGCCGACGCCGTGGATCGCGCGCTCGACGGCGCGAAGCTGACCTCCAGCGACAACGACCTGCTGATCCCGCACCAGGCCAACATGCGGATCATCGAGGCCACGGCGAAGCACGCGAACATGCCCATGAACAAGGTGTTCGTGAACGTCGACCGCTACGGCAACACGTCCTCGGCGTCGATCCCGATCGCCCTCGACGAGGCGATGGCCAGCGGCCGCGTCGGCAAGGGGTCGATCGTGCTGCTCGTCTCGTTCGGCGCCGGTTTCACCTGGGCATCGATGGCGGTCCGCCTGTGAGCCGGGAGCTCGTCCTCCTCTTTCCCGGTCAGGGCTCCCAGAAGCCCGGCATGGGCGAGGACGTCGCGGGCGCGTTCCCCGCGGCGCGCGACGTCTTCGATCGAGTGGACGAGGCGCTCGGCACGTCGCTGAGCCGCCTCTGCTTCGCTGGCCCGGCCGACGAGCTGACGCTGACGCACAACGCCCAGCCGGCGCTCTTCGCGCACGGCGCCGCCCTCTGGGCGGTGCTGCGCGAAGCGTTCGGCGCGCAGGTGCGCGCCGCGGCCGGGCACTCGCTGGGCGAGTTCACGGCGTATCACGCGGCCGGGGCGCTCGGCGTGGAGCAGGGGGCGCGGCTGGTCCGGCGGCGCGGTGAGCTGATGTACGAGGCCGGCGTCGCCCGGCCCGGCGCCATGGCGGCGCTGCTCGGCGACCTGGGCGAGCCCGTGGAGGCGCTGTGCGAACGCGCCAGCCGTGACGCGGGCGAGGTCGTGCCGGCCAACTACAACTCGCCGGGCCAGCTCGTCGTCTCGGGCGAGGTGGCCGGCGTGGAGCGGGTGATGGAGCTGGCGAAGGCCGCCGGCGCGAAGCGCGCCGTCCGCCTCAACGTGAGCGGGGCCTTCCACTCGCCGCTGATGCGCCCCGCCGCCGACGGGCTGGCCGACGCGCTGGCCGAGGCGGGGATGGGCGCGCCGGCCTTCCCGGTGGCATCGAATGTGACGGCCGACCTCGTCACCGAGGCCGGGGAGGCACGCGCGCTGCTCGTCCGGCAGCTCACGTCGCCGGTGCGCTGGACGGAGCTCGTCCGCACCCTCGCCATCCGGTACCCGGACGCGCTGTTCGTGGAGCTGGGGCCGGGGAACGTCCTGGCCGGTCTCGTGAAGCGTATCGCCCCCGAGCTGAGCACGGCCGCCTGTGGCACGGCGGCCGACGTCGAGCACCTCCTGCACCTGGCCTGAATGCAGATCGATCTCGCTTCCCGCGTCGCCCTCGTCACCGGCAGCACGCGCGGCATCGGCCGCGCGATCGCCACCACGCTCGCCGAGGCCGGCGCCACCGTGGCCGTGGTCGGGCGCGACCTCGCGCGCGCCGAGCAGGCGGCTGCCGAGCTCGGCCATGGGGCGCGGGGCTTCGCCTGTGACGTGAGCGACGTCGCGCAGGCCACGCAGCTGGTGGCCGATGTGGAGGCGGCCTTCGGCAGCGTGGACGTGCTCGTCAACAACGCCGGGCTGACGCGCGACAACCTGCTGCTGCGGCTGAAGGACGACGACTGGGACGCGGTGGTGAACGCCAACCTGCGCGGCGCCTTCGCCACCACGCGCGCCGCGGCGCGCGGCATGATGAAGCGGCGCTGGGGGCGCATCATCAACATCGCCAGCGTGGTCGGCATCACCGGCAACAAGGGGCAGGCCAACTACGCGGCGAGCAAGGCGGGGCTCATCGGCCTCACCAAGTCGGTGGCCAAGGAGCTGGGCTCCCGGAACGTGCTCGCCAACGTCATCGCGCCGGGCCTCATCGAGACGGACATGGCGGCCGCCATGCCGGCCGCCGCGCGCGAGGAGATGGCGGCGCAGATCCCGCTCGGCCGCGTCGGCGCGCCGGGAGACGTCGCCGGGGCCGTGCTCTTCCTGGCGTCGGAGCTGGCCGCGTACGTCACGGGCCAGGTGCTCGTGGTGGACGGCGGCATGGTGATGTGAGCCGCGCCGTTTCCCATTTATACTTCAGCGTTTCCCTTACCACCCACCCAGCCGAGGCACGAATGGCCGACAATTCCGCGAAGGTCAAGGACATCATCGAGAAGGAGCTCGGCGTCGAGCGCGAGAAGCTCACCGACGACGCCAGCTTCATCGAGGACCTGGGCGCCGACAGCCTGGACATCGTCGAGCTGGTGATGGAGTTCGAGAAGGAGTTCAACATCGACATCCCCGACGAGGACGCGGAGAAGCTGCGCACGGTCGGCGATGCCATCGGCTACCTCAACGAGAAGGTCGCCGGCTGATGAAGCGACGGGTCGTCGTCACCGGGCTCGGTGCCGTCACGCCCGTCGGCAACGACGTGGCGACGACCTGGCGCTCCCTCGTCGAGGGGCGCTCGGGCGCGGCGCCCATCACGCATTTCGACGCGTCGACCTTCCCCGTCCGCTTCGCGTGCGAGGTGAAGGGCTTCGACCCGCTGAGCGTGATGGACCGCAAGGAGGCGAAGCGCGCGGACCAGTACACGCAGTACGCGGTGGCCGCCGCCGACGAGGCCATGCGCGACGCGGGGCTCGCCGACGCCACGGGCTACGACCCGGACCGCACCGGCGTGATCCTCGGGAGCGGCATCGGGGGGCTGAAGAGCTTCGAGGAGCAGCACGACGTCTACCGCGAGCGCGGGCCCAGCAAGATCTCGCCCTTCTTCATCCCGATGTTCATCGCCGACATCGCGGCCGGCATCGTCTCCATGCGCTTCAACGCGAAGGGGCCGAACTACGCCACCGTGTCGGCGTGTGCCACCAGCGCGCACGCCATCGGCGACGCCTTCCGCACCATCCAGTACGGCGACGCCGACGTGATGATCACCGGCGGCGCCGAGGCCACGGTGACGCCGATGGCCATCGGCGGCTTCGCCAACATGAAGGCGCTCTCGGAGCGCAACGAGTCGCCGGAGACGGCGTCGCGCCCGTTCGACGCGACGCGCGATGGCTTCGTGATGGGCGAGGGGAGCGCCATCGTCATCCTGGAGGAGCTGGAGCACGCGCGGAAGCGCGGTGCGCGCATCTACGCCGAGATCGTCGGCTACGGGGCCACCGGGGACGCCTACCACCTCACCGCGCCGGCGCCGGATGGCGAGGGCGCGCAGCGCGCCATGCGGCGCGCCATGGCCGACGCCGGCGTGACGCCGGAGGAGGTGCAGTACATCAACGCCCACGGCACCTCCACGCCGGCCAACGACCTGAACGAGACGCGCGCCATCAAGGCCGTGTTCGACGAGGCGGCGGGGCAGGTGAACGTGAGCTCCACCAAGTCCGCCACCGGGCACATGCTCGGCGCCGCCGGCAGCGTGGAGTTCGTGGCCTGCACGCTGGTGGTGCGCGACGGCGTCATCCCGCCGACGATCAACTACCAGACGCCGGATCCCGAGTGCGACCTGAACTACACGCCCAACGTCGCCGTCGAGCGCGGCGTGACGGTCGCGCTGAGCAACAGCTTCGGCTTCGGCGGGCACAACGTGACGCTGGCCATCCGCCGCTTCGCCGACTGACGTGAGCGCCGCGCCCCCCGTCCGCACGGGGATCGGCTACGACTCGCACCGCTTCGTCCCGGGGGGCCCACTCCTCCTCGGCGGCGTGCGGATCCCCGCCGACGTCTCGCTCACCGGCCACTCGGATGGCGACGCCGTCGCGCACGCGCTCACCGACGCGGTGCTCGGGGCGGCGGCGGCCGGCGACATCGGCGAGATGTTCGCCGACACCGACCCGGCCAATCGCGGCCGCGACTCGCTCGAGATGCTGCGCGCCGCGGTGGCCCGCGTGCGCGCCGCCGGGTGGCGCGTGGCCCAGGCCGACGTCACGGTGGTCGCCGAGGTGCCCAAGCTCCAGCCACATCGCGGGGCGATGGCCGAGCGGCTGGCGGCGGCGCTCGGCGTGAGCGCCGACTGCGTCAGCGTGAAGGGGAAGACGAACGAGGGGATGGGGTGGGTGGGACGCGGCGAGGGGCTGGCCTGCATCGCCGTGGCCACCCTCGTGGCAGCCGGGTGACCGGCGCGTGGGCGGCCTGCTGCAGGAGCTCTTCGGCTGGCTCACGTCGCTGCCGCCGCTGGCGCTCTACGCCGCCCTCGCGGTGAGCGCGGCGACGGAGAACGTCTTCCCGCCGCTTCCGGCCGACACCATCGTCGCCTTCGGCGCCTTCCTCGCGGCGCACGGCGAGGCCTCGCTCGCCGGCGCATTCCTCGTCACCTGGGTCGGCAACGTGACCGGGGCGCTGCTCATGTACTCCCTCGGGCGGCGATTCGGCGCGGAGTGGCTGGCGAGGAAGTTCCCGGCGCTCTCCACCGAGGGCCAGGCGGGACAGCGCATCTCCCGGCTGTACGAGCGTTGGGGGGTCCCGGCGCTCTTCGTGAGCCGCTTCCTGCCGGCGGCGCGCGCGCTCGTGCCGCCCGTGGCCGGTGCGCTGCGCGTGCGGCCGCTGACGGCCATCCTCGCCATCGCCCTCGCCTCGGGGCTCTGGTATGGTGCGATCGCCGTGCTGGCATACCGCATCGGCGAGCGGTGGAGCGACCTCGCCGCCACCATCGGCTCGGCCGGACGGTGGGTGGGCATCGCCGCCGTGGGCGTCACGGCAGTCGTGGCCATCGTCGTCCTCGTGCGGCGGCGCCGGCGTGCCTGAGCCGCCGGCGGACGGGCGCCGGCGCGCCTTCCTGCTCGAGCCGTTCACCGACTTCCTGTCGCTCGAGCAGGGCGCATCGCGGCAGACCATCGACGCCTACCTGCGCGACGTCGCGCGGCTCGCGGAGTTCGCCGCGGCGCGCGGGGCCGCACGCCCGCTCGACCTGAGCGCCGGGCTCCTGCGCGAGTACGTCTACCACCTCAAGGATCTCGGCCTCGCCCCCGCATCCATCCGCCGCAACGTCTCCGCCGTACGCACGTACTTCCGCTTCCTGCTCGGCGAGGGGCACCTGGTGCGCGACCCGAGCGAGCGGCTGGAGAGCCCGAAGCGCTGGCGCGAGCTGCCGGACGTGCTGACGCCGGACGAGGTCGCCCGCCTCCTCGCCGCACCCTCGCTCGACGAGCCGCTCGCCTTCCGCGATCGCGCGATGCTGGAGCTGGCCTACGGGGCCGGCCTCCGCGTCTCGGAGTGGATCACGCTGGGCGTCCGCGACCTGCAGCTCGAGGAGGGGCTCGTGCGCGTCTTCGGCAAGGGCGCCAAGGAGCGGCTCGTCCCGATCGGCCGCACCGCCATCGGCGCGGTGGCCATCTACCTGCGCGAGCTGCGCCCCCGGCTGGAGCGCGGTGCCGGTCGCGGGATCCTCTTCCTCAGCGCGCGCGGCGAGCCGCTGTCGCGCATGGGAGCCTGGAAGATCCTGCGCAAGTACGTGGACCAGGTGGGGCTCGCCAAGCACGTCACGCCGCACACGCTGCGCCACAGCTTCGCCACCCACCTGCTCGAGGGGGGCGCCGACCTGCGCGCCGTACAGGAGATGCTCGGCCACGCCGACATCTCGACCACGCAGATCTACACGCACGTGGACCGGGAGTACCTGCGCAGCGTGCACCGGCAGTATCATCCGAGGGGTTAGCCCGCTTCCCCGCGTCCCGCGCCGTCATGATCCTCGTCATCGACAACTACGACTCCTTCACCTACAACCTCGTCCAGTACCTGGGCGAGCTGGGCGCCGACCTGCTCGTCCGCCGCAACGACGAGATCGCGGTCGACGACGTGGCCGGTCTCGAGCCGTCGGCGATCGTGCTCTCCCCGGGGCCCTGCGCGCCGGCCCAGGCGGGGATCACCGTCCCCGTCATCCGGCAGTACGGCGCCCGGGTGCCGATCCTCGGCGTCTGCCTGGGCCACCAGGCCATCGGCGAGGCGTACGGCGGGGAGGTGGTCCGCGCACGGCGGGTGATGCACGGCAAGGTGTCGGAGATCGCGCACGACGGCACGGGCCTCTTCGAGGGGCTGCCATCGCCACTGCCGGTGATGCGCTACCACTCGCTGGTCGTGCGGCCGGACTCCCTGCCGGCGGAGCTGGAGGTGGTGGCCCACGCGCTCGACGAGCCGAGCGAGATCCATGCGGTCCGGCACCGCACGCATCCGGTCTGGGGCGTCCAGTTCCACCCGGAGTCGGTGCTCACGCCGCACGGCAAGCAGATGCTGCGGAACTTCCTCGACCTGGCGGCGTGCCGCGTCTGAGTGGTGGCCGGCGGCTCGCCGCGCTGGCCGCGCTGGCCATCGTGGTCGGGCTGCCGGTGGTGCTCGCGCCCGCGCCGGCCGCCGCCCAGACCCAGGGGCCGCCCGTGCGGGTCGTGCTGGCCGATCCGGGCCCCGGCGAGGCCGGGCGCGTGCTGCGCGCCGTGCTCGCCCGGCCACACGTCGCCGTCGCGCCGGCCGTGCCGACGCTCGGGCTGCCGCGCGATACCACCTTCGACGCCACGATCGTCATCGTCGGCGCGGATGCGACGGTCGCCTCGCACGTGCGGGGCGACGTCGTGGTCGTCGGCGGCGACCTCTTTCTCCATCCCGGCGCCGACATCGAGGGGCGGGCGATGGCCTTCGGCGGCGGCGTCTACAACTCGCTGCTGGCGCGGGTGCAGGGCGGGCTGTTCGCCTATCGCGACGTCCACTTCGCGATCGCGCCGGCCGGCGACGTCGTGACGCTCGCCTACCGCCGTCCGGAGGTGGAGGGTGGCGCCACCGTCGTACTCCCCGGGCTGTACGGGCTCCGCATCCCGGAGTACGACCGTAGCGACGGCCTGGTGCTCCCACTCGGGCCCCGTGTCGTGCTGGCGGGCGGCCGCGTGGACGTCGATGCGGTGGTCTCCTATCGCTCGCACCTCGGCGCCGTGGACCCGTGGGCCGACGCGCGCGTCGGACTGGACGGACGCACCGACCTGGAGCTGAGCGGCGGCCGCACGACGCGCAGCAACGACGACTGGGCGCGCGCCGACTGGGTGAACACCATCGCCTCGTTCGTCTATGGTGACGACGAACGCAACCACTACCGCTCCACCGAGTTCGCCGCGCGGCTGCGCCGCGGGTGGGAGCTGACGTCCGGCATCGTGGAGCCATGGATCGGGATCCGGACCGAGGACGCGCGGTCGGTGGGTCCCGCGCCCGGCGACGAGCGTGCGCCCTGGACGGTGGTGGACCGCCACGACCCGGCCGCCATCCTGCGCCCCAATCCGGAGGTGGCCGCGGGCCGCATCTCGGCCGGCGAGGTGGGAGTGCGGGCCAGCTACGACGATGGCGAGATGCGCGGCCGCGGCTCGCTGCGCGTCGAGCTGCCGTGGGACGTGCCGGGCGACGCACGGTTCGGCCAGGCGACCTTCGACGGGCAGCTCTCGCTCCCCACCTTCCGCACCCAGCGCCTGGCGCTCGAGGCGCACGCCGTGGTGACGGCCGGCGACGTCGCGCCGGCGCAGCGCTTCGCGTACCTGGGTGGCGGCTCCACGCTCCCCACGCTCGACGAGCTGTCGATGGGCGGCGACCAGCTGCTCTATCTCGCCGGCACGTACCTGGTGCCACTCGGCTGGCCGCGGCTGCCCTACGTCGGCGGCCTCACGCTGGGGGCACGCTACGCCGTCGGCAGCGCTGGTGTGGACCGGCTCCCCGACTTCGTGCAGAACGTGGGCGCGCGGCTGGCGCTCGGGCTGCTGCGCGTCGACTACCTGGTCGATCCCGCGACCGGCGACCGCTCGGTGAGCTTCGGCGTCAGCATGCCCTGACCCTGGCGCCGGTGCCGGCGGCGGAGTAAGTTCCGTGGCGTGAAACTTGCACGCCCGCGCGCGCTCCGCGCCCCGCGCCGATGACGACGCTGGCCGTCATCCCGGCCCGACTCGGCGCCACGCGGCTCCCGCGCAAGCCGCTGCGCCTCCTCGGCGGCGCCCCGCTCGTCGTTCGCGTCTGGGAGCGGGTCCGCGACCTCGCCGTCACCGATCGGGTCATCGTCGCCACCGACAGCCACGACGTCGCCGCGGCGGCCCGTTCGGCCGGCGCCGACGTCGCCCTCACCCGGGCCGACCACCCGTCCGGCACGGACCGCGTGGCCGAGGCGGCCGCGGCCTTCGACGATCTCACCGCGATCGTCAACGTGCAGGGCGACGAGCCGTTCGTCAGCGCCGCCGCGGTGCGCGGCGCGCTCGCCATGATCGTCGACCGCGGCTTCCCGCTCGGCACCGCGGCCGTCCCTGCGGACGCCACCATCCTCGAGCGGCCGGACGTGGTGAAGGTCGTCACTGCGGACGACGGCCGCGCGCTGTATTTTTCGCGAGCGCCGATCCCGTTCGCGCGCGACGGGCGCGCGGCCGGCGCGTGTGCCGCGCCGGTGCTGCAGCACGTGGGCGTCTACGCGTACGCGCCGGCGGCGCTGCGGCGCTGGGTGGCGCTGCCCGAGCACGCACTGGAGCGCTGCGAGCGGCTGGAGCAGTTGCGGCCGCTCGCCGCGGGCCTGGCCATGGGGGTGGCCGTGGTGCACGAGGCTCCGGCCCCGGGCATCGATACCGAAGACGATCTCGCCGCCGCCAACGCGCGCTGGGCGACCTTCAACGCAGGACGGAGCTGATGCAGAGCACAGCCGGGCAGCAGCCCACCAAGTACGTCTTCGTCACCGGCGGCGTCGTCTCCTCGCTCGGCAAGGGGATCGCCGCCGCCTCGCTGGGCCGCCTGCTCAAGGAGCACGGCCTGCGCGTGACGATGATGAAGTTCGACCCCTACCTCAACGTCGATCCGGGGACAATGTCGCCGTTCCAGCACGGCGAGGTCTACGTCACCGAGGACGGCGCCGAGACCGACCTCGACCTGGGGCACTACGAGCGCTTCATCGACCGCTCGCTGTCGCAGGCGAACAACGTCACCACGGGCCGCATCTACCAGAACGTCATCAGCAAGGAGCGGCGGGGCGAGTACCTGGGCTCCACGGTGCAGGTCATCCCGCACATCACCGACGAGATCAAGGCGGCGGTGAAGCGCATCGCCCCGGAGAACGACGTCGTCATCGTCGAGGTCGGCGGCACCGTGGGCGACATCGAGTCGCTCCCCTTCCTCGAGGCCATCCGCCAGTTCCGGCGTGAGGTGGGCCGCGAGAACGCGCTCTTCATCCACCTCACGCTGGTGCCCTACATCGCGGCGGCCGGCGAGGTGAAGACGAAGCCCACGCAGCACTCCGTGCGCGAGCTGATGGAGATCGGGATCCAGCCGGACATCCTCATCTGCCGCAGCGAGCGGCCGCTGGAGGAGGAGGTCAAGCGCAAGATCGCCCTCTTCTGCAACGTGGAGTTCGGCGCCGTCATCGAGAGCCGCGACGTGCCCACGATCTACGAGATCCCGCTCGCCTTCCACGAGCAGGGGCTCGACGCCCGCGTCCTGCAGCGCCTCGGCCTGCCCGAGCGCGACGTGGACCTGCGCGAGTGGCGCGACATGGTCCGCCGCGTCGTCCAGCCGGCCGAGCGCGTCCGCGTCGCCGTCGTCGGCAAGTACACCGACTTCGTCGACAGCTACAAGAGCGTGCAGGAGGCGCTCATCCACGGCGGCATCGCCAACGACGTCGGCGTCGAGATCGACTGGGTGGCGAGCGACCGCTTCACCGACGCGGCCACCGCCCGCCGGTTGCTGGCCGACTTCGATGGCCTGCTCGTGCCCGGCGGCTTCGGGGTGCGCGGCGTGGAGGGCATGCTCGAGGCGATCGGCGCCGCCCGCGAGACCGGGCTCCCCTTCCTCGGCATCTGCCTTGGCATGCAGACGGCCATCATCGAGTTCGCCCGCAACGTGGCCGGCCTGGCCGACAGCCACTCCAGCGAGTTCGCCCCCGAGTGCGCCAACCCGGTGATCTCCCTCATGGAGTCGCAGCAGCACGTCACCGACATGGGCGGCACCATGCGCCTCGGCGCCTATCTCTGCCGCCTCGTGCCCGGCACGCGCGCCGCCGAGGCGTACGGCAAGAGCGAGGTCAGCGAGCGGCACCGCCACCGCTACGAGGTGTCCAACAAGTACCGCGACCTGCTGGTGGAGCACGGCCTGCGGCTCTCCGGGCTCTCCCCGGACGGCTCGCTCGTCGAGATCGTCGAGCTGGCGCAGCACCCGTGGTTCGTCGGCTGCCAGTTCCATCCCGAGCTGCAGTCGCGCCCGGACCGCCCGCATCCGCTCTTCGCCGCCTTCATCGCCGCCGCGCGCCGGGAGCACCATGCGCGCGAGGGCGACGTTGCGCCCGCGGCCGGGGGCGATCGCGCGCACCTGGTCGAGGCGGCACGCTGACGTGACGGCGCGCTTCCCCACCGACCGGCTCTTCCTCATCGCCGGCCCCTGCGTCCTCGAGCGCGACGAGCTGCAGCTGCGCGTTGCCGAGCACCTGGCGCGCCTTGCCGAGCGGGTGCCCGGCGGCATCGTCTTCAAGGCGAGCTTCGACAAGGCCAACCGCTCCAATCCCGGCGCCGCCCGTGGTCCCGGGCTGGAGGAGGGGCTGGCCGCGCTCGCTCGCGTGCGCGCCGCCAGCGGCCTGCCGATCCTCACCGACGTGCACCTGCCGGAGCAGTGCGCTCCCGCCGCCGAGGTGGTGGACGTGCTCCAGATCCCGGCCTTCCTCTGCCGCCAGACGGACCTCCTCGTCGCCGCCGGCGCCACCGGCAAGCCGGTGAACGTGAAGAAGGGACAGTGGATGCACCCGGAGGGGATGGGCGGCGCGGTGGCCAAGGTGCGCGGGGCGGGCACCGGGTCGGAGGTGGCCGTCACCGAGCGTGGCACCTTCTTCGGCTACGGCGACCTGGTGGTCGACATGCGCTCCTTCGCGCGCATGCGCGACGCCTGTGCGGCCCCGGTCATCTTCGACGGGACGCACAGCGTGCAGCGCCCGGGGCAGGGCACTGGCGGCGCGAGCGGGGGCGCGCGCGAGTTCATCCCGGCGCTCACCCTCGCCGCGGTCGCGGCCGGCGCGGACGGGCTCTTCCTCGAGACGCACCCGGACCCCGACCACGCGCCGAGCGACGGGCCCAACATGCTCCCGCTCGGCCAGCTCGACGATCTGGTGGGGCGCGCGGTGGACGTCTGGGAGCGGGTGCGCCGATGATCGACCGGGAGCTGGCGCGCCGGGTGCGCCTCGTCGGCTTCGACGTGGACGGCGTCCTGACCGACGGCGGCATCTACCTCGGCGCGGTGGACGGCGCCCCCATGGAGTTCAAGCGCTACGACATCCAGGACGGGCTCGGGATGCGCTTCCTGCGCGACGCGGGCATCCACCTGGCGATCATCACCGGGCGCGTCTCCGAGAGCGTCCGCATGCGCGGCGCCGAGCTCGGGATCGACGACGTCGTCCAGGACCCGTCGGCGCACAAGCTGCCGGCGCTCCTCGGCTTCCTTCGCGACCGCGGCATCGACCCCGGCGAGGCCGCCTTCATCGGCGACGACTTTCCCGACCTGCCGGTGCTGCGGGTCGTCGGGTTGCCGGTGGCGGTGGCCAACGCGGTCCCCGAGGTGGCGGCCGAG
>DASTRO010000340.1:0-7944 GCA_035761165.1 Gemmatimonadaceae bacterium | reverse complement strand
GTCATCCCCGAGACGAGCAGGTAGCTGGCCACGCGGCCGGCGTCCTCGTTCGTGATGGCCAGGGCGAAGGACGGGGCGTAGACGCCGAGCCCGAGCAGCGACTGCTCGATGATGAAGCGGGTGCGCACGCCACGGTCGGCTCCCGGGGCGGCGAGGAGCTCGTCGTGGGGGGCGATCCGGATGCCGCTCAGCCGCGCCCGCAGCGTGTCCACGTCGCTCGTGGAGAGGGCGTAGCGCTCCACCGCCCCGGAGGGCCGCGTCACCACCAGCACGTAGCGACCGTCGCCCACGTCGTAGAGACGGGCAGCGGTGAAGTCGCCGGTGACGCGCCAGGCCGGCGGCCCGAGGCGTGCCCGTGCGGCGTCGATGGGCGTGATGGCGAGCACGCGCCCGGCGCTGTCGAAGGGCACCGGCGTCTCCACCACCTGTGCACGGGCGGCGGGAGCGGTGACGGTCAGCAGGAGCGCGGCGAGCGCGCCGGCGAGGAGCGAACGGGCCATGATGATCGGGACGGGAGACGGGATCGGGAGCGCGGACGCGCGGGCGCGGTGGTCGGGCCGCGCCGGGCGGGCGGAGGGGACGCGGCGGAGCCGATCGGCCCCGGACGCTCGCGCGCCCTCCGGGAGAAGCTACCGCGATGGGCGCGCTAGGTGCGCGTGCCGCGCCGGACGTCGAAGATCACGCTGCGGCGGCACGACGGGCAGAGCAGCCACTCGCGCCGGCGTGCGTAGCCGAGTCCGAAGGAGCCGCCGCCGATCGGCCGGCGGGTGAGCGGCACGTGGCAGCGCGGGCACTCCGGCGCACCACCCGCCGCCGCCACCTCGCGGATCGCCCGCTCCTCGGCGGCGTCGTAGCGGGCCCGCTCCGCCTGCTCCCCCGCCGGGGGGGGCGATCCGCCACCGGGCGCGCCGCCCGGCGGCTCGTCGGCCGGGTCGCTCATCGCGCCCCCCGCATCGTGCTCCCGTCGTCGCGGCTCATCGCGGCTCCTCCATCGTGAGGACGATCTTGCCGAACTGCTCGCCCGCCGCCAACCGCTCGAAGGCGGCGCGCCCCTCCGCCAGCGGCAGCACCGCGTCCACCACCGGCAGCAGGCGCCCCTCGCGCAGCTCGGCGGCGATGGCGTCGAACTCGGCGTCCGTCCCCATCGTGGACCCGAGGATGCTCCACTGGTTCCAGAAGAGGCGTCGCACGTCGGTCTCCACCACCGGCCCCGACGTCGCCCCGCAGGTCACGAGCCGGCCCCGCCGCCCCAGCACGCCGAGCGAGCGCGCCCAGGTGGCCGCACCGACGTTGTCGACGACGACGTCCATGCCCCGCTTGCCGGTGCGCCCGCGCAGCTCGCGCACGACGTCGGCGGTGGCGTGATTGAGCGTCTCGTCGGCGCCGAGCGTGCGGGCGCGCGCCAGCTTCTCGTCGCTCCCCGAGGTCACCCACGTGCGCGCGCCCACGTGCCGCGCGATCTGCAGCGCCGCCTGTGCCACGCCGCCGCCGATCCCCCAGATGAGCACGTCCTCGTCCGGCCGCAGCCGCGCGCGCGTGACGAGCATGCGCCAGGCGGTGAGGGTGGCCAGCGTGAACGCGGCGCGGTGCGACGCAGGGATGCTCGCCGGCACGGGCCGGACATTGAACTCGGGCACCACCACGTACTCGGCGAAGGTGCCGGGGAAGTGCTCGCCCAAGATGCCGTAGCGCACGCAGAGCGGCTGCTCGCCGTCGTCGCAGTACTCGCAGTGGCGGCAGCTGAGCCCCGGATTGACGATCACGGTGTCGCCCGGGCGCACGCCGGTGACGGCATCGCCCACGGCGTCCACGACACCGGTACAGTCGGCGCCGAGCACCCAGGACGGCGTGATGGTGACACCCGGCAGGCCGTGCACGACGAAGAGGTCGAGATGGTTGAGCGCGACGGCCTCGACACGGAGGCGGACGTCGTGTGCGCCGGTGAGCGCGGGGACGGGAAGATCGTCGCGCAGCACGACCTGCTCGAGCCCTCCGTGTGCGGAGATGGTGAGCGCTCGCAACGGCTTACTCGCCCGGTGTATATTGCCAGGCGCCGGCCATCGCCGCGCCGCTCATCGCGCCGCCGGGCCGCGCCACCGACCAGTTCTCAATCCGCACCGGTTTCCAGAATGATCGCGATCAAGGTTCCGCCGCTCGGGGAGTCCATCGTCGAGGCGACGATCAGCCGCTGGCTCAAGCAGGAGGGCCAGGCGGTGGCGGCGGGCGAGACGCTCGTCGAGCTCGAGACGGACAAGATCACCGTCGAGGTCCCCGCGCTCAAGGCGGGCGTGCTGACGAAACAGGCGAAGCACGAGGGCGACGTGGTGACGGTGGACGAGGTGCTCGGCGAGCTGGACGAGACGGCGACCGCCGGGGCGGGTGCCGGTGCCGCGGCTCCGGCCGCGGCGGCGGCCGTCGGGGCGGCCGGAGCCGGTGCGACGGGGGCCCCCCCCCAACAGCACGCTGCCACCGCGACGGCGGGCGCATCGCACCCGACCACCGCGGCCAGTACCGCCGCCCCGCACGCGGCCGCGACCACCGAGACCGACGTGAAGGCCTCTCCCGCCGCCCGGCGCCTCGCCGCCGAGCAGGGCGTCGAGCTGGCCAGCATCAACGGCACCGGCCGCGGCGGCGTGGTGAGCAAGCCCGACGTCATCGAGCAGACGCGCGGCGGTGCGCAGCCCGCGGCCGCGCCGGCGGCACCCACGCCCGCTCCCGCCCCTGCCCCGCGCCCCGCGCCGGTCGCAGCCGGCGACGGCACGCGCGAGACGCGCGAGAAGATGAGCACGCGCCGCCGCCGCATCGCCGAGAACCTGCTCCAGGCGCAGCACGCCACGGCGCATCTCACGACGTTCAACGAGATCGACATGACCGCCGTGAGCACGCTGCGCAAGCGGCTCAAGGAGCACGTCGAGAAGGAGCACGGCGTGCGGCTGTCCTTCATGCCGTTCTTCATCAAGGCCGCCTGCCAGGCGCTCAAGGCCTTCCCGATGGTGAACGCGCAGCTCGACGGCGACAGCATCGTCTACAAGCACTACGTGAACATGGGCATCGCCGTGGCCTCCGACCAGGGGCTGGTGGTGCCCAACATCAAGGATGCCGATCGCAAGGGGATGCTCGAGCTGTCGCGCGACATGGACGAGGTCGCGAAGCGCGCGCGCGCCGGCAAGCTGACGATGGACGACCTCACCGGCGGCACCTTCACGATCACCAACGGCGGCGTCTTCGGCTCGCTCGTCTCCACGCCGATCATCAACTACCCGCAGGTCGCCATCCTCGGGCTGCACAAGATCCAGGATCGCCCGGTGGCCATCGACGGCCGGGTGGAGGTGCGGCCGATGATGTACGTCGCCCTCTCCTACGACCACCGCATCATCGACGGGCAGCAGGCGGTGCTCTTCCTGGTGCGCGTGAAGGAGCTGATGGAGGACCCGGGGTTCATGCTCGTCGAGTGAGCCGTACCCGCCGGCGCGCACCGGCGCGACCGGCCCGGCTCGAAGATGCAGCGGGCGCGGAGGGAGTGAACCGACCCCCTCCGCGCCCGCTGCGTCTCGCTCCACTCACTGGGCGGTTCGCGAGCGAACCAGCTTGACGATCTCCTGCTCCAGGATGCCGGTGGTGGCGCACTGGATCGGCGCGCCGCCGCTCCCCGTCTGCTTCGCGGTCGCGTTCACCAGCGTGTGCAGCGTGGACCGATTCGGCCCGTCGGGGACGACCTGCGTGAGGAGCGTCAGCCGGATCTCGTCGGTCTCGGCCACCGGCTGCCCGAGCCGCTCACCGCACGAGAGATACTTGCTCAGGCGGGTGCCGCCGAGGCGACGCAGGATCCGCGCGTTCTCGACCCCGAGGCGGCGATTCTCGGTATCGAGCGTCGTCACGTGCAGCTTGAGTTGATCGTAGACGAGGGCCAGGACCCGCCAGGTGGAATCGGGAGGCGCCTCGATCGTGAAGGCCGCCGAGGGATCGCTCGGCACCATGCGGAAATCCACCGGCCCCTCGGCCGTCTCCACGCGTGTCGTCACCTCGCGTGGCCCCGCGCCCGGGACCGAGGCCCCGCCGCTCGCGCAGCCCGCCAGGACCGCGCACGCCATCAGATAGTGGAGCCTCATGCCGTCCTCCGGGTGGAAATCCCACGGGGCCTAACCTGGCGCGTGGGTGCGCGAACATAGGACGCGGACCAGGCGATGACAAGGGCGAGCGGCCCGACCGGTCCCACCGGGCGCGCCCGGACGGCGGGCAGCCGGCGCGTCACCGCGGCCGCTGGCGTCGCGAGGCTGCCTCGGGTACCGGCCCTCGCTAGTTTTCGGCCGAACGCCTCTCTCCACCCACGATCATGTCCATGACTCCTGCCGACGTCGTCGTCATCGGCGGTGGCCCGGGCGGCTACGTCGCCGCGATCCGCGCCGCCCAGCTCGGGCTCACCACCGTCTGCGTCGAGATGGACCGGACGCTCGGCGGCACCTGCGTGAACGTCGGCTGCATCCCGTCCAAGGCCCTGCTCCAGTCGTCGGAGCACTTCGAGTTCGCCCGCGCCCATGCGGCCGAGCACGGCCTCGTCCTCGGCGACGTGGGGCTCGACCTCGCCCGCATGCTGAAACGGAAGGACGACGTCGTCGCGCAGAACACGAAGGGGATCGAGTTCCTCTTCCGGAAGAACAAGGTGACCTGGGCCAAGGGACTCGGCACGCTGAAGCCAGGGAACGTGGTGGAGGTCCGGGGGGCCCCCCCCGATGAGACGGTCACCTCCTATCAGGCGAAGCACGTCATCATCGCCACCGGCTCCGTACCCGTCGAGCTCCCGTTCCTGAAGTTCGACGAGGAGCGGATCCTGTCCAATACGGGGGCACTCCGGATTCCGGAAGTTCCCAGGCACCTCGTCGTCATCGGCGGCGGCGTCATCGGCCTCGAGCTCGGCTCCGTCTGGCGCCGCCTCGGCGCGAAGGTCACGGTGGTCGAGCTCATGCCCACCATCCTGCCGGGCAACGACGCCGACGTCGTGAAGGAAGCCGACCGCGTCCTCCGCAAGCAGGGGCTCGACCTGCGCCCCGGCACCCGGGTCACCGGTGCCTCGCGCGACGGCGACGTCGTGCGCGTCGAGATCGAGAAGGACGGTACGGCCGAGACGCTCGAGGCGGACTACGTGCTCGTCTCGGTGGGGCGCAGGCCGTCGCTCACCGGCATCGACGCCCAGGCGCTCGGGCTCGCCCTCGGCAAGCGCGGCGAGATCGCCGTCGACCACCAGATGCGCACCAACCTCCCGAACGTCTTCGCCATCGGCGACGCGGTCGGCGGCAAGCTCCTGGCCCACAAGGCGGAGGAGGAGGGCGTCGTGGCCGCCGAGGTGATCGCCGGCAAGCCGGCCGAGATGCACTATCGCTCGATGCCGTCGATCGTCTACACCTGGCCGGAGATCGCCACGGTGGGGCTGACCGAGCAGGAGGTGAAGGAGAGCGGCCGGGCCTACAAGGTCGGCAAGTTCCCCTTCACCGCCAACGGCCGGGCGCGCACGATGGGCGACACGGCCGGCCTGGTGAAGTTCGTCGCCGACGCGGAGACAGACGAGCTGCTCGGCTGCCACATGATCGGCCCCAACGTCTCGGAGCTGATCCCCGAGATCGTGCTCGCCGTCGAGTATCGCGGCTCGGCCGAGGACGTCGGCATCACGGTGCACGCCCACCCGACGCTCTCCGAGGCCGTGAAGGAGGCGGCCCTCGCCGTCGGCGGCCGCGCCATCCACATCTGACCCACGGCAGCCGACGTCCGGCCTCCGGCGCGCGGTGACGCCTCCGCGCGCCGGGCGTCATGCGCCGTCCGCCGGTCGTCGCACCCCATCCACCGTTTCATGCAGTCTCGCTTTCTCGCCGCTCCCACCTTCGCCGGGTACCTCGCCGGCGTCAGTGCCAATCCCGAGCTATGGACCGCGGTCAGCCGGCGGGCGCGGGTCGCGCCGGCGGCGCTGGCCCGTGCCGCAGCGCTGCCCGGCCGCTGGCACCTCCTGGCGATCAGCGAGGACTGGTGCGGCGACGCGGTGAACTCGCTCCCCTACATCGCCCGGCTCGCCGAGCTGGCCCCCGGCCTGGAGCTGCGGGTGGTGGGGCGCGAGGCGAACCCGGACCTGATGAGCGCACACCTGACGAACGGCGCGCGATCGATCCCCGTCGTCATCGCCTACGACGAGAGCTTCGTCGAGCGCGGATGGTGGGGACCCCGCCCGGGCGAGCTGCAGGCGTGGGTGCTCGGGCCGGGGCGGGCGCTGGAGAAGGCGGCGCGCTACCGCGAGGTGCGTCGCTGGTACGCGCGCGACGGCGGGCTGACGACGATCGACGAGCTACTCGCCATGCTCGAGGCGGCGGCCGCGGCACGCGACGGCCAGGCGGCCTGACCGCACGCGACGAGGGCCGGCCTCTCCCAGGAGAGGCCGGCCCTCGTCGCGTGTGGCGGGTGCGGCGGCGCCGCTGCCGCTCAGGGCGTCCGGAGCAGCGCGTTCAGCAGGAAGCCGAGTGCGGTGAAGCCGGCGGCGGCGAGGACCGCCGTGCGCGGGCTCACCTCCATCGGGCGCTCCCACCAGCTCGTGGTCGGCTCGGCGGCAGCCGACGCGGCGATGCTCAGCCGCGGCGCGGCGGCGGTCGCCGTGGCGGCCACCCGCACCGTCTCGGCACGCCCCATCTCGGCGCGGCCGGTGAGCGGCGCGGCGCCGGGCAGCGCGTTCATGATGCGATCGGTGAGGTCGCGCGGCGCGCGCGTGGCGCGGCGGCTGGCCGCTTCCGCGTCCATGCGGCGCCAGAGCGCCACGAAGCGCGCCGCCTCGGGGTCGCGCGCCGCTTCGGCCTCGCTCCCCTCGGCATCGAGCCAACGGTGCAGCGCCTCGAAGGGCGTCGCCGCCGGAATCGGCACCTCGCGGTCGGCCATCGGGAGGCCCTGGCCCGGCGTGCGCGCCGCGGCATCGCGCTGCCCATCCGCGTTCGGGCGCTTGTTCAGGTCGTCCAGCATCAGGCGTATTTCTCCTCTAATAGCACCTGGAGCGCCTCGCGTGCCCGGTGCACGCGCATCTTCAGAGCCCCGACGGTGGTTCCCAGCAGGTCCGCCATCTCCTCGTAGGAGCGTCCCTCGACGTGCTTCATCACGAACGCTTCGCGCAGCGAGGGCGCGAGCGAGGCGAGCGCACGATCCAGGTCAGCCCGCAGCTCGGTCCGATCGAGGTCTTCCTCCGGCGTCGCGTACTGCGACGGTTGGTCGTCCTCGTCGTAGCTGAGATGCGTCCGACGGATGTTCTTGAGCCAATCCTTGCAGCCGTTCGCGACGATCCGGAACAGCCAGGCATCGAACCGCCCCCGCACCTCGGAGAGGTGATGGTAGGCTTTGATGAAGGACGACTGGAGGATGTCCTCGGCAACATCGGGACTCCCGGTCATCCCCAACGCGTGGCGGTAGAGCGGATCGCTGTAACGCCGGATCAGCTGGGCAAACGCCTCGCGGTTCCCGTCGAGAACCTGGGCGATGATCTCCTGATCCGAGTCGAGCTGGTCGGGTGGCGAGGCCGGCACCGTCATGTTCACGGAGCTATGGTAATCCGTTTGCCGACCCACGGATAGGCCTGCCCCGCACGGCGCCGGGCCGACAGCACCCGACGGGAGAGAGACGACACGACGATGCGTTGGTAACGAGTGGAGGGTGCGGGCGGACGCCCGGAGAGGGAGCCGATCGCCGCGGCGAGCGAGCCGAGCCGTCCGGCGGGCTACATTATTAAGCCGTTCGCCGGGCACGGTAAGAGGGTGGGCGCGATCCGGCTACCGCGGCGCCCGTTCGTCGAACGCCGCCCAGCCACGGCGGCGCACCAGCGCCCCGTGCTCGTCGAGCCGGGGCGGCGACCACCGGACCGCGCCGGTGGGCACGCTGGGCGGCATCCCGCTCGTCGCCGAGCCGCCGGCTGCCCGCACCACCTCG
>DASTRO010000339.1:0-2989 GCA_035761165.1 Gemmatimonadaceae bacterium | reverse complement strand
GAGCCGGCCGAGGAAGGCGCCGACCGCCGCTCGCGCGTCGGCGACCGGCGCAGCGGCGAGGTCGACCGGCGCGCCGCGGCCGCCGGCGACACCGCCGAGGAGCGCCCGGCGGAGGTGAGCGCATGACGGCGGCCCCGCTGGTCACCGACTTCCCGCGGCCCGAGCCGGCCGAGCCGCGCCCCTACCACTTCCCGCGCTTCGAGCGCCACGTGCTCGACAACGGGCTCGGGCTCGTCGTCGCGCCGGTGCACAAGCTGCCGGTGGTGACGCTGCTCGCGGTGACCGAGGCCGGCGCGGTGGCCGACCCGACGGGACGCGAGGGCATCGCCCAGCTCGCCGCGGCGGCGCTCGGCGAGGGCGCGGCGGCCGGCGACGGCGCCGAGCTGACGCGGCGCTTCGAGCGGCTCGGCACCTCCTTCGACGCGCACGCCGACTGGGACGTCGCGCTCGCCCAGGTGACGGTGACCGCGTCGCGGCTGGAGGAGGCGCTGCCGCTCTTCGCCAGCGTGCTGACGACGCCCACCTTCCCGGCGCGCGAGATCGAGCGGCTCAAGGCGGAGCGGCTGGCCGAGCTGCTGCAGCAGCGCACCGAGCCGCGCGGGCTGGCCGACGACATGTTCGCGCGCTTCGTCTACGCCGCCGGCGCCCGCTACGCCCGCGCCGAGGGGGGCGAGGAGGAGACGGTGCGCGCCATCACCCGCGACGACGTCGCGCACTTCTGGGCCGAGCGCTACCGCCCCGGCGGCACGACGCTGGTCGTCGCCGGCGACGTGACGGTCGACGAGGCACGCCGCCTGGTCGAGAAGGCGTTAGGCAGTTGGCGCGGCGAGGCGCCGCCGTCGGTGGCGCGCGAGGTGGACGCGGCGGCGCGCCTCACCCGCGCCGTGCACCTCGTCGACAAGGCCGACGCGCCGCAGAGCGAGCTGCGCCTGGGGCACGTGGGGCTGCCGCGGCTCCACCCGGACTACTTCCCGGTGACGGTGATGAACGCGCTGCTCGGCGGGCTGTTCAACTCGCGCATCAACCTCAACCTGCGCGAGCGGCACGGCTACACCTACGGCGCCTTCTCGCACTTCGACTGGCGGCGCGCCGCGGGGCCGTTCGTCGTCAGCACGGCGGTGGCCAACGACGTCACGCACCTGGCCGCGCAGGAGGCGCTGAAGGAGGTGGAGCGCTTCGGCGACCAGGTGGTGGACGAGCGCGAGCTGACGCTGGCCACCGACTACCTGGACGGCGTCTTCCCGATCCGCTTCGAGACGACGTCGGCGATCGCCGGCGCGCTGGCCGGCCTGGTGACCTACGGGCTGCCGGAGGACTACTACGACCGCTACCGTGAGCAGGTGCGCGCGGTGACGCCGGACGACGTGCGCCGGGTGGCGCGCGAGCACCTGTACAGCAGCCGGCTGCAGCTGGTGGTGGTGGGCGACGCCGCGCCGCTGCGCGACCCGCTCGAGGAGCTCGGCTTCGGCCCGCTCACCGTCTACGACGCCGACGGCGTGCCGCGTGACTGAGCGTCGTCACCGGCACCGCCCGGGCGCCGCGGAGGAGGCGCCGATCGCCGCGCGGCGGCAGCCCCCACCGCCGGCGCGCTGGGTGCCGATCGCCACCTACCCGGCGGTCTACGCCGCCGAGATCGGCCGCGCGGTGCTGGAGGCCGGCGGCTTCGACGCGATCGTCGAGGGGGGCGAGTGGGTGGGGATCTTCGGCCCCGGCTTCTCCGGCCCCACGCCGCGCGGCGTGCGCGTGCTGGTGCCGAGCGACCAGCTGGCCGCGGCGCGGACCTACCTGGCCTTCCGAGCGCGCGGCGACTGAGCCCCGGCGGAACGGCCGGAGCGGCGGAACGGCGGCCGCGGATCACGCGAAGACGGCCGCAAGCGCTGGACGATCGACGCAGGGTGGGCGTGATGCTCTGGCGGGTTCGCCCTGCGGCCCACATCGTGGTGCCGGCAGGATCCGAGGCCCCTTCGCGGAGGTCGCATGAGCCAGCTCCAGCAGGCCACCCCGGGCACCTACGCGCCGCCCACCGCCGACGAGCAGCGGCTGGCCCTCGTGCGGGCGAGCCTGACACGTGCCGAGCGACACCAGCAGCGGGTGCGTCGCATCGACGCGCGCGCGGTCATCACCTCCCTCGCGACCACGGCCACGGCCACGCTCGTCGCCGGCATCCCGGCGGCGGCCGGCGTGGCCCCCGGCAGCTGGCGGCTCACCTGCGCGGTCACCGCGGCGCTGACCGCCGTCGGCACCGTCGCCACCGGGCTGCGTCAGCAGGTGGCGGGGAGCGAACGGCTGGCGAGGGCCGAGGCCTGCGTCGGCCGGCTGCGGGCCATCGAGTACGGGCTGAGCGTCGGCACCCTTCCCGCCGTCGACGCGGACCGCGCCTACCAGGAGGTGGTGCGCGACCACGCGGCGATCCTCGCGGAGTGAGACGGCTCCCGGCGGCGCGGGGGCCCCCCCCGAGTACCACGATGCCGCCGAACCCGCCGTCGACCAGCATCGAACGAGCGCCGCCCGTATCCTTCCTGCCCGCCACGCCACCACGTGGGGCGCTCGACATCCTCCACCGAACACGACGACGATGCTGGTCCAGATCACCTGGCGCACCGACGGGGGCGCCGTGCTGCGCTGCGTGCGCGCCGACGGCTCCGTCACCTGGCAGCGGCAGCAGGGCGCGCAGGCGCGCTTCTTCCCCCTGCACGACCTCGCGCACTTCGCCGTCGAGAGCACGCTCGGCGCACAGCGGGGGTTCTACGGGCTCGTCGCCGCCGGGTGGGAGATCGACGACACCACCGGCAAGGGCGCGCGCGGCCCGCTCCCGGACGAGGCGCTGGCCATCGAGAACCTGGTCGGGTTGCTGGACCGCGAGCGCGCCAGCGGCGCCACGTGGACGGCCGACGAGATCAACGCCGCGGCCGCGCTGCACGCCACCAGCCACGGCCGCCCGGCGCCGCCGCCCGTCGACGACGCGACGCTCGAGCGCGTGCGCGAGCGC
>DASTRO010000338.1:0-15996 GCA_035761165.1 Gemmatimonadaceae bacterium | reverse complement strand
CTTCGGCAGGCGTGGGATCGCGCGTGCAGCGCGTGCCGCAGACGGACTCGTCGAGCGCGATGGAGGCGAGGGCCAGGCGCTCAGGGTGCGGGTACGGTGGCGGCCGGAAGGCAATGGCGTTGACCACGCTGAACACCGCTGCGGTGCCGGCGATGCCGAGCGCGAGGAGCAACGTGGCGGCGAGGGTGAAGGTCGGAGCGCGGCGCAGCGAGCGCGCCGCCCGGCGCAGGTCGTGGGCGGTGCCGCCGAGCTGCACCGCGATGCACTCACGCCATCGTCCCTGTCGGTCGGCCGCGAGGCAGGCGGCACGCACACGATGCCGGTTGCCGAAGCGGCGGTGCGCCTCGCTCCGGGCCCGGGCGTCGTCGAGGCCGGCGGCCCGCAGCTTGGCCTCGCGCATCGCGAGGTGGAAGTCGAGCTCCTCGTCCACGTCGCGTTCCGCCTGGACGCGCGTGAGCGCGGGAAAGCGGAACACGCGCCGGATGTCGTGGTGGCCCCTCATCGGCGCCCTGCCACAGTGGTGCGATCACGTCGAGTGGTCGCGTGGCCGTGTCGGCCTCTCCCGCGTCCGGGCCGAGATCCGTCGCGTGCTCCGTGGCGAAGTCGCAGCTCGACGGGATCGCGACGGACAGTCATCTCCGGGTCTGGCATGGTCTCCCCTTGCGTGGCAAGGCCAATGTGCGGTCGCTGGCCTTGCCACGCAAGGGGAAGGAGGGCTCGCCCTCCTGTGCTACTCTGGCACCGCCCCCTCCACGTCGATGCGCAACGGCACGACGGTCTCCCCCCAGTGCAGGTGGAGCACCGCCGTGCGTCCCTCCACCACGGGGAAGTAGAAGGCCAGCGTCTCCATGTGCGCGCCGCGCTGCGGGGTGGCCTGCACGCGCAGTGCGTCGCGGCCGGCCGGGTAGGGGGTGTGCCACACCGGTTGGGCGCGGCTGAAGATCAGCGTCCACTCGCGCTCGCCGGGGATGGCCCAGAGGCTGTACGTCCCGGCGGGCAGCGCCGCACCGTTGACGCGCACCGGCGCGCTGAGGGCGATCGTCGTCGCCGTGTCGGCGCCCGGGTTCCAGGGGCGCCCCCACGGCACCAGCGCGCCGAACAGCTCGCGGCCGCGTGCCACCGGCCGGCTGTAGGCGATCTCGATGCGCGTCGCGCCCACCATCTGCATGACGGCCGCGCGCTGGCTGCGGCGCGGCGCCTGCGCCGCGGCGTCCCGCGGCCACCCGGCGAGCGCGACGGCCACGGCGAGCGCTGCCGCCCCGGCCAGCCGTGCCCGGCGGCGCTCAGCGCGCGGCATCGCCCGTCCGCTCCGCCGGCGGCGGCGCGCGCCGCTCGGCGGCCGCCTTGGCCGACGACAGGTAGCCCGGCTCGAGGTCGAGCAGGTTGGCGATCTTGCGCGTCAGGTAGTGCTCGTGCTCGGCGATCTGCCCGTCGGCCAGCGCGAGCCCCCACATCACCTCGGCCAGCACCATCTTCTGCCCGGTGTCGTAGTCGCGCTGCAGCACCGAGGTGAACTGGTAGTGGTCCACCGCGCCGCGCCGGGCCTCCTCGGCCAGCGCGAGCAGCCGCTCGCCCTCCTCGGGGGCGAGGCCGAAGTGACGGGCCAGCACCCGCTCCAGGTGCGCCCGCTCGGCGGCCGAGAATTCGCCGTCGGCGTGGGCGACGTCGAGGAGGAGGGCGCAGGCGGCGAGGTGCACCGGGTCCGGTGCGCCCGGCGCACCCGGCGCACCCTCCACGGCGGACGGGTGGGTGGGGCGTGCGGCCGGCTGGCCGGTGAGGAGGGCGCGGATGGCGTCGAGCATCGGATCGGACGGGTTGGAGCGGAGGGGCAGGGGCGCGCGCCGGCCGCCGTGGCGCGACCGGACCCGCGCCTGGCCAGCATAGCCCCGCGCTCGGCCCCGTCGCAACGCGGGGCCGCCGGGACCTGGTGGGCGCGACCGGGTCGGCCGGAGGCGGCCGGAGGCGGCCGGAGGCGGCGGGCCGGGGGACGAAAGGGGGCCGGCGACGGGGCGGGTGGTTCGTGACTTGCGCCGCTCGTCGATCGTGGGCGAGGTGGGGCAGTACGTCTGCCGAGCCGTCGCCGGCCCATTCCGCGAGCACGTCGGCCGATCACCCTAACCAGCGTAACATCAAGGACTTGTGCAACTATCCGGCGGGCTCCCGCCGGCGCTGCGGCGCCGGTCTGGAGGCTCGCCGCCGGCGCCTAGCCGGGTGCACGGGAAAGGGCAAGACGTGAGCTTTCGGCGGCCATTCGGTAGACTGAGGGACAGGTGCGGCGGCGCCCGGCTAGACGCCCCGGCCCGGGGTTCGGGCGCACGCCGCCAGCGACTGTGCTGGACGTCTCACTAAGGTGGTGTGTTATGCTGGTGACCGTGACAACCCGCTTCCGCGTCCACCGCGACGAGGTGCTCTGCGCGCTCGTGCGGGGGAACATGCTCACGCTTCGCTTCGCGTCGATGAAGCCGATGCGGATCCCGGTGGATGACCTGACGGAGGAGGCCCGCGAGTGGCTGCTCCCCGCGGTGGCCCCCCGTGAGATCCCGCTCGATGGCGGCACGTACGAGGAAGCGGCGGAGGAGGAGGCGACCGGCCGGGAGGACGAGGTCGGGATCGAGAACACGAACGAGGCGCGCTGAGCCCGCGCCGCGACAGGAAACCGCCCCGCCGGCAGCTGTGCCGGCGGGGCGGTCTCGCATTCGGAGCGCGCCGACCGCCGTCGTCGCTCAGTGCCAGACGGCCGAGAGCCACTCCAGGACGCGCTCCGGGAACACCCCCTCGCGCTGGTCGCGCGCCAGCGGGTGCGTCACGGTCTCGTCCAGGACGAAGCGTGGCGCGGTCGTCGGCCCGGTGAGCTGCAGCCGGCCGGGGAGGCCGAGCGTGCCGTCATAGCCCACCAGCGCATTGGCGAGCTGGCCGGCGAACGGCGGCTCGTCGCGCTGCACGGGATCGTGCCACAGCCGGCGCGTGCGCTCCCAGGCCGGGCCGCTCACCTCCACCCACACGCCCCACGAGCACGCGGTGGGCTCGCCGCGCACGGGGATCGGGAGCAGGGCGCGCACGAAGTGGCGCCGTCCCCGGCGGTCGGCGTCGTGGATGCGGCCGTCGTCGCTGCCGAAGTGCGTGCGCGCGTCGCGCTCCTCCGCCGGCACCTCGAAGTACGCGTCGGGACGGTCGTAGCTCGGCTCCAGCTCGCTGAGGTCGTGCTCCTCGCCACAGTGCGAGCAGCGCATGCGATCCATGATCCCTCCCCGTCTCGAGGATGAGCGCGGGCCGGCGCCCGCCACGACGGTCGGGCCGGCACCAACATGCGGTGCCGTCCCCGATCCCGCCACGGCCGCCGCACGGTTCGCGCCGCGAGGTCCCGACCGCGTCCGCTCATCGCGCACGCACGACACCGGGGCCTCCGGGGCCGCCGCCGCCGCCGGCTCGGGAGCGGCCGCGCCCGCCCCTCTGACGCGATCCCGCCTCCGCGGCTACAGTACGAGACGGCTCCACCCCACTCCCTGGTCGTGCCCCCGAAGGAGGACTGGTACATGCTCGGTGGTTCCCTGCGCGCCGCGCTCTCCGTGTCGGCGCTGCTCGTCGCCCTGCCCGCCTTTCCGGGCTCCGGCAACGTGCCTCCCGTCTCCCCGCCCGCGGCCGCCGCGGTCACGCTCGACTCGGCGATCCTGTCGGGCTACCGCTGGCGCAGCATCGGCCCCGACCGCGGCGGCCGCTCCATCGGCGTGAGCGGCGTACGCGGGCAGCCCAAGGTCGCCTACTTCGGCGCCACCGGCGGCGGCCTGTGGAAGACCACGGACGGTGGTGAGACGTGGGCCCCCGTCACCGACGGCCAGATCACCAGCGCCTCGGTGGGCGCGGTGGCGGTGTCGGAGACGAATCCCGACATCGTCTACATCGGGATGGGCGAGGCGGAGATCCGCGGCAACATCCTGGCCGGCGACGGCGTCTACAAGTCCACCGACGCCGGCAAGACGTGGACGCACGTCGGCTTCCACGACTCCGACGCGATCGCCAAGATCCGCGTCCATCCCACCAATCCCGACATCGTCTTCGTCGCCTCCTTCGGCAAGTACGGCGTGCCGAGCGAGGAGCGCGGCCTCTACAAGAGCACCGACGGTGGCAAGACGTGGAAGCGCGTCCTCTATCGCGACGCGAAGACCGGCGCGGTGGAGGTCGTCTTCGACCGCACCAACCCGAACGTCATGGACGCCGCGCTCTGGGAGGCCTTCCGCAACGAGTGGCAGATGTCGAGCGGCGGGCCGGGGAGCGGGCTGTTCAAGAGCACCGACGGCGGCGAGACGTGGACGGAGCTCACGCGCAATCCCGGGCTCCCGTCGGGCGTGGACGGCAAGATCGGCGTCGCCGTCTCGCCGGCCGACCCGAACCGCGTCTACGCGCTGATCGAGAACGCCAACGGCGGCCTCTTCCGCTCCGACGACGCCGGCGCCACGTGGACGCTGGTCAACAGCGACCGCAACATCCGCCAGCGCGCCTTCTACTACACGCACGTCATCGCCGATCCCAAGGACGCCGACAAGATCTACCTGCTCAACGTCTCCGCCTTCCGCTCCACCGACGGCGGGAAGACGATCGAGAACCTGGGGCGCGGCACGCACGGCGACTACCACGACCTCTGGATCGATCCCGACGACCCGCAGCACCTGGTGGTCGGCAACGACGGCGGCGGCGCGGTGTCGACGAATGGCGGCGAGAGCTGGACGGAGCAGGACTTCCCGACGCCGCAGTTCTACCACGTGGTGACCACGAACCACGAGCCGTACCACGTCTGCGGCTCGCAGCAGGACAGCAACGAGCTGTGCGTGCCGAGCGACATCGGCCGCGGGAGCAGCGAGGAGGACATCTACAGCCCCGGCGGCTCGGAGAACGGCTACATCGCGCCCGACCCGCTCGACCTCGACGTCTTCTACTCGGGCACGAACGCCAACGGCGGCGGCTTCCTCACCAAGCTGGACCTCGGCACCGGGCAGCGGCGCGAGGTGAGCCCGTACCCGCGCATGTTCTCCGGCGAGGCGTCGAGCGAGCTGGTGGAGCGCTGGCAGTGGACGTACCCGATCGTCTTCTCCCCCGTCGACCCGCACACGCTCTACGCCTCGTCGCAGCACGTCTGGAAGACCACCGACGGCGGCCAGACGTGGGAGCGGATCAGCCCCGACCTCACGCGCCACGACCCGAAGACGATGGGCCCCTCGGGCGGCCCGATCACCAAGGACATGAACGGCCCCGAGGTATACGCCGTCGTCTTCGCGCTGGCGCCGTCCAAGCGCTCGGCCGACGTCATCTGGGCGGGGAGCGACGACGGGCTGGTGCACGTGACGCGCGACGGCGGCAAGACGTGGACGAACGTCACCCCGCCCGACATGCCCGACTTCGGCCGCGTCAGCATCATCGACGCCTCGGCCTTCGACGACGGCAGCGCCTACGTGGCCGTGAAGCGCCCGCTGCTCGGCGACCGCGCGCCGTACATCTTCCGCACGCACGACTTCGGGAAGACGTGGACGAAGATCGTCGACGGCCTGCCGGCCGACGACTACGTGCACGTCGTGCGCGAGGACTCCACGCGGCGCGGCCTGCTCTACGCCGGCACGCAGCGCGGCGTCTGGATCTCCTACGACGACGGCGCCCACTGGTCGTCGCTGTCGCTCAACCTGCCGGCGCTGCCGGTGGTGGACCTGGCGGTGGAGGACAACAGCCTGGCCATCGCCACCCACGGGCGCGGCTTCTACATCCTGGACGACATCGCCGCGCTGCGGCAGTACCAGCCGGCGATGGCGGACGGCACGGCGCCCGTGCTCTTCGAGCCGGCGGTGGCCATCCGCTCGTCCGCGCCGGCGGCCGTCCAGTACTGGCTGAAGCGGCCGGTGAACACGCTGAAGCTCGAGATCCTCGACGCGGCCGGCCACGTGGCCTACAGCGTCGTCTCCGACTCCGCGGCGCGCGCCCGGGCCGACTCGGTGGCCGCGGCGCGGCGCGGCGGTGGGGGCGGCGGCTTCCGCCGTGGCGGCGGCCCCGACCCGCTGCCGTCGGTGAAGGCCGGCCTGCAGCGCGTCACCTGGGACCTGCGCTATCCGGACGCGACGTCGTTCCCGGGGATGATCCTCTGGGGCGGCTCGACGGCCGGGCCGACGGCGCCTCCGGGCACCTACCAGGTGCGCCTCACCGCCGACGGCCAGACGCTCACGCAGCCGCTCGTCGTGCGCCGCAACCCCATGTTCGCCGACGTCACCGACGCCGACCTGCAGAAGCAGTTCGCCCTCGCCATCCAGATCCGCGACAAGGTGAGCGAGGCCAACGAGGCCGTCATCAGGATCCGCGACCTCAAGGCGCAGGTGGCCGACCGCCTGAAGCGGTCGCAGGACGCCCAGCTCGAGACGGCCGGCGACCGGCTGACGCGGAGCCTGAGCGCGGTGGAGGAGGCGATCTACCAGGTGCGGAACCAGAGCGGGCAGGACCCGCTCAACTTCCCCATCAAGATCAACAACCGCCTCGCCTCGCTGCTCTCCATCACCACCCGCGGCGACGGCGCCCCCACCAGCAACATCGCGCCCATCTTCGAGGACCTGAAGCGCGAGCTGAAGGTGCAGACCGACCGCCTGGACCAGGTGCTGGCCACCGACCTGGCCGCGTTCAACGCGCAGGCCCGGCGCGCCGGCGTGGCGGCGGTGGGCCGCGAAGTCGTGCCCGAGTAGCCCCCGACTCGGGCTCCCGACGCGCCGGGGTGGGCGATGTCCGCTCGCTCCGGCGCGTCCTGCATCTCCTGCCGTTCCGCCGCCGCCATCATCATGCCCACGGAGCGCGATCGCATGCTCGCCGGCCAGCCCTACGATTCGCGCGATCCCGAGCTCCTCACGCTGGCCGGCCGGGCGCGGCGGCTGCTCGCCACCTTCAACGCCAGCCCCGCCGACGACGCGGCCGGCCGTCGCGCGGCGCTCGAGGCGCTGCTCGGCCAGGTGGGCCCCGGCGTCTGGATCGAGCCGCCCTTCTTCTGCGACTACGGGGCGCACGTCGTCATCGGCGCCAACGCCTTCCTCAACGTGGGGTGCGTCTGCCTGGATTCGGCGGAGATCCGCATCGGCGCCAATGCCCTCCTCGGCCCGTACGTGCAGCTGCTCACGGCGTCGCACCCCCTGCGCGCCGCGGACCGGCTCGTGCCCGGCTGGCGTCCCGACGCCGGCCGGTCGCCGTACCGCACGCAGGCCGCGCCGATCCGCATCGGTGACAACGTGTGGATCGGCGCCGGCACCATCGTCTTGCCCGGCGTGACGATCGGCGACAATGTGACGGTCGGCGCCGGGAGCGTGGTCACCACCGACATTCCCCCGGACGTTCTCGCGTTCGGGCAGCCGTGCCGTGTCCAGCGCCCGCTCTGAGCCGGACGATGGGTGTGGGCGTTCACCGACACGCGCTCCGACCAGCGCGGCCAGCCACCTCGGGGAGCCGATGGGCCACTTCGTGAAGACACCCGTGCGCGCCCGTGCCGCGCTGGCCATGCTGGCGTTGGTGGCCGCGCCGGCCATGCTCGGCACCCTGGCCTCCCCCGCCGCCGCGCAGCAGAGCCCCGCCGACTCCATCGCCACCGCCTGCATGGCGAGCGACACCGCCACCGCGTGGCGGCGCGTGAGCGCGGCGTGGAGCGACGAGCGCGGTCACACCTGGAGCAACGACTCCCTACGCCGGCGGCTCATCGCCCTCGGCGAGCGCGACCAGGCCGTGCGCAACGCCCCGGCGCTGGCCGACTCCATGCGCGACCCGGCCTTCGTGCGGCGCATGGCCGAGCGCGATTCCGCGGACGCCGCCGAGCTGCGTGCCATCATCGATCGCTATGGCTGGCCGGGGCGGAGCCTCGTCGGCGCGCGGGGCGCCTCGGCGGCCTTCCTCGTCGCCCAGCACAATCCCGCGCTGCAGCACGAGGCGCTGCGCCTCATGCAGGCGCTCCCCGCGGGCGAGGTCTCGCCGAGCGACCTGGCGATGCTCGAGGACCGCGTGCGCGTGAGCGACGGGCGGCCGCAGCGCTACGGCACGCAGCTCCACGACAGCGGAGACGGGCGCACGCTGGTCTTCGACCCGATCGAGGACCTGGCGCACCTGGACGAGCGCCGCGCCGCGGCCGGGCTGCCGCCGCTCCCCGTCTACCTCTGCATCATCCGCGGGCTCAGTGGTCGCGAGGTGCAGCCGCCGGCGGGGTACACGTAACACGGGACCGGGACGGCGCATGCGCCTCCGTACGCTCCTCCCCCTCCTCGCCGCCCTCCTCGCCGCGCGGCACCCCGCCGCCGCGCAGGCGCGCGATACGCTCCCCTACCGCGATCCCGCGCGCCCCGTGGCCGAGCGCGTGCGCGACCTGCTGGGGCGGATGACGCTCGAGGAGAAGTTCTGGCAGCTCTACATGAGCCCGGGGAGCCTGGACGACGCCACGCACGACTACGCGCACGGCGCCTTCGGGCTGCAGATCTCCGCCCTGCCGGCGGGCGACACGGCCGCCGCCCGCACCATGTCGCGCGCCGAGCTGGCCCGCGCGCACGCGACGCGCGTCAACGCCATCCAGCGCTGGTTCGTGGAGCGCACGCGGCTCGGCATCCCCATCATCCCCTTCGACGAGGCGCTGCACGGCCTCATGCGCGACGGGGCGACCGTCTTCCCGCAGGCCATCGCGCTCGCCGCCAGCTGGGACACCGCCCTCGTCGCCCGCGTCAGCGCGGCGGCGGCGCGCGAGACGCGGAGCCGCGGCGTGCGACAGGCGCTCTCGCCGGTGGTGAACGTCGCCACCGACGTGCGCTGGGGGCGCGTGGAGGAGACGTACGGCGAGGACCCGTACCTCGCCAGCGCGATGGCGCGCGCCTTCGTCGGCGCGTTCGAGCGCGCCGGCGTCGTCGCCACCCCCAAGCACCTCGTCGCCAACGTCGGCGAGGGCGGGCGCGACAGCTACCCCATCGACGCGAGCCGCCGCGCGCTGGAGGAGCGCCACTTCCCGCCCTTCCGCGCCGCGCTGGCCGCCGGCGCGCGCTCGGTGATGACCGCCTACAACTCGGTGGACGGCGTGCCGGCCACGCAGAACCGCTGGCTGCTCACCACGACGCTCAAGCACGACTGGGGCTTCGGCGGCTTCGTCATCTCCGACGCCGCGGCCACCGGCGGCGCCACCGTGCTGCATCACACGGAGCCCAGCACCCCCGAGGCGGCGCGCCACGCCTGGGAGGCGGGGCTGGACGTCGTCTTCCAGTCCACCTGGGAGCAGCACCGGCCGTACCTGGCGGCACTGCGCCGCGGCCTCGTCCCCGCCCCGGTGATCGACAGCGCCGTCGCCCGCGTGCTACGCGCCAAGTTCGAGCTCGGCCTCTTCGAGCGGCCGTACGTGGATCCGGACAGCGCCGCGGCGCAGGCCGGCAGCGCCGCGCACCGCGCGCTGGCGCGCGCGGCGGCCGCCGCGGGGATGGTGCTGCTGCGCAACGAGCGCGGCACGCTCCCGCTGCCCACCGCGCCGGCCTCCATCGCCGTCATCGGCGCCGATGCGACGGAGGCGCGGCTGGGCGGCTACACCGCGTCCGGCGCGCGCGGCGTCTCCATCCTGGACGGCCTCCGCGAGGCGGTGGGCGCGCGCACCACGGTGCGCCACGCGCCGGGCGTGCCGCGCCTCTCACCGGAGCACGTCGTCGTGCCGGCCGACTGGCTGGCGCACGAGGAGGACGGCGGGCGCGGGCGCGGGCTGCGCGGCGAGTACTTCACGAACATCACGCTCACCGGACAACCCGCCGTCGTGAGAGCCGACGAGCGGGTGGACTTCGGCTGGACCTTCAACGCGCCGGCGCGCGGCCTCTCGCCGGAGTGGTACGCCGTGCGCTGGACGGGGACGCTCACCGTGCCCGCGGCGGGCGTGCGCCGGCTCGGCGTGGACGGGGACGACGGCTGGCGCCTCTGGCTCGACGACTCGCTCCTCGTGGATCGCTGGCGCGAGGTGTCGTACGGCGCGCACCTGGCCGACGTCGCGCTGGCGCCGGGGAGCACGCACCACCTGCGCCTGGAGTTCCACGAGAGCACCGGCCCCGCGCACGTGAAGCTCGTCTGGGATGCCGGCGTGCCCGACGACCGGCGCGCGGCCATCGACAGCGCCGTCGCCGCGGCGCGCGCGAGCGACGTCGCCGTCGTCGTCGCGGGCATCGAGGAGGGGGAGTTCCGCGACCGCGCCTTCCTCTCCCTCCCGGGGCACCAGGAGGAGCTGATCCAGCGCGTCGCGGCCACCGGCACGCCCACGGTCGTGGTGCTCGTCGGCGGCAGCGCCATCACCATGTCGCGCTGGCTCGGCGGCGTGGACGCCGTGCTGCTCGCCTGGTATCCGGGCGAGGAGGGCGGCCGCGCCGCGGCCGACGTGCTGTTAGGCCGCGCCGACCCCGGCGGGCGCCTCCCCATCACCTTCCCGATCGCCGAGGGGCAGCTCCCGCTGCGCTACGACCACAAGCCCACCGGCCGCGGCGACGACTACCTGGACCTCACCGGGAAGCCACTCTTCCCCTTCGGCTTCGGGCTGAGCTACGCCACGTTCGCCTATTCCGATCTGCGCATCACGCCCGACACCGTCGCGCCCGACGGGCGCGTGACGGTGCGCGCGACGGTGCGCAACACCGGCGCCGTGGCCGGCGACGAGGTGGTGCAGCTCTACCTGCGCGACGTGCTCGCCACCGTGGCGCGGCCGGTGCTCGCGCTGAAGGGGTTCGCCAAGGTGCACCTCGCTCCGGGCGAATCACGCGAGGTGACGTTCACGCTGGGCGCCGACCAGCTCCGCCTGCTCGACCGCGACCTGCGCTGGGTGGTGGAGCCGGGGCGCGTCCGCGTGCTGGTGGGGCGCTCGTCGGCGGACATCCGGCTGCGCGGCGAGCTGGTGGTGCGCTGACGCCCGACGGCGGCCGGGCGCCCCGTCGAGCGATTCACGCGGAGGCGCGGAGCGCACGACGAGAGTCGGTCGCCTCGCGGCCATGGCGGGTGAACCGCGGAGGACGTAGAGGATGTGGAGGGGTGCGCCGGTCGCGGGCGACTCCGCACGTCGGAGCCGGAACTGAATGGGGGTGGGCTCCTCCACGCTCCACCCCTCCGCGCGCCGGGGCTGGACGGGAGGCCGTCTTCCCTAGCGTCCCATCCCGTTCATCCCGTTCATCCTGTCTCGCTGTTCCTCCTGTCCTGCCATTCGCTCGTTGCATCGCGCCGACGGGCTGATCGGGCTGAACGGGCTGAACGGGCTGATCGGGCTGAACGGGATGAACGGGATGAACGGGATGTCGGGAGCAGGGAGGCGAGTCGTCGATCGGGCCGTGGGACGGATCGCGTCGCGGGGGGCCCCCCCCGAAGGCACGATGCTCCCGGCTCCGGCCCCGATCCGCACTGGATTCCCGCAGTCCGGTGCATCCTGTCCCCTCGCCCGTTCGCTTCCTCCGCGCCCTCCGCGTGCCGATTCGACGGAGCCGACGGCCACTCGTCACGTGACCTCCGCACGGCACGTCAACGCCCGCCGATCGGGTCGGCCGCCACGCCCTCCGTGGTGATCCGCACCGGCACGATGTGCCCCGTCGCGTCGAAGCGCAGCTCGTCGATGCTCACCACGCGGTGATTGCGGTCCGTCTCGCCGAGCGGGCGGCGGTGGTAGACGATGTACCACTTCCCCGACGCGGGCGACCGGATCACCGAGTGGTGGCCGGCGCCGGTCGCCACCGTCGAATCCTGCTGCAGGATCTTCCCCACGCGCTCGAACGGCCCGAAGGGCGAGTCGCCCACGGCGTAGGCGACCGCGTAGTCCGGCCCGGTCCAGCCGCCCTCCGACCACATGAAGTAGTACCGGCCGTCGTGCGGCAGCATGAACGCCCCCTCCACGTACCCCTCCGGCGTGATCTCCCGGAACGTGGTGCCGTCCGGGAAGGGGACGAAGCCGGTGAAGTCGTCGTTGAGCCGGGCGATGTTGCAGTGCCGCCAGCCGCCGTAGACGATGTAGTACGCGCCGCTCGCCGGGTCGCGGAACACCATCTGGTCGATGGGCTGCGCGCCGTTGTGGAAGCGGTCGATCAGCGGCCGGCCGAGGTAGTCCACGAACGGGCCGGCGGGGCTGCGCGAGCGCGCCACGCCGATGCCGCCGCGCTCGGCGTCGCTCTGGATGTCGTTGGCGCCGAAGAAGAGGTAGTACCAGCCGTCCTTCTCCACCACCGACGGCGCCCACATCGCCCGCCGCGCCCACCGCACGGCGGTGGTGTCGACGATGCGCGGATGCTTCGTCCACGTGACCAGGTCGCGCGACGAGAACGCGTCCAGGAAGACCTGCTCGTCGTACGGCGCCGAGTAGGTGGGGTAGATCCAGTACGCGCCGTCGAAGACGTGCGCTTCGGGGTCGGCGTACCAGCCGGGGAGGATGGGATTGCCGCGGCGCGCGGCCGGCGCGGCCGGCGCGGCCGTGGCGGAGGATGCGGCGCCGATCCCCGTCCGCGGGGCGCATCCGACGAGGGTGGCGAGGCAGGTGGCCAGGGCCACCCGGCGTGTGAGCGATGCGTGCGGCATGCGGAGAATCTCCGCGCGCGGGGAGCGCCTCGCCAGGGCGTCGCGCTGGAACGCGACCGGGCGGCGCGGACGATCGGCTCCATCACCCGCGTCTGGCGGCCCCAGCGATCCCGACGCCGAGCGAGCGCCCGGCGGCGCCGGCGTATCTCGTCAGTCCGCGCCGCCGTCGCCGCCGTCGTACAGCCGCAGCGTCACCGCCTCCGGTGCGCGGACGGCCTCCTCCACTACCAGCCGCACGCGCCGCAGCGGCGTGCGCGGGAAGCGCACGAGCCGCGCGTGGCCGATCGTCGTGCCGCGCGCCAGCGGCCGCCAGGCGCCGTCGCCGGCGTCGCCCTGCAGCGCCCACCGCGCCACCGCCTGCCCGCGCTCGATCGGCTCGGCCAGCCGCGCGACGCTGGCCGGCCGCACGCGCGCGAGCTCCAGCTCCAGCGCGGCAGTGCGCGCTCCGGTGCGCCGCCACGCCGGCGCGGCGCCGGCCGCGAGATCGTTCGCGAAGAGCGCGTCCAGCCGCGCGCGGAAGCCGCGCAGGCGCGACACGTCCACCTCGTGCAGCACGCCGTCGCGCGTGGGCGGCACGTTGAGCAGCAGCTTGGAGTTTCGCCCCACGGAGCTGAAGTGGAGCGCCACGAGATCCTCCACGTCGCGCACGCGCGCGTCCTCCGCCGGATGGTGGAACCACCCCGGGCGGATCGATACGTCCGCTTCCGCCGGACGCCAGACGGTGCCCGCCGGGTCGCCGTGCTGCAGCGCCGCGATCACGCCGTCGCCGGTGGCGCCGGGGTAGGGCACCGCGGCGGGATCCACCGTGGACCAGTTCGGATCCCCCGCCACCCCCTTCTCGTTGCCGCACCAGCGCACGTCCGGGCCGGCGTCGGAGAAGATCACCGCTTCCGGCTGCAGTCGCCGGACGAGGGCGAAGGTGCGCGGCCAGTCGTAGACCTGCCGCTTCCCGTTGGGCCCCTCGCCATTGGCGCCGTCGAACCAGACCTCCGCCAGCGGGCCGTAGCGCGTCAGCAGCTCGGTGAGCTGCGCGGCGTAGACGTCGTTGTAGCGCGGCGAGTCGCCGTAGGCGGGGTGGTTGCGGTCCCAGGGCGAGAGATAGAGCCCGGCGCGCAGCCCCTCGGCGCGGCAGGCGTCGGTGAGCTCGCGGACGACGTCACCCTGGCCGTCGCGCCACGGGCTGCTCGCCACCGAGTGCGTGGTGGTGGCGGTGGGCCAGAGGCAGAAGCCGTCGTGGTGCTTGGCGGTGAGGACGAGGGCGCGCGCCCCGGCGGCGCGGGCGGCACGCGCCCACTGCCGCGCGTCCAGCCGCGTCGGCGCGAAGATGGTCGGCGATTCGCGGCCGTCTCCCCACTCGCGGTCGGTGAAGCTGTTGACGCCGAAGTGGAGGAAGAGCGCCAGCTCGTCGCGCTGCCAGGCCAGCTGCGCGGGGGTGGGGCGCGGCACCGCGGGCTGCGCGCGGTGCGACGGCAGTCGCCGCGCGGCGAGCGCCGCGGCGCCGGCGGCGAGGAACGTGCGGCGGTCCATCACCCGCCCACACCCACGGCGTCGCGCGGGCCCGCCGCCCGCCGCTCGGCGATCCACCGCTCGATCTTCTCGCGCAGCATCGGCAGCGTGAGCGCGCCGTCCTCCAGCACGCGGTCGTGGAACTCGCGGATGTCGAAGCGCGCGCCCAGCGCGTCGCGCGCCCGCTCGCGCAGCCGCAGGATCTCGTTGCGCCCCAGCATGTACGACGGCGCCTGCCCCGGCCACGAGATGTAGCGGTCGATCTCCCCCTCGGCGATGCGCCGGGACATCGTCGTGTGCGCCATCAGCGTGTCCAGCGCCTGCTCGCGCGTCCAGCCGCGGGTGTGGATCCCCGCATCGATCAGGCAGCGCGCGGCGCGGAACGCCTCGCTCGAGCGCAGCCCCAGCCGCGTCATCGGCGACGAGTAGAGCCCCATCTCGTCGGCCAGCCGCTCGGCGTAGAGCGCCCACCCCTCGCCGAAGCCCGAGTTGCCGAAGCGGCGCGCCAGCGTGTCGCCGCCCTCCCGCTCGCGGGCGATGGCGCCCTGCAGGTGGTGGCCCGGGATCGCCTCGTGGAAGGCCGTCGCCTCGCCGTCGGCGCGGCTCTTGTGCGTGGGATCCCAGGTGTTGATGAGGAAGGTGGCCGGCCGTCCGTCGCGCGCCCCCAGCAGCTGCCCCGGTGCGCCGGCGCGCTGGCGGAACTCCGGGTACGGCCGGATGACGACGTCCGCCTCGGGGAGCATCCCGAACCACTGCGGGATGGCGCGCCGCGCCCGGTCGATGGCCGCCTGCGCGGTGTCGATCACGTCCTGCCGCGTGCGGAAGGTGTAGCGCGGGTCCTCCTTCAGCCGCCGCAGCAGCGCCGGCACGTCGCGCGTGCCGAAGTCGCGCTCGGCGATCTCCAGCATCTCCCGTTCGATGGCCGCCATCTCGCGCCGCCCGAGCTCGAACACCGAGTCGGCGGGGAGGTCGAGCGTGGTGAAGCTGCGGATGCTGGCGCGGTAGCACGCGGCGCCGTCGGGATTGGCGGAGACGGCGATCGCCTCGCGCGCCGCGGGGAGGTACGCCGTGGCCAGGTAGTCGCGGTAGCGGCCGATGGCGGGGTTGATCTCGTCGCGCACGACGGCGACGAACTCGCGCCGGAACGCCGCCGCCGCGGCGTCGCGCGCCGTGTCGCGCTGCGCCGGCGAGGCGAAGGGGGAGGAGTCGGCGCGCACGCGCGTGAGGTCGTCGAGCTGCCGGATGACGGCCTGCACGATGACCTTCGGCGAGGTGTAGCCGCGCCGCACCCCCTCGCGCAGGTTCACGATCTCGGTGTCGATGAAGCGCGGCAGCGCCCGGGCCCGCGCCAGCGCGCGCGTGCGGCGCTCCGGCGTCCCCACGGCCAGCTGCGAGAAGGCGTCGGACTGCGACGTCTGCCAGCCGTTGACGTACGAGTTCACCCCCCACAGCTCGTAGTGGCAGACGCGCGTCGCCACGCTCGACTCCAGCCGGTTGCGCAGCCCGCCGTAGGTCACCCACTGCGGCCGCCCCACCAGCGCGGCGCTGTCCACCTGGCGCAGCCGCGCCAGCAGGCTGTCCTCGAAGCGGTGTCGCCGCTCCAGCGCGGCCAGCGAGTTGTCGGGCATGCCGCCGCGCTCCGCCGCGTCGGCGGTGCTGTCGGCGCTCGTGCTGTCGCTCCGGGCGGCGTCGCGGTCGGCGTCGCGGCGCAGGTACGCGGCGGCGAGCGAGTCCACCAACGCGGCGGCCCGCGCGGCGCGGCCGGTGTCGGGCGCGGCGGCGCGCGTCGCCGGCTGTGCCGCCGCGGCGCTGGAGAGCGTGGCGGCCATGGCCGCGGCGGCAGCGGCGAGCAGCGTGGTGCGGGTGGGGCGGCGGAGCGGCGGCATCATGCGGGTGAGTCGGTGAGGGGTGGAACGGCGCGGCTAGTGGTGCTGCCCG
>DASTRO010000337.1:0-9934 GCA_035761165.1 Gemmatimonadaceae bacterium | reverse complement strand
ATGCCGAGGTCGATCCGCCCCGGGTGCAGCGCCTCCAGCGTGTGGAACGCCTCGGCGATGCGCAGCGGCGCGTGGTTCGGCAGCATGATGCCGCCCGACCCCACCCGGATCCGCTCGGTGGCCGTGGCCACGTGCTCGATGAGGATCTCGGGCGCCGAGCTGGCGATGCTCGGCATGCCGTGATGCTCGGCCAGCCAGTAGCGCGCGAAGCCGAGGCGGTCCGCCAGGCGCGCCAGCGTCACCGTGTCGCGCAGCGCCTGCGAGGCGGTGGCGTTCGCGCCCACGGGGGCGAGGTCGAGGACGGAGAGGGGAAGGGGCATGAATGATGAGGCGCGGACGGGGTGGGGCCAGGGTCGGCGGGCAATGGGCACGGCACGCAACGCTTCGATGACGCGCACGTGGCGCGCCGACGCGATCGTGCAGTTCGGGGGGGGCCCCCGCGCCATGCGGTCAGGAACGATGCCGTCGCGCGCCGTGCGACGGAATGCCGTCATCTGTCCACCCGCCCCCGGAGGCAGCGGTGACCCCGATCTCCTCCCGCCGCGCCGCGCGCCCGCGCCGGGCGCGTCCCGTCGCCCTCGCGCGACCCGTCGCGCTCGCCGCGGCGCTCCTCGCGCTCCCGCCAGTGCTCGGCGCGCAGCCGCCGCGCCGCACGGTGCCCGACTCGGGGGTCGTCACGACGATGCAGCAGGTGACGCCGGCCGGCGTGCAGAGCGTCTTCGACGATCGCGTCACCGGCGTGCACTTCGCCACGCCCGACGAGCTCTGGGTGGTGGTGCCCGGCTCCGTCTACCACCTCGCCTGGGCCGGCAACCGTGTGCTGGCGCGCGGCGCCTTCGACGGGCGCAGCGGCGTGCAGGGGGTGACGGTGGATCCGGTGACGCGACGCGCGCTCGTCGGCATGGTGGGGCGGCTGCCCGAGGGGATGGCCACCTCGCGGCTGCCCACCGGCGCGCCGCTCGTCGCGCCGGGCGCCGTCACGCGGCTCGGCGCCTGGGATGCCGACGTCCGCGGCGAGGCGGTGGCCCCCGCCGCCGTGTCGGGCGTGCTCGGCGACTACATGGCCGGCGCGCCGGCCGTGGCGGCGCGCCGCGGCGCCGGCGGGGTGCGCCCGGCCGTGCTGCCGCTCACCGCCAACGACGCGCTGGCCGTGCTCGACGCCGACGCCGACACGCTGCTGCGCGTCGTGCCGCTGGGCGTCGCCCCCGTCGCCGCCGTGCTCGCGGCGGACGGCGCGGTGGCGTGGGTGTCGAACCTGGGCGGCGCGCAGCCGGACTCCGGCGAGCGCTCGGCGCCGCAGTGCTGCGACCCGCGCGCCGAGCCGGTGCGCGTGGACGAGCGCGGCCTCGCCGCGCCGGGCACCGTGACGCGCGTGGACGTCGCCGCCGGCCGCGTGACGCACGCCGTCACCGTCGGCCGGCATCCCACCGGCCTGGCGTGGGACGAGCCGCGCGGCCGGCTCTACGTGGCCGACGGCAACGCCGACACGGTGAGCGTGGTGGACACGCGCGCCAGCGCGCTGGCCGCGCGCATCGCCATCGCGCCCTTCCGCGAGCGGAAGATCGGCCTCGCCCCCACCGCGCTCGCCCTCGCGCCCGACGGCCGCACGCTCTACGTCGCCCTCGGCGGCGCCAACGCGGTGGCCGTCTACGACGTGAGCGCCGCCGACGCCGGCGCGGCGCGCTTCCTCGGCCTCATTCCCACCGGGTGGTACCCGTCCAGCCTCGACGTCAGCCCCGACGGCCGCCACCTGGCCGTCGGCGCGCTGCTGGGCGTCGGGAGCGGCACGGGCGAGACGGGCGGCGCGCCGGGCAAGGTGGGCGGCTACGTGCACGCCGTGCGCGGCTCGGTGAACGTGATCGACGTGCCGTCGCCGTCGGCGCTCGCCGCCTACACCACGGCGGTGGCGGAGAACGACCGGCTCACCCTCGTCGGTGAAACGGGGGGCGTGGCCGCGTCGCTCGCCGCGCGCGCCGGCGTGGCCGCGCAGCCGGTGCCCGAGCGCCCCGGCGAGCCGAGCCCCATCCGCCACGTCGTCTTCATCGTGCGCGAGAACCGCACCTACGACCAGATCCTCGGCGACCTGCCGCGCGGCGACGGCGACTCGAGCCTCGTCATCTACGGGCGCGACGTCACGCCCAACGCGCACGCGCTGGCCGAGCGCTACGTCGTCCTCGACCGCTTCTTCGCCTCCGGCGGCAACTCCGCCGACGGGCACCAGTGGCTGACGCAGGCCAACGAGACCGAGTATCCGATGTGGCCGCTCTACTACGGGCGCAGCTATCCCTCGGAGAGCGAGGACCCGCTGGCCTACTCGGCCGGCGGCTTCCTGTGGGAGAGCGCGGCGGCGGCCGGCAAGCGGGTGGCCGTCTTCGGCGAGTATGCACCGTCGCCACCGCAGTCGCGGGCGGATCTGCGCGCGCGCCTCATGGCGCAGTACCTCGCATCGCGCGGCGGCCAGGCCGGCCGGGCCACCGACTTCCGCGCGGTGCTGCGCGGCCTGTACGACACGCGCGCCGCCATCCCGTCGCTCGACGCGGTGCTCGTGCGCGAGTACCCGGGCTGGTCGATGGAGTCGCCCGACGTGGTGAAGGCAGAGGACGTGCTGGCCCACCTCGCCGACTGGACCGCCGCCGGGGCGATGCCCGAGCTGGTGCTGATGCTCCTGCCGAGCGACCACACCTCGGGCGCCAGCGCCGGCTGGTGCACGCCGCGCGCCTGCGTGGCCGACAACGACCTCGCCCTCGGCCGCGTCGTCGAGGGGCTCTCGCACTCACCCTTCTGGCGCGACATGGCGATCTTCGTCGTCGAGGACGACGCGCAGAACGGGGTGGACCACGTGGACGGCCACCGCACCGTGGCGCTGGTCGCCTCGCCCTACGCGCGGCGCGGCGTGGTGGACAGCACCTTCTACATCCAGCCGAGCATGGTGAAGACGATCGAGCTGATGCTCGGCCTGCCCGCGCTGAGCCTGTACGACCTCGTCGCCACCGACATGCGCGCCAGCTTCCTGGGCGCGGGCGAGGCGCCGGACTTCACGCCCTACACGGCGCTCGTGCCGGCGGTGCCGCTGGACGAGGTGAACCCGCGGCCCGGGCGGATCCGCGGCGCCGACGCCGAGGCGCGCCGCGCCGCCGCGCGCGCCTCGGCGCGGATGGTGCTCGACGTGCCCGACGCCGCGCCGAGCGAGGCGCTGAACCGCATCCTGTGGCACGACGCGCGTGGCTGGAGCACGCCCTATCCCGCGGTGCGGCGTTCGCTCTTCTTCCCGCTCTCGCACGACATCGCCGACGAGGATCGGGAGGAGCGCGAGGAGCGGGCCCGGTCCGGGGCGAGGCCGGACGACGACGACGACCGCCGGCCACCGGCGGGGCCGCCGCTGCGGCCACGCGCGCGGCAGCCGGACGGCGGAGGCGCCTAACGCCGCCACTCCCGCACGACGCGCGTCCGCCGGATCGCGTCGAGCTCGGGGAAGTGGGCGGCGAGATACGGCTCGCCGAGCGCGCGGATGGAGTCCTGGCTCGGGCCGCGGCCGCGCGGCGCGCCCTCGCCGTAGCCGCCGTAGAGCGAGTCGACGACGGCCATGCCGCCGTTCACCACCTCGCCCACGGGCGGGAAGCCGAAGCCGTTCAGCGTGTCGAGCCGCGGGTTGTCGCGCAGGTTGATGAAGAGCTGCGTCGTGCGCGTCGCCGGGCCGCCGCGCGCGAAGCTCACCATGCCGCGACGGTTGCTGGCGCGCACCGTGTCGTCCGGGATGCGGCGCTCCCGCCACGCCTCGGCCACCGCCGGATCGGCCGGGATGCCGAACTGCACGACGAAGCCGGGCACGACGCGGAAGAAGCGCGCGCCGTCGTAGAAGCCGTGGCGCACCAGATAGTACAACCGGTCCGCGCCGGCCGGCGACCAGTGGCGGCGGACGAGCACGTCCACCGGGCCGCGCGTCGTCTCGAAGGTGACGAGGAAGCTGTCCGGCGCCGGCGCGGCGAGCGCGTCGGGCGTGGGGGCGAGGAGCGGCTGCGAGCGCGGGGCGCGGGCGCAGGCCGTGGCGAGGCCGACGGCGCCGGCGAGGAGGACGGGGCGGAAGCGGAAGGAGGAGGGCACGAGTCGACCGGGTTCGGGTGGGTGAACGGGGCCGAATCTCGCGCCGCGGATGCCGCGGCTCAATCGAGGGCGGCGGTGGGGCTGGGCCGGGTGCTCGGGGCGTAGTGCGGGGCGCCCCGAACGCAGGGGCCCCAGACGCAAGGGCCCCCGGACGCGGGGGCCCCCCCCGAATGACACGATCGTGCCGTCCCGCCGCGCGACCACCATCGAATCGTCCCCGCCGCCACCCGACCGCCGTCCCCGCCCGCTCGACGCCCCCGAAACTCTCCGCTTCCCCTAACCGTACTACCCCACGCCCACTCCCCTCACCGTACTACGGGAACCCCATGGCCGACCGCGACCTCGACCTCATCCAGGGCACCCTGAACGTCCTCATCCTCAAGACGCTCTCCTGGGGGCCGATGAACGGCTACGCCATCGCCCAGTGGGTCGGTCAGACCACCGATGGCGACATCGCCATCGAGGAGGGCGCCCTCTACCCTGCCCTGCACCGTATGGAGCACCGCGGCTGGGTGGAGGCCGAGTGGGGGCTCTCCGAGAACAACCGCCGCGCCAAGTACTACCGGCTCACCCCCCTGGGGCGCCGCATGCTGCGCGACCGCACCGAGAGCTGGGAGCGGCTCGTCGCGGCGGTCGGCAAGGTGCTGCAGGCCCCCTCGCGCACGCAGACCGCCTGAGCCACGAGCCGACCATGTCCCCACGCGCGTGGCACGAGCCGCCCGGCGAGCCCACGTGGCGTCGCTACCTGCGCTTCGTCCGCCCCGACCCCGCCGCCGACCTGGACGACGAGCTGCACGATCACATCGAGTCCACCGTGGAGGCGCTGGTGGCGCGCGGCCTGACGCCCGAGGCGGCGCGGGCCGAGGCGCTGCGCCGCTTCGGCGATCTCGATCACGTCCGCCGTGAGGTACGCCACATGGACCAGCAGCATCACCGCCGCCTGACGCGTGCCGCCGCGCTCGACGCGTTCGCGCACGACGTGCGCTACGCGCTGCGCGTGCTGCGCCGCAGTCCGGGCTTCACCCTGGTCGCGGCGCTCTCCATCGCGCTCGGGGTGGCCGCCAATGCGGCCGTGTTCAGCGTGGTGAACGCGCTGCTGCTGCGCCCCATCCCCGGCACCACGGCGCCGCGGCTGGTGCGCGTGTACGTGAACCACCACAGCCCCTTCGACTGGCGCGATCTCGACTGGTTCCGCTCGCGCGCCCGCTCCTTCGAGGCGATCGTCGGGGAGCGCACCGCGGCGATGGTGATGCAGGTGGACGGTGGCGCCACGGAGCGCGTGCGCGTGGGCTTCGTGACGAGCGGCTTCTTCGACGCGCTGGGCACCCGCATGACGCTCGGCCACCGTCTGGGCGCCGGCACGGGCGACGACCGCGACGCCCCGCCGGCGGTGGTGCTGAGTCATCGCTTGTGGGAGCGCCGCTTCGGCGCCGACCCGGCGATCGTGGGGCGCACGATCCGGCTGGCCGGCCATCCGGTGACGGTGGTCGGCGTGGCCGGCCCGTACTTCACGAGCTCGGTCGTCGGCTGGATCCCGGACCTCTGGGCACCGGTCGGCCTGACGCCGCTTCTCGGCGACGCCGCGCTGGAGGACGTCAACAGCCTCTACACCACGGCGCGCCTGCGCCCCGGCGTCACCCGGGACGCGGCCGAGGCGGAGCTGCGCGTGCTCACGGCGCGGCTGGCGCAGACGGACACCGCGCGCTACGCGCGCTTCGGCGTGCGACTGGACCACGTGCGCGGCGTCAACGCCGAGCTGCGCGCGCCGGTGGCCGCGGCGGCGGGCTTCCTGATGGTGCTGGTCGCGCTGGTGCTGCTCATCGCCTGCGCCAACGTCGCCAACCTGCTGCTGGGCCGGGCGGCCGCGCGGCGCACCGAGATCGGCGTGCGGCTGGCGATCGGCGCCGGTCGGTGGCGGCTGGTCCGCCAGCTCCTCACGGAGAGCCTCGTGCTCGCCGTCGTCGGCGGGGCGCTCGGCTTCGCCGGCTCGCTCCTCGTCACGCGCCTGCTCGCGGCGGCGGTGCCGGCCGAGGCGCAGCTCGAGGCCAGCTTCTTCGCGCCCGACGGGCGCGTGCTCCTCTTCACCGGCGCGCTGACGCTCGCCACGGCGCTCCTCTTCGGCCTGGTGCCGGCGCTGCGCGCCTCGTCGCCGCGGCTCGCGCCGCTGCTGCGCCGCGACGTGCCGTCCGGCGGGCGGCAGCGCAGCCGACTGGTGGCCGCGCAGGCGGCGCTCTGCGTCGTGCTGCTCGCCGTCGCCTCGCTCTTCGTGCGCAGCCTGGCCAGCGTGCGCGGCCTGGACCCCGGCTTCCGCGCCGACGGCGTGATCGACGTGCCGGTGGACGCCTCGCTGGCCGGCGTCGACGACGCGGCGCAGCGGCAGCTCTTCACGCAGCTCGTCGAGCGCGCCGCGGCGCTTCCCGGCGTGCGCTCGGCGACGCTGGCGGCCATCGTCCCGCTCTCCGGCAGCAACATGGAGACGCGCGTGCTCCCCGAGGGGATGACGGTCGCGTCGCGCTTCGACGCGCCGCGGACGTACTTCAACGTCGTGGGGCCGGGCTACTTCGAGACGCTCGCCCTGCCGCTCCGCGCCGGTCGTGGCTTCCTCGCGACGGACGGTCCCGATGCGCCGCGCGTGGCGGTGGTGAGCGAGACGGCGGCGCGGCGCTGGTGGCCCGGCGAGCGCGCGGTCGGCAAGCGCTTCCGCTGGGGCGGCGTGGACGGGGCGGAGGTGACGGTGGTGGGCGTGGCGCGCGACGCGAACCACAAGATGCCCGGCGAGGATCCCCTGCCCTTCGTCTACCTGCCGCACGCGCAGGAATTCCGCGGCGAGATGGTGCTGCAGCTGCGCGCCGCGAGCCCGCCGCCGGCGCTGCGCGACGCGATCTGGGCGACGCTCCGCGAGCTCGTCCCCACCCTGCCGCCACCGCCGGTGCGGGCGATGCGCGAGGACATGGCGATCACCCAGCTGCCGGTGCGCCTCGGCGCGGAGCTGGCGGGCGCCTTCGGGCTCGTGGCGCTGCTGCTCGCGGCGGTCGGGATCTATGGGGTCACGGCATACTCGGTCGAGCGACGGACGCGCGAGATCGGCATCCGCTCCGCGCTCGGCGCGACGCGCCAGCGCGTCGTCCGCATGGTGGTGATGGAGAGCCTGCGCACGGTGCTCGGCGGCGCCGCGGCGGGGCTGGTGCTGGCGCTGGCCGCGGGCCTCCTGCTGAGCCGCGTGCTCTACGGCGTGCAGCCGTTCGACCCGGTCGTGCTGGCGGGCGTGCCGGTCGTCATCGCCGCCGCAGCGGTGCTCGCCTCGCTGGTCCCGGCACGACGGGCCGCGGCGGTGGACCCGGTGACGGCGATCCGCACGGAGTGACGCCGGGCGCGACACGGAGCGTCGAGGGTCGCACGGGTACGGAACTACCGAACGGCGGCCGCGCCACACCCCGACCGGCGCCACGATCGAGCCGCGTACGCCGGAGGCACGCGGCGGAGGTCCGCGGTAGGCCGGTCCCGCGGTTCTCAGGACATGTGCCGACCCCTTGCAAATCCAGGGGGCATGTGCCATTCTACCCCTGGATTTGAAAAGGGAGACGCCCGGTGGCCACCGACCTCGAGTTCAAGCGCGGCGCGATCGAGCTGCTGATCCTCAAGACGCTCTCCTGGGGGCCGATGCACGGCTACGCGATCGCCAGGTGGATCCAGGACACCACCGACGACGCGCTCCGCGTCGAGGAGGGCTCGCTCTATCCCGCCCTCCACCGCCTGGAGGACAAGGAGGCGATCAGCTCCGAGTGGGGCGTCTCGGAGAACAACCGGCGCGCCAAGTTCTACGCCCTCACGCCGCGCGGGCGGCAGGCGCTGCGCGCGGAGCTGGAGAGCTGGACGCACTTCGTCGAGGCGATCACCAAGGTCATCCACGCCACCCGGGCTCCCGCCTGAGGCCCCCATGCCCGAGACGCCGCGGCGCCGTCGCCACCGCCGCTTCCTCGGCCCCGATCCACGACGCGACGTGGACGAGGAGCTGGCCTTCCACTTCAGCATGCGCGTGGAGGAGCTCCAGCGCGCCGGCCTGACCGCCGCCGAAGCCGAGGCGGCCGCCGCGCGCCGCTTCGGCAACGTGCGGCGGGTTCGGGAGGAGTGCGCCGAGCTGGCCGACCGGCGTGCCGCGCGCCAGCGCCGCCGCTTCCGGCTGGACGCGCTGCGCCGCGACGTGCGCTTCGCCCTGCGCACCGTCGCCACGCACCGCGGCTTCGCCGCCGTCGTCGCGCTCACCATCGCGCTCGGCATCGGCGCCAACAGCGCGGTCTTCAGCGTGGCCTACGGCGTCCTCCTGCGCCCGCTCCCCTTCCGCGACGCGGACGCGCTCGTGCGGCTCTGGTCCAGGAACGCGCCGCGCGGCGTGGCGTTCTTCTCCGTCTCTCCGGCGGACTACGCCGACTGGCGCGCGCAGGGCCGCGCCTTCTCGGCGATGGCCGCCTTCGAGCGGCAGCGCGACGCCACGCTCCGCCGCGCCGGTGGCGGCGTCGAGTCGGTACAGGCCACCGCCGTCACCCCCGACGTCTTCCCGCTGCTCGGCACGCCCGCCCTGCGCGGGCGCACGCTGCTCGCCGCGGACGCGCGCCCCGACGCGCCGCCGGTGGCGGTGCTCGGCCACGCGCTCTGGGTCACGCGCTTCGGCGCCGATCCCGCGGTGCTCGGCTCCGTCGTGACGCTCGACGGCACGCCGCACACGGTGGTCGGGGTGATGCCGCCCCGCTTCGCCGTGCCCGGCACGCCCGCCGAGCTCTGGACGCCGCTCTCGCTCGCCACGGCGTCCACCGACCACAGCAACCGCTACCTGCGCGTGCTCGCGCGGCTCGCGCCGGGACGCACGCTGGCGGAGGGTCGGGCCGAGCTGGACCTCGTCGCCGCCCGCCTCGCCCGTGCCCATCCCGCGACGAACGCCGGGTGGTCGGTGAACGTCATGTCGGTGCCGGAGATGATCGTCGGGACGCAGTTCCGGCAGGCCGTGGTCGCGCTCGTCGGCGTGGTGGCCGTCGTGCTGCTCATCGCCTGCGCGAACGCCGCCAACCTGCTGCTCGCGCGGGCGGCCGCGCGGCGGCGCGAGCTCGCGCTCCGTCGTGCGCTTGGCGCCACGCGGGGCCGCCTCGTCACGCAGCTCCTCACGGAGAGCGTGGTGCTGGCCACGATCGGAGGCGTCGCGGGGCTGGCGCTCGCCTACGCCGGCGTGGCGATCCTGCGGGCCGCCGGCGCCGGCACCGTGCCCCGCCTGGAGGACGTCCGGCTCGACACGCCGGTGCTCGTCTTCACGGCGGCGGTGACGCTGGGCAGCGCGGTGCTCTTCGGGCTCCTGCCGTCGCTGCGCGTCTCGCGGGCCGACATGGGCGCGACGCTCCGGACGGGCGGCCGCGGCGTCGGCCACGACGGCATCGGCCAGCGCCTGCGCGGCGTGCTGGTGGTGCTGCAGGTCTCGCTCTCGCTCGTCCTGCTGGTCGGCACGGGCCTCCTGCTGCGCAGCCTCGCCCGGCTGCAGGGCGTGCCGTTGGGCTTCGAGCCACGCGGCGTGCTCGTCGCCCCGCTGCAGCTGCCCGAGGCCGCCTCTGGCGACTCCACGCGCCGGGCGGCATTCCAGACGGCGCTCCTCGCGCGCGTGGGCAGCCTGCCGGGGGTGGAGCACGCCGCGCTCGTCAGCAGCGCCCCGTTCGCCGGGCCCAACACCGGGCTCGTCTTCGCGCGCGAGGACCGTCCGACGGTCGCCCGGGAGCAGGCGCCGGACGCGGACCTCCGCGTCGTCACGCCCGGCTACTTCCGGACGATCGGCCTGCGGCTGCTGCGCGGCCGC
>DASTRO010000336.1:0-10719 GCA_035761165.1 Gemmatimonadaceae bacterium | reverse complement strand
CGGCCGTGCGCCAGGGGGTGGCGGGCCGGCCCGGTCCTTCCGCTCGGGCCCCCCTCCCGCGAGAGCAGGCGCGGCCGGCGCCCCCGCCCGACCCCCCGACCCCGCCGGAGGAGCCGCTCGCCGCGCCGCCGGCGGCGCGCGGCGCCCCCCGCCGCCCGGCCCGCCCCCTCACCCCTCCGCTCGCCCACTCCGACGCCGCTTCGCGCCGCTGGGGCGAGGCCGGGCATCGGATGATCGGCGAGGCCGCCGCGCGTGCCCTCCCGCCCGAGATGCCCGCCTTCTTCCGCGACGCCGTCGCGCAGCTCGGCTACCTGAACCCCGAGCCCGACCGCTGGCGCGCGCCGCGGGAGCACGCCCTCGACCCCGCGATGGACGCCGCCTACGCGCCGGAGCACTACGTCGACATGGAGCTGCTGCCGCCGCACGCCCTCGACGCCCCGGATCGCTTCGCCTACGACGATTCACTCCGCGCCGCCGGCACCAGCGCCGACGCCGTCGGCCTGCTCCCCTACCGCATCTACGAGCTCACGGCCCGGCTGCGCGAGGAGTTCCGGCTCTGGCGCGCCGCCCCCAACGCGCAGGTGCGTGAGTGGGTGGAAGCCCGCATCGTCGACGACGCCGGCATCCTCGGCCACTACGTCGCCGACGCCGCCAACCCGCACCACACCACCATCCACCACCACGGCTGGGTGGGGGAGAACCCCAGGGGGTACAGCACCGACCGGAGCATCCATTCCCGCTTCGAGTCGGCCTACGTGCAGACGCACATCCGCCCCGACGACTTCGCCTCGCTCGTCGCGCCGCGGCCGCGGACAATGGTACCGCTCCGCGACAGCGTGCGCGCCTACCTCGACCGCTCGGCCGCGCAGCTCGGCCGCCTCTACGATCTGGAGAAGGCGGAGCCCTTCGGCCCCGACACGCGCGGCGAGCAGCACCGGCGCTTCGTCGCCGAGCGGCTGGCGGCCGGCGCCACCGCCCTGCGTGACGTCTGGTGGACGGCCTGGGTCACGAGTGCGGACAGCGCTCAGCGCCCGGCGAAGAGCGAGCAGGGGAACACCCCTGGACGAGCCACTGCTGGCCGGCCCGATGGTGTTCCGCGGAGCGCCGATCGCTGAGCGCTGAGCGCTGATTGCTGAGCGCTCGGCGCGCAGCGCCGGCGCGTAGCGCCGCCCTGCTGGCACGACTCCCGCCGTGGTCTGCCGCGCCCAGGCGCCCACCGCGATGATGCGGCGCGTCGGTCGGTCCCTCGCCCGTAGCGGCAAGCGCCCCGTTGGCCGCGGCCGCGTGCTCGCCCCCTGATGACCTCGAAGCCACCAGCGCCGTCCCACGACTCCTCGCCGCCGGAGGTCCCCGCCATCGATTGGCGCCCGGAGCTGCTCGACCATCTGCGCGACGGCATCGTCGTCTTCGACCGCGAGTGGCGCTACGTCTACGTGAACGACGCGGCCGCCTCGCTCCTCGAGCGGCCGCGCGAGGCGTTGCTCGGCCGCGTCATCTGGGAGGTCTTCCCCACGGCGCGCGAGGGGGCGGGCTATGCCGCAGCCGAGCGTGCCGTGCGGGAGCGGCGCCCGGTGAGCCTCGACACCCGCCTCACGGGGGCGGACCGCTGGGTGCGCGCCACGCACTACCCGCTGCCCGCGCACCTCGGCACCCACTTCCGCGACGTGACCGCGGAGAAGGCGGCCGAGGTGGCGCGCGACGAGGCGCTGGCGCTGGAGCATCGGGCCCGCGAGGCGGCGGAGGCGGCGTTCCGCTCGGTGGAAGCCGCCAATCAGGCCAAGACCGAGTTCCTGGCCGTGATGAGCCACGAGCTGCGCACGCCGCTCACCGCCATCCAGGGCTACGCACAGCTCCTCGAGCTGGGCATCCACGGCCCCGTCAGCGAGCAGCAGCGCGAGACGCTCGCTCGCATCCAGGCCGCCCAGCGCCACCTGATGGGGCTCATCAACGACGTCCTGCACCACGCCCGCCTGGAGGCGGGACGCGTGCAGCTCGACATCACCGACGTGCCGCTGGCCGCGCTGCTCGGGGCGGTGGAGGCGGTGGTCACGCCGCAGGCGCAGGGGAAGGGGATCGCGCTCGAGGTGGTCCGCTGCGACCCGGCGCTCGCCGTCCGCGCCGACCGCGCGAAGCTGATGCAGGTGCTCGTCAACCTCCTCGCCAACGCGGTGAAGTTCACCGACGCCGACGGCGCCGTGCGCGTCTCCTGCGAGGCGGCCCGCACGCGCGTCCACGTGCACGTGCGCGACACCGGCGTCGGCATCCCGGCCGAGATGCTCGACGCCGTCTTCGAGCCCTTCGTGCAGGTGGACAAGCGGCTCTCCCGCCGCCACGAAGGGGTGGGGCTCGGCCTGGCCATCAGCCGCGACCTGGCGCGGCGCATGGGTGGCGAGCTGACGGTGGCCAGCGAGCTCGGGGTGGGAAGCACCTTCACGCTCACCATCCCCCGCAGCTCCGAGGAGCGTCGCCAGCGCCGCTCCGACCGGCGGAGCGGCGGTGACCGCCGGAGCGGCGACGAGCGGCGCAGCGGGCGGGATCGGCGGGAGCGCGAGTAGGAGGGCGGGCGCCAGGCACCAGGCGCGAGGGGCTCGAGCGCCACGTGGAGTTCCCTGGCGCCTGGTGCCTGGTGCCTCTCCGATGGAACGGCCGCCGGCCCCGGCCGGTATCATGCACCCGCCGGCCACGCCAACCGTCCCCACCATGAACCGCCCCACCCTTCCCGCGCTCATCCTCGCGGCCGGCGTGCTGCTGGCCGGCCTCGCCGTCGGCATCGGCTTCGCACGCGGCCGCGCCGACAGCCGCTACGTCACCGTGAAGGGCGTCTCGGAGCGCGAGGTGCGCGCCGATCTCGCCATCTGGCCGCTGCGCCTGGTGGCCGCCAGCAACGACCTGGCCGAGGCGAGCCGCACGCTGCGCGGGAGCGAGCAGCGGCTGCGTGCCTTCCTCGCGCGGCAGGGGATCGACTCGTCGCAGATCTCGGTGCAGGACTTCCAGGCCAGCGACGCCTACGCCAACCAGTACGGCGGCGACCGGATCACCTCGCGCTACGCGCTGCGCCAGACGGTGGTGGTGCGCTCCACCGACCCGGCGCAGATCCTGGCGGCGAGCCAGCGCGTGGCGGAGCTGGTGAGCGCCGGGGTGGTGCTGACGAGCGGGAACGAGTTCGGCGGCAACGCCGGTCCGACCTTCCTCTTCACGGCGCTGAACGACGTGAAGCCGCAGATGATCCAGGAGGCGACAGCGCGGGCGCGCGAGGCGGCGGAGCAGTTCGCGCGCGACTCGCGCACGACGCTGGGCGGGATCCGGCGCGCGAACCAGGGCGTCTTCGAGATCCTGCCGCGCGACCAGGCGCCGGGGATCAGCCAGGAGAGCCAGATCGTGAAGACGGTGCGCGTGGTGAGCACGGTGGACTACCTGCTGAAGTGAGCGGCGCGGCTGCCTCGCCTCGCGTGAGCTGCCGGCGCGATCCTCGCGTGCGCATCGCCGTCCGTCACGGTGCCGTATCCCGTCACCGGTATCGCTCACTCCAGCCCTCCGCCCCATGGACATCCCGAAGGACCTGACGACGACGCCCTCCGGCCTGCAGTACAAGGACCTCACCACCGGCACCGGCGCCGAGGCGCGGGCGCGCTCGCACGTGCAGGTGCACTACACCGGCGAGCTCACCGACGGCCGGCAGTTCGACAGCAGTCGCGAGCGCGGCGAGCCGCTGGACTTCACCCTCGGCGTGGGGCAGGTGATCGAGGGGTGGGACGAGGGGGTGACCGGCATGAAGGTGGGCGGTCGGCGCATCCTCGTCATCCCGCCGGCGCTGGGCTACGGCGCACGCGGTGCCGGCGGCGTCATCCCGCCGAACGCGACGCTGGTGTTCGACGTGGAGCTGGTGGGCGTGGGGTGATGCGACACGGGGCGGGGGGCGCCGGCGCCCCCCGCCCCGTGCGGGCTCGTGCAGCCCCCGCGAGGCACCCTACGGCACCGGCGCCCGCTTCACCACGGTGAGCGTCAGCGCCGACGGATAGCGCGTGGAGTGGTGCACCACGTTGTGCGCCACCAGCCCCGTCGTCTCGTCGTAGATGCGGCCGCCGGTGTTCAGGTTGCGGTCGAAGCGCGGGAAGTTGCTGCTCGACACCTCGATCCGGATGCGGTGGCCGGGGGCGAAGTAGTTGCTCGTCGTCATCGGCTGCAGCGCCACCCTGTAGACGGAGTCCGGCTCCATCCACACCGGCGGCCTCTCGTAGCCGTCGCGGTAGCGCAGGCGCTGGATCGTCTCGTCCAGGTTGTACGCCCGGCCGTCCGGGTACACGTCGATCAGCTTCACGGTGATGTCCGTGTCCCGGCGGTCCGACGAGACGTAGACGGTGAACTGGACCGGGCCGCTCACCTCCACCCCCTCCGTCAGCGGCGGGGTGGTGTAGACCAGGATGTCGTCGCGCTCCTCCATCCGCCGCTGGTCCAGCGCGCCGCCGCTCAGCGCGTTCGCCTGGCAGCAGACGTTGCCGCCGTGCGACATCACCGGGTGCATCGGATCGTAGGTGAAGCGGTCCGGCGTGTCGCTGGCCGGCGGCCGCGTGGCCAGCACGCCGTCGCCGTGGCGCGTGTTCGCCCGGCCGCCGCTGGCGAGATAGAACGTCATCGGCGCCGCGCCCTCGGGCGGCCACGTGTCGGACGTCTGCCACCTGTTCAGCCCCATCGTGTAGTAGCGGACCTTCGGCAGCGTGTCGAGCAATCCCGTGTCCTCCCCCTTGAGGAAGGTGTCGAACCAGCCGTAGGTGAGCGCGTCGTAGTCCAGCCGCGCATCGCCGACGCTCCGCTCGCCGACGATGGTGTTCTCGGTGGCGCGCTTGTACGCGCAGTGTAGCGTGGGCGCGATGACGGCGTACTGCTGCTCGGCGACGGCCGGGTCCGCGGTGCGGCGCACGTGGTCGTATGTCGCCAAGTTGGGCCCGATGGACACGTCGTACCAGGACATGAGCCAGAGGCCGGGGACGTCGATCCGCATGTCGTCGTGGAACAGCCCGCCGCGGTACCACGCGCTGTCGTTGGGCGTGCGCTGGATCATCGCACCGCCGGTGGCGATGCCGGGCATGGAGTCCGCGAAGATGCCGTGCGGGCCGCCGTGGTGCGCGATCAGGTCCTGCACCGGCAGGTGCCAGAACTCCGTCTTCCAGTCCACCGGCGGCAGCTGCGGCGCGAGGTCGAAGAGCCGCGCGGCGCGGATCAGCTCCTCCTGCGTCGCGTCCCTGGGGAACATGGGCCGCACCGGGTTCTGCTGCCCCTCCAGCCAGTCGATGAAGAGCATCTGCACCGCGCCGCCGCGGTACCAGTTCCCCTGCTCGTAGTACGGCTTCACGCGGCCGACGCCGGCGCCGAACCCCTGCGGGACGATGGTGGCGAGCCCCTGCGGCGCCTGCGCGGCGACCGCCATCTGCCACTCGGCGGTGGACGAGCAGCCGATGAGCCCGACCTTGCCGTTCGACCACGGCTGCGTGGCGATCCACTGGATCTCGTCCACGCCGTCGGTGAGCGGCGGGCCGAGGATGTCGTAGTTGCCCTCGGAGAAGAAGTGGCCGCGCTCGTTGGCCTGGACGTAGGCGTAGCCGCGCTTCACCGCCTCGAGCTGCGCGCTCATGTCGGCCGGCGCGCCGAGGCGCACGTCCCAGTAGTTCATGTTGTACGGCGTGCGGACGAAGATCGCCGGCACGCGCGCGGTGCCCTTCGGCCGGTACACGTCGAACTGCATGCGCGTGCCGTCGCGCATGGGGATCATCAGCTTGCGGTCGATCACGGCGATCGCCTCGAGCGCTCGCTCGAGCGAGTCGCGCCGGGCGGCGAGCACCGTGTCGCGTGGCACGCCGCGCTGGGCGGGGAGGGCCGGGGCGGCGACGGCCGCGAGCGACGCGGCGACGAGGAGGTGACGCAGGACCCTGCGCATGGCCGACTCCGGGGCTGAAGGGCGCAGTGGGCCCGGGCGGCGCCGGACCGCGGCGCTCCCGGACGGGCGTGCCCCGATACTGCGCCCGGACGGCCTCGCGCACCAGTCGCTCGCCGGATCGCCCTCCGCGCCGGCTCCGGGCGCCCGCGCGCGCCCGGCACCTTCCCCACCCCCGCGGTGTATCACCACGCAACGAGGGAAACCCTGGCACCGCCCATGCGTAGGCTCACGCATGGTGACGATGTCCTCAGCGCGGCGCGACTTGGCCGCTCCCTCCACCGCGGAGGATTCGATGCCCAGATTTCAGTTCTCGCTGAGTAACACCCAGCAGGTCCGGGAAGCCGGGATGGTGCAGACCGACTCGTTCGACGACGCCCTCTCGGCGATCAGCGAGCATGTCGACGCGCGCGAGGGTGACACGCTCGAGATCGGCGTCGCCGGGTTCCCGCCGGCTCGCTTCAACTTCGTCTGGTCGCTGGATCAGGGCGGCAGCGCCTGGCGCCCGGCCGGCCGACTCGCCGCCTGAGTAGGAGAGCGAGGAGCGATGAGCGACGAGTGACCCGCGGAACCTACGGGACGCCAGTAGTGGCCCGCCCGAGGTCCCCGCAGGTCACTCGTCGCTCGTCGCTCGTCGCTCGTCGCTCATCTTCCCCACACTGGCCGGTCACTCTCGCGTCCGCGCGCGGTGACCGGCCAGTTCGTCTCCACCACCTCGTCGCGCACGCCGTAGACGGTGTCGTTCAGGTGCACCACCACGCAGACGTGGTTGGGCACGACGCGCACCTGCTCGCCCACGCGTGGCCGCCAGTCGGTGGCCGAGAGATCGAGGATGCCGTGCTCCTCGCTCATCCGCGCCACCACCACCTCGGGCCGATCGAGCAGCGCGCCGAAGCCCTGTCGCGCCCCGTCCGGCCCCGGCATCGGCTCGCGACCCAGCGCCTTGCTCCCCGCGTCGATCACCGCCTGTCCCGGCACCGCGGTGCTGATCACCGTCGCCAGCACGGTGAGCGCGCAGTCGTCCCACGAGCAGGCGCCGAGTGCCTCGGTGGTGCGGTCGTTGTAGACGTAGGTGCCCGGGCGCACCTCGGTGACGCCGCGCACCTCGTGGATGCGCCAGCCGATCGGCGTCGAGCCACCGCTCACCACCGGCGGCGTGAGGTCGGCCTCCTGGAGCGCGCCGAGCACCCGGCCCAGGTCCGTCGTCAGCTGTCCGAGCAGTGCCGTCTGCCGCTCCACCGGCTCGCGGATGTGCCCCGGGTAGAAGAGCAGCCCGGCGTAGTAGACGCCATCCAGCTCGCTGATGCGCCGCGCCAGCTCCACGGCGTCGTCGGGCCGCGGCACGCCCATGCGGTGCATCCCGAGGTCCACCTCCACCTGCAGGCCGACGAAGCGTCCCATGTCGCGCGCGATGTCGGCGATCCGCGAGGCCGCCTCCGCGCCGTCCACGGCGATGGTGAGCCGCACCTCGCGCGGGATGCTCAGCACGCGCTGGATCTTGGGCCAGGTCACCGGCGGATGTGCCAGCAGCAGGTCGGTCGAGACCTCGCTCATCACCTCCAGCTCGCGCGGCGTCGCGCACGTCAGCCCCACCGCACCGAGCCGCATCTGCTCGGCGGCGATGCGCGGCGCCTTGTGCGTCTTGACGTGCGGCCGCAGCGCCAGGCCGTGCAGCGCGCAGTACGCCGCCATGGTGTCGAGGTTCTGCGCGAGGCGATCGAGGTCGACGATGGCGGCCGGGGTCTCGAGCTCGGTGGTGAAGAGGGGCACGGGGCGGGGGACGGAGGGCGAGGCGCGAGGGAGGAGGGACCAGGGACCAGGAAACAGGGAGCAGGAAGCAGAGGGTGCGCCGCATGGCGTCCCGAGGTCGTTCCTGGTCCCCGGTCCCCGGTCCCCGGTCCCTCCCCAACCGCTCCAACTTCGCGGCGGGACACGCGCGACTCAAGCGCGCCGCCTACGCCGGCAGCCCGCCCGGGTAGTCGGTGAAGACCGCCTCGACGCCAAGGGCGTGGAGCATCGCCAGGTCGTCGGCGTGATTCACGGTATAGACCCAGACCTCGAGCCCGCGCCGCTGCGCGTCGGCGACGAAGGGGGCGCGCAGGCACTCGAGGCTCATGTGCACCGCGTGCGCGCCGAGCGCCTCGGCGAAGGCGGCGTAGCCCAGGGGGACGCCGGCGACGAGCGCGCCGCGGCGCACCGTCGGGAGGAGCTCCCGCAGGTGGGCGAGCTCGACGTGGTCGAACGAGGAGACGACGAAGCCGTCGCCGCGGGCGCGCGCGCCGCCCAGCCTGCGCAGCCGATCGGCCACCGGGGCGGCGGTGTCCGGGCCCTTGAGCTCGATCACCAGCTCGGCGCGGTCCCCCACCAGCTCGATCACCTCCTCGAGCGTCGGGATGCGCTCGCCCCGGCCCGCGTCGAGCGTGCGCAGCGCGGCGAAGGTATGGTCCGCGACGCGGCCGCGGCCGTCGGTGGTGCGCTCCAGCCGGTCGTCGTGGATGACGACGAGCTCGCCGTCCACGTGATGGACGTCGATCTCGACCGCGGTGGCGCCGAGGCGGAGCGCGGCGGCGACGGAGCGCAGCGTGTTCTCCGGCTCCACGCCGGCGGCACCGCGGTGGCCGATGAGGCGCGGTGAGGGCTGACGAGGCGATGGCATGGGGAGGAGCTGGCGGTGGCGGGCGGTTCTGCCCGGCTACGAGGCCGCGGCCTCGTACCCGCAGCCGGCGCGCGCGCACGCCCACATCGGGTCGCCGCCAGCGGTCCGGCGTTCCAGTACCACGCCGCCGCAGCGCGGGCAGGACACGCCGCGGCGGCGCGCGCCCACGGGGAGGGTGAAGCGGCAGCCGGGCGCCGGACAGGCATAGTATGCCGCCTCCCGCGCCGGCGTGACGACGTCGAGCGTGGCCGCGTCGCAGCGCGGGCAGCGCTTGGTGGTGGCCTCGCGGCGCGCCGCCAGCGCGTCGTCAGCCGGCACCCCCGCGTGTGCCGTGGTCGTCGCCCGCACACGGCCCTTCGCGGTGGCGCGTGTGGTACGTGGGGCAGGGGACCCGGTCGGGGGCGAAGATTCGCCGCGTGTCGCGCCCCGCGTGCGTGTCGCGGCGCCGCGCGTGTTGCGCGAGCGGCGCGTGTCGCGCGGGCTGCGCGCCGCTGTGGTGGTCGGGGCGACGGCCGATCCGGCGCCCGTGGTGCCGCCCGGCCTCGGCGTGGACCACTCGACGTAGTCGCACGGGCGCTCGGCCGCGCCGTAGCGCACGCAGCCGAAGAAGCGCACGCCCTTCCGCTTGCCTCGCCGCTCGACGAGGGTGGCGCCGCACTTCGGGCAGCCGTTGGGCTTCGTGCGGGCGCGCACGTCGCGTGTCAGCCGGCAGGCGGGGCAGGCCAGGAAGGTGCCGCGCCCGGTGCGCCGCGAGAGCTTGCGGTAGCAGGCCTCGCCGCAGCGGTCGCAGTGGATCGCCGTCTCCTCGCCGCGCGACGCGCCGGCAGCCGCCCGTCGCGCGTCGCGCCGGCCGTCCAGCCCGTGCTCGGCGCGATAGGCGGCAGCGCGGGTGAGGGCGTCGCGCATGGCGGCGCGGAAGTCCGCGTACCAGCGCCGCAGGTAGCCCGGGCGCGTCTCCCCCTCGCGCCGCTCGATGCGGTCGAGCTCCGCCTCCATCGCAGCGGTGTACTCCTCGCCGACGAGGGCGGTGAGGCTGGCCGTGAGCAGTCCGTCCACCTGGAGGCCGAGCGCAGTGGGCTGGAGGACGCGCTTGCCGCCGCGGGCGCCCGTCGTGCTCCTGGCGCCCTTCGCGCCGTTCGCGCCCTTCGCGCCGTTCGCGCCCTTCGCGCCCTTCGCACCGTCCGCTCCCCGCGCCTCCGTCGTCGTCACCTCCACCACGTAGCCGCGGCGCAGCAGCGTCTCGACGATGCTGGCGAAGGTGGCCGGTCGGCCGATGCCGCTCAGCTCGAGCTTGCGGATCAGCGCGCCGGTGTCGTAGCGCGGCGGCGGCGAGGTCTGCTTCTCGTCGATCGTGTACGTCTCCGGGTGCAGCACCTGCCCCGGCGCGACGGCGGGGAGCTCGACGTCCTCCTGTCGCGCGTAGGGGCGCCAGAAGTGGAGGAAGCCCGGATCGACGAGCACGGCCCCTTCGGCGGCCCACTCCACGGGCCCGGAGTCGATGCGGACGGTGGTCCGGTCGAAGGTGGCGGGCTTGCACTGCGAGGCCAGGAAGCGCGCGACGATGAGGGCGTAGAGCCGCTCGGTACCGGGGGGCGGCGCGTCGTGTCCTTCGAGCTGGGTGGGGCGGATGGCCTCGTGCGCGTCCTGCGCGCCGGCCTTCGTGCGGGCCTGCGGCGGCCGCTCGGGGAGCGCATCGGGGTGGCGTGCGGCGATGTGGGCGCGCGCCATCTCCGCCGCCTCGGCGCTGACGCGAACCGAGTCGGTGCGGTGATAGGTGATGAGCCCGGCCTCGAAGAGCGCCTGCGCCTGGTCGGCGGCCTGCTTGGCGGAGAGGCGCAGCTTGCGGCTGGCGTCCTGCTGCAGCGTGGAGGTGGTGTACGGGGGGTCGGGGCGGCGCTGCGTGCGGCGCCTGTCCACCGAGCGGACGACGTGCTCGTGGGCTCTGGCGGTCTGCTCGGTACGCTCGGCCTCGTCGCGGGTGGGGAAGCGGCGGGCGCGGAGCTGCCGGGCGTCGGGCGGGGAGGAGCGACGAGCGTCGAGCAACGAGCGGCGAGGGCTTTCGGACGAGGCGCCGCGCGCGGGGGGCCCCCCCCGAACGACACGATCATCCCCGTCGTCCTCCGCCGCATCATCG
>DASTRO010000335.1:0-4384 GCA_035761165.1 Gemmatimonadaceae bacterium | reverse complement strand
CTCAGGCTGCCGCGCGTGCTCCTTGCCGGCGTGACGGGCGCCGTGCTCGGCGTGTCGGGAACGCTCATGCAGGGACTCTTCCGCAACCCGATCGTCGAGCCGGGGCTCGTCGGCACCTCGGCCGGCGCGGCGCTCGGCGCGTCGTTCGTCTTCGTCTTCGGCTCGGGGGCGTTCGCCGCGCCCCTCGGCTCGGTGGCCGTGCCGCTGCTCGCCTTCGCCGGCGCGCTGGGGGCCACGCTCCTCGTCTACAAGCTGTCCACCGCGTTCGGCAAGGTGAACGTCTTCACGCTGCTCCTCGCCGGCATCGCCGTGAACGCCGTCTGCGCCGCCGGCACGGGCTTCCTGTCGTACATCGCGCGCGACCCGCAGGCGCGGAACATCACCTTCTGGAGCCTCGGCACCTACACCACGGCGGACTGGCGCGGCGTCGCCCTCGTCGCGCTGGCGTTCGCGATCGGCTTCGCCTGGTCGCTGCGCGACGCCAAGGCGCTCAACGCGCTGATGCTGGGCGAGGACGAGGCGGCGTACCTCGGCGTGGACCCGCAGCGGCTCGTGCTGCGGCTGCTCGTGCTCAACACGCTGATGGTGGCGGTGGCGACGGCGATGACGGGCGTCATCGCCTTCGTCGGGCTCGTCGTGCCGCACGTGCTGCGCCTCGTGAAGTCCTCCGACTATCGCTTCCTCCTCCCCGCCTCGGCGCTCTTCGGCGCGGCGCTGATGGCGATCACCGACGTCGTGGCGCGCGTCCTCATCCCGCCGGCCGAGCTGCCGATCGGGATCATCACCGCGCTGGTGGGGGCGCCGGTCTTCCTCTCCATCCTGCTGCGGCAGGGGCGCGGCCTGGTGGGGCTCCGTGGCTGACGCGCACACCGGCGGGGCGGCGGCCGCCGCCGCGGCCGCCGTGGGCACCGACGAGCTCCCTGCGGCCGACGCCGCCGCGAGCGCGGTGGAGGTGCGCGGCGTGCGCTACGCGGCGGGGGGCACGCCGATCCTGCACGACGTCAGCCTGAGCTTCGCGCGCCACCGCTTCAACGTCGTGCTCGGGCCGAACGGCGCCGGGAAGTCCACCCTGCTCAAGATCGCCACCGGGCTCCTCGCCCCCACCGCGGGCACGGTCCACTACGACGGCCGCCCGGTGACCGACTTCGGGACCGACGAGCTGGCGCGGCGGCGCGGCGTGCTCTCGCAGCACGTCGAGATGGCCTTCCCGTTGCCGGTGGAGGACGTCGTGCTGATGGGGCGCTACCCGCACTACGCGCGCGTGCCCACGGCGCGCGACCGCGAGATCGTGCGCGAGGCGCTGGAGCTGGTGGGGATGACGGCGCGGCGGGCGCAGCCGTATCCCACGCTCTCCGGCGGCGAGCGGCAGAAGGTGCAGCTGGCGCGCGTGCTGGCGCAGATCTGGAACGCGCGCGAGGCCGGCGGCCACGCCCTGCTCTTCCTGGACGAGCCGACGACGAGCCTGGACGTGCACTACCAGCTCCACCTGCTCGACGTCGCCCGCGACCTGCTGCGGCACGACCACACCGTGATCGCCATCCTGCACGACCTCAACGTCGCGCTGGAGTACGGCGATAGATTCTTCGTGCTGGCCGACGGCCGCCTGGCCTGCGCCGCCGATCGTGCGGCGGACGTGACGGGCGCGCTCCTCGAGCAGGTCTTCCGCGTGCGCGCGCGGCCGGTGACGGACCCCGAGGAGGGACACACGGTGTGGCGCTTCAGCCTGTGATCCTCCCGCGCCTCCCCTTCCCTCCCACGGCCGCCGCGAGCCCGCCCGCCGCGCGCGCCGGCCCGCACCACGCCGACCCCGTCGCGGCGCCGTCGGCACCGCGGCCCACGGTCGGCCGTCACGATACCACCTCCATCCTCCGCACATCGCACATGAGACTCCCTCGTATGCTCCTTTCCGGCCTGGCGCTCGCGCTCGGCGCGAGCGCCACGGCGCAGGCGCAGGCCCGGCTCACCGGCCGCGTGCTCGACGCCGCGACCAACGCCCCGCTCGCCGGCGTCAGCGTGGGCGACGCCGGCAGCGCGGCGAGCGCCGTCACCGACCCGCAGGGGCGCTTCTCGCTCCCCTGCCGCGGCGCGATGACGCTCGTCGTCAGCAAGCTGGGCTACCTCACCGCGCAGCGCGCCGTGGACGGCTGCGCGGCGGACGTGCAGGTGATGCTGGCGCCGGGCGCGCAGAGCCTGGGCGCGGTGAACGTGGTCGGCACGGCCGAGGAGCGCACGGTGGAGCAGGCGCAGGCGGTGACGGTGCTGTCGGCACACGAGCTGGAGCGCGGCACGGGGCTCTTCCTGCAGGACGCCATCAATCTCACCCCGGGCATCCGCATGGAGCGGCGCACCATGTCCGGCGGCCAGACGGTGACCATCCGCGGCTATCGGAACGACAGCGACGCGGGGAACTTCGTCGGCACGGGCTACAAGGCCTACTACAACGGCATCCCGATCACCAACGCCGAGGGGCTGACGATCCTGGACGACGTGGACTTCGCCACGCTCGGCCGGGTGGACGTCGTCCGCGGGCCGGCGTCGAGCCTCTACGGCGGCGGCATCGGCGGCGTGGTGAGCTTCTACACGGCGCTCCCCAGCCAGCTCGGCACCACCGTCGTCCAGGAGGCCACCGTCGGCGAGGACGGGCTCCTGCGCTCCGACACGCGGCTCGAGCACCTGAGCGGCGGCGCGGCGACGGTGCTGGACTACGGTCACCAGGGTTACGACAGCTACCGCATCCACAGCGCGTCGAAGAAGGACTACGCCACCTTCCTCGGCGAGTTCACGCCCTCCGAGCGGCGGACGATCTCGACCTTCCTCAGCTACGCCGCCTCGCGCGACCAGCGCGCCGGTGAGCTGGACAGCGCGCAGTTCGCGCAGGAGCTGAACACCGGCGAGGAGCGCTACCTGGACAACGACGCCCGCCAGGAGATCGAGAGCGTCCGCGCCGGCGTGACGCACCGCTACCGGCTGAACGACCACGTGCAGAACGTGGCCACCGCGTTCTACAGCGGCAACACGCTGGAGGACGTCTTCGCGGTGGCGCTGAACTCCAAGGCGAACCAGAACTTCGGCGCGCGCGTGGCGTTCGACACCGACTTCCCGGCGCTGCCGCTGCCGCTGCACGGCACCACCGGCGCGGAGTTCCAGAAGAGCAACGTCTCGGCGCAGGGCTACGCGATGTCCGACGGGGTGCTGGGCGCGATGCGCAGCGACCTCGAGACGCACACCATGCAGTACAGCCTCTTCACGCAGTGGGACGTGGCGCTGCCGTCGGACGTCACGCTGACCCTGGGCGCGAGCGGCAACTTCCTGGAGTACGCGATCGACGACCGGATGGCCACGTCGGCCAACCCGACGCACCTGGACGGCTCGGGGCGCAAGACGTTCGACCCGGTGATCACGCCGCGGGTGGCGGTGCGCAAGATGTTCGGGCCGAACGTCTCCGCCTACGCCAGCGTGAGCCAGGGCTACCAGCCGCCCACCGCCGCCGACGCCGTCATCCCCTTCACCGGGGAGCCGAACGAGGCGCTGGAGCCGGAGCGGGCGACGCAGTACGAGATCGGCAGCAAGGGGAGCCTGCTCGGCAACCGGTTCACGTACGAGGTGGCGCTGTTCGACCTGCGGGTGACGGACAAGCTCACCTCGCAGGCGGTGTTCGACACCGACGGCACGCGGCTCTACAGCTACACGGTGAACTCCGGCGACCAGGTGGACCGCGGGCTCGAGGTGGCGGCGTCGTACGCGGTGATCGACGACCCGACGCGGCTCCTCTCGCTGCTGCGGCCGTTCGTCTCGTACACCTACTCGGACTTCACCTACCGCGACTTCCAGAGCGACGCGAACGACGATGCCGGCACGGTGGACTACTCCGGCAACGACGTGGTGGGCGTCGCGCCGCACGTCTTCAACGCCGGCGTGGACGCGGCGCTGCGCTCGGGGCTGTACCTGAACGCGACGTTCCACCACACCGACGACCTGCCGATCAGCTACGACAACGCGCACGTGGCGCCGGGCTTCTCGCTCCTCAACGCCAAGCTGGGCTTCGCCCACGAGCTGACGAACCGGTTCACCCTCGACGCGTTCGTCGGCGGCATGAATCTCACGGGGAGCCGCTATTACACGCAGGTGTTCCTGAACCACCGCTTCGAGACGCCGAACCCGCACATGTACCTCAACGGGCCGTACACGGCGAAGTACTACGGCGGGCTGAAGGTGAGCTACCGGCCCTGAGCTCGGTGGAGATGCGATGGCGATGGGAGCGGAATGACGGCGAGTGGCGAGCGGCCGGCTACGAGCCATGAGCTGCGAGCGACGACGCCCGGACCGTCCCTGCTCCGTGGCCGGCCGGGGTGCGAGGGATGGTCCCAGCGTCGTCGCTCGCGGC
>DASTRO010000334.1:0-13802 GCA_035761165.1 Gemmatimonadaceae bacterium | reverse complement strand
GTCTTGGACGGGCTCGGGATCCCCTCGACGTCGGTGACGCGGCCACCCATGTTGGCGGGGCCCACCTGGCGCCATCGGAGTCCGGCCATGGTGGTGGAGTCGATCGTGGCGCTGGCGGTGCGGAGGGGCGCCTGCGCCGTGGCCGGCAGCGGGGCGAGCGCCGCCACGCCGGCGAGCAGGGGGACGAGCCGCGAGGATCGCATGGGCACGGGGGATGAGGGAACGACGACGGCCGCCGGGGAGCGGCGGTCGACCATGCGTGGGCTACGGCGCGGGGCGTAAGATCGTTGTATGGGGGTGGGGGGCGCGGGGGTGGCGGGCTGGGGCTGGCGGAGCGTGGGGGGAGGCAGGGAGCAGGAAACAGGAAGCAGGAAACAGGAAGCAGGAAACAGGGGCGGCGGGAACGCTCGTGGCGCGGGGGCCCCCCCCGACTACCACGATGCCGCCGAACGCCCGCGCACCCATCATCGAAATCCTGCCGCCAGCCACCGTTCGCCGCACGCCTCCTCGACGCCACACGCCCGGCCACTGCCACGGAGGGCCCGCCCACGGTCCCGGCACCTCGTCCTGCCGCAGCGCCCGGCCCCGCTCCCTGCTCCCTGCTCCCCGCTCGCCGCTCATCGCTCGCCGCTCATCGCTCATCGCTCATCGCTCGCCCCGACCACCGTTCACCGCCGACCCCCATGCCTCCCGTCACCGAGCCCGTCGTCTGGCAGGGCCGCCCCTCCGCGCTGGTCGACCTGCCGTTCTACCTGCTGCTCCTCTGCGGTGCGGTGCTGGCCAGCCTGGGGCTGCTCTACATCCTGCCGGCGGCCGACGTCGGGCCGCGCGCATCGGACACGGTGCGCGTCTTCCGCTGGGTGCTGGCGGGGCTCTGGGTGCTGGTGGTCGTGCTGGTGCTGGCACGCTGGATCGCCCGGCGCGCCACGCGCTACGTGCTGACCGCCGAGCGGCTGCGCATCACCACCGGCGTCCTCTCCACGACCACCGAGGACATCGAGCTCCGGCGCGTGCGCGACTCGAGCGTCGTGCGCCCCTTCTTCCTCCGCGTGGTCGGCCTGGGCGACGTGCGCGTGGTGAGCGCCGACCCGTCCACCCCGCGCGTGACGCTGCACGCCGTGCGTGACCCCGACGGGCTGCAGCACACGCTGCGCGGCCTCGTCGAGGGGCTGATCCGGCGGCACGGCGTGCGCGAGATCGATGTGATGTAGGCAGCGCTCAGCGGCGAGCGACGAGCGGTCAGCGTGACACCCTCCGACCGGCCAGTCCTGGCCAGCCCGAGGTCGTTACGCTGACCGCTCGCCGCTGACCGCTGTTCGCTCCCCGGCACACATGCTGCGCCGGCGGGTGGGCGTCGTGTCGCCATGAACCAGTCGTCCCACACCATGACCATCTCCACCACCCCCGACGCCGCCCAGAGCGGCAGCTTCACCATCGGCGGCGAGCTCGTCGTCAACCGCCTCGGCTTCGGCGCCATGCAGCTCACCGGGCCGGGCGTCTGGGGGGAGCCCGAGGATCCCGCGCAGTGCCGCGCCGTGCTGCGCCGCGCCGTGGAGCTCGGCGTCACCCTCATCGACACCGCCGACTCGTATGGCCCCGAGGTGGCCGAGCGGCTCATCGCCGAAGCGCTCCACCCGTACCCCGAGGGGCTCGTCATCGCCACCAAGGCGGGGCTGGTGAGGCCCGGGCCGGGGAAGTGGACGCCCGACGGCCGGCCCGAGCACCTGCGCCGCGCCTGCGAGGGGAGCCTGCGCCGGCTGAAGCTCGATTGCATCGACCTCTACCAGCTGCACCGCATCGACCGGAAGGTGCCGGCGGAGGAGCAGTTCGGCACCCTCGCCGACCTGCAGCGCGAGGGGAAGATCCGCCACATCGGGCTCTCCGAGGTGACGGTCGAGCAGATCGAGCTGGCCCGACGGACGGTCGAGGTCGTGACGGTCCAGAACCGCTACAACCTCGTCGACCGCGGCTACGAGGAGGTGCTCGACTACTGCACGCGCGAGGGGATCGGCTTCATCCCCTGGTACCCGCTGCTCACCGGGAAGCTGGCCGACGAGCCGGGCAGTGCGCTGGCCTCGGCCGCCGAGCGCCTCGGCGCCACGCCGGCGCAGGTGGCGCTCGCCTGGCTGCTGCAGCGCTCACCGGTGATGCTCCCCATCCCGGGCACGTCGAAGCTGGCGCACCTGGAGGAGAACGTGGCAGCGGCCGCGCTGCGGCTCACCGAGCGCGAGATGGAGGAGCTGGGGGACTGACGACTCACGACGAGACCGCCGGCAGATCCCGCGTCGCGCGGCGGGCGCGCTTGACGCCGTACATGCGACGGTCGGCGTCGGCGAGGAGCGCCTCGATGGAGCGCGGCGCCGACGGGTCGAAGCGGCTCGCGCCGACGCTCATCTCCACCGTGTAGGGGCGGCCGGCCGTGGCGTTGTGGCGCGCCAGCGCCTCGGCGAGCCGCTCGCGCGCGCCCAGCAGCACGCCGGCCGAATCCGCCGTGACAGCTCCACCAGCCGCGCCGGCCAGGCCAGCCGGGCCGGCGGCGCCCACGCCACGCGACGGGGCGTCGCGCAGCAGCACGACCAGCTCGTCGCCGCCGAGCCGGGCGGTCACGTCGGACTCGCGGAAGGTCGTCCGCAGCACCGCCGCGGCGTCCACGATCGCCGCGTCGCCGGCGGCGTGACCGAGGGTATCGTTGATCGCCTTCAGCCCGTCCAGGTCGGCGAAGAGCAGGGTGAAGCCGCGCCCCGTCCGCTGCGCCTCGCGCATCTCCCGCTCGGCCAGTGTGTGCAGGCCCCGCCGGTTGTACAGCCCGGTGAGCTCGTCTCGCATGGAGGCGGCGCGGAGCGCCTCCTCGCGCGCCGCCTGCCGGGCGCGCTCCGTGGCCGCGCGGAGCAGGACGCGCGTCCGCCACCGGTAGGACGTGGCGCCGAGCCCGAGGAGCGCGACCAGCGCCGCCGCGAGCACGCCAGGGCGCTGCCAGAGATAGGGCGCGAGGTGGAGCGTGGCGACGGCGGGCGGGCTCCAGGGCCCGTCGCCCACGCGGGCCTGCACCTCGAAGCGATACCGGTCCGGGGGCAGGTTCGTGTAGTACGCCTCGCGCCGCGTGCCGCCCAGCACCCAGTCGCGGTCGAAGGGGAGGAGCCGCCAGCGCAGGCGGACGCGCTCGGGCGCCGTGAAGCTCGGCGCGGCGACGCGAATCTCCAGGGCGCGCGTGCCGGGGGCGAGCGTGACCGCCGGCCCGGGCTCCACGGCGACGCCGTCGGCCAGCACCTCCTCGATCTGTACCCGCGGCGCCGGGGCCCGCGGGGGCAGCTCGGCCGGGTCCACCACGGCGAGCCCGAGCGGCGTGGGGAACCAGAGCGTGCCGTCCGGGGCCCGCCAGGCCCGGCTGATCGACGACGCCTCGCGCGCCGCCATGCCGTCGCCGCGGCCGAACGGCGTGACCTCGACGGCGGCCGGGCGGCCGGCGGCGATCGCGTCGGCCGCCGAGTCGAGCGCGGCGCGCCCGGCGCGGCCGATCCCCCACGGCCCGGTGAGCCACAGAGCGCCGCGCCCGTCGTCCAGCGCCTGGAAGATGGTGGCGCCGGGGAGCCCGTGCCGTGGCGTCACCACGGCCACGCCGTCCACCGGGCCATCCGGCGTCCGGCGGTGGATCCGCGCCAGGCCACGGGCGGTGCCCGCCCAGAGGGCGCCGTCGGCCGTCTCGGTGAGGCGGAAGACGGGCTGGCGTGCGAGGGCCGGCGTGGCGACCCCGCAGTGCCGCATGGCGGCCGGCCCCGCGGGGGGCGGCGGGCAGCGCAGGAGTCCGGCCGTCTGCGTGCCCACCCAGAGCGTGCCGGCGGCGTCCTCGAAGACGCTCAGCACGTAGCCGTCGGGGATCCCCTGGGCCGGGCCGTAGGGGCGCAGGCGGCCGTCGCGCCACTCGCTCACCCCGTCGAACGTCGCGGCCCAGACCGCGCCGCCCCGGCCGGCGGCCAGCGCGCGCACCCGGTCGTCGGTGAGCCCGTCGCGGCGGGTGTACGTCACGGCGCGGTCCGGCCGGCCGGCCGGCAGGCGGGTGAGCCCGCTCGTCGTCGCCAGCCAGACGTCGCCGTCGGGCGTGCGCAGCACGTCGCGCACCTGGTGGTCGCCGAGGACCGGGACGCGCTGCGGCGCGCCGCTGGCGGGGAGGTGCGCCGCCCCGTCCTGCGTCGCCACCCACGCGCCGCCGCTGCCGTCGCCGTGCACGGCGAAGACGAAGCGGTTGGGCAGCCCGTCCTCCACGCCGAGCGTGGCGAAGGTGGCCGCGCGCAGGCGGAACAGCCCGCTCTGCCGCGTGCCCACCCACAGGTTCCCCTCCGTGTCCTCCCAGAGCGCCTCGGCCTTCACCCGGCCGGCGTCCAGCCCGGGACCGACGGCGCCCGGCTCGCCGAGCGGCACCAGCTCGGCCAGCCGGGGATCGGCGCCGCGCAGGGCGAAGAGGCCGTTCTCGGCGGCGAGCCAGAGCGTGCCGGCACGGTCGCGCAGGAGGAAGCGGACGCGTCGCGGCGCGCCGGCGGTGTCGGCGACCGAGGGCGAGCCGGGACGCGCCAGCCGCGTCCCGAAGTGCTCGATGCGCCCGTCGCGCACGCGCGCCACCCCGGTGGCGCCGTACGCCCCCACCCAGAGCGTGCCGTCCGGATCGGTGCGCAGGGCGTCGATGCGGTCGCTGGCCAGCCCGTCGCGGACGGTGAGCCGCGCGACGCTGTCGCCGAGCACGCGCAGCAGCCCGTCGGCCACGGTGCCGATCCAGAGCGTGCCGTGGCGGTCCGTGGCGAGCGCCGCGACCTCCGGTGCCGGCTGCCCATCCGGCAACGCCAGCGGCACGGCGCGCTCGCCCCGCAGCCGCCAGACGCCGCGGCGCGAGCCGATCCAGAGCCCGCCCTCGGGGTCGGGGGCGAGCGAGTTGATGCTGACGCCCGGCAGGCCGTCGTCGGTGGTGAACACGCGCCAGCGCCCGTCGCGGTAGCGCACCAGCTCGCCGCTCTCGCTCCCGGCCCAGACCGTCCCGCGCGTGGGATCGCCCGAGGGGTCGGGCTGCACGATCAGGGCGACGAAGCTGCCGCGCTCGAGCCCCGGGATGTCGCCGTCGCCGAAGGTGCGGAAGGTGACGCCGTCGAAGCGGACGAGCCCCTCGTACGTGGCCAGCCAGAGATAGCCGTCCGGCGCCTGCACCACGCCGTTGACGATGCTGGAGGGGAGCCCGTGCTCGGTGCTCCACGCGGCCGCCGCGTAGCGGGGGACGCGCGACACCGCCTGCGCGACCGCCGGCTGCGCGAGCGCGACCGCGGCGGCCGGGGCGAGCGGCGCGACGAGCGAGGCCAGCGCGACGAGCGAGGCGAGGGCGACGGGGGCGAGCAGGGGAGGCGCGGCGTCGCGCGGGCGCGCCGCACGGGGCGGCGGAGGCGGAGGGGCGGGACGGCGCGAGCGGACGAGCACGGGCGGGGCAGCGGGAGGCGGACGCGGGGGCGGGCAGCGCCCCGGCCAGACACGATCCGGGTCGTCGGTCCGTCACGTGAGCGGCCACGCGACCGGCGAGGTGGCGGCGGACGTCCCGCGGCGGCAGGGGAGTCCCGGCGCGGCGGATGGGTCCGGAGGAGGGAGGCAGAGGGACGGGGCGACCGGAAGATAATACGGTCGCGCTCGCTATTCGTCCCCCGTCGCCCCGGCGCCGAGCGCCTCCTCGATGGCCCGCACGAGCGTGGTGTCGCCGGGGTGGATGGGGCCGAGGTGCATCCACCGGATCACGCCGCCGCGGTCGATGAGGTAGCTGTCGGGGACGCCGACGGTGGAGAAGACGTTGCTCACGCGGCCGTCCGGGTCGCGCCACACCGGGTAGGTCATCCCGAACTCCTGCACGAAGTCGCGGACCGCGTCGTCCTCGCCGCCGACGTCGATGCTCACCCCGACCACGCGCAGGCCGCGCGCGGCGTAGCGCTCGTGCAGCGCCTGCAGCTCGGGGATCTCGGTGCGGCAGGGGTGGCACCAGGTGGCCCAGACGTTGAGCAGCACCGGCTGCCCGCGCAGCGCGGCCAGCGAGGCGCTGTCGCCGGCCAGGGTGGTGGCGGCGTAGGCGGGCGCCGGCTGGCCGACCTCGATGCGCGCCAGCGGCTGCGCTCCCTCCCCGCGGCAGGCGGCCAGCGTGGCGGCCACGAGGAGCGCGGCGACGCCCCGGCGGGCCGACGCGCCCCGGCGCGCGATCCGGTGTCCCGCCCTGGAGGGTCGCACGATGGCGCACGCCCTCACGGTGCGTCGCCCTGCAGGCTGACCCGGGCGAGGCGCAGCCGCGACGGGGTGCCCGGCTCCGTCCACGCCAGGTGCAGCCAGCCGCCGCTGCGCGCCAGCTGCGGGAAGCCGCTCGACCGCGCCGCCGCCGACGCGGCCACGGTCACCGGCTCGTCGAGCGTGCCGTCCGGCGCGATGTGGCGCATCCGCACCGCCGCGCCCTCGCCACCGGTGCGCGCCAGCCAGAGCACGACGGCGGAGCCGTCGGCGAGGAGGGCGACGTCCACGCGCCCCACCGGATCCCCCTCGTCCACCCGCACCGGCGGCGTCCACGTCGCGCCGGCATCGGTGGAGAAGGCCACCTGCACGCGCGCCGTGTCGCGCGCCGCGGTGAACCAGGCGGTCACCGCGCGCTCCCCCTCGGCGGCCACCGCCGGCCCGTTCACCGGGCAGGCCTCGATCGTCCAGCCGTCGGCGTGCACGGGCGCCGGCTCGGTCCAGCGCCCGTCCACCAGCCGCACGGCGGCGATGTCGCGCACCTCCTGCGCCGAGCGGTCGCGGTAGACGACGAGCGGCCCGCGCGCGGTGAGCGCGGCCGACGTCTGGCAGCAGTCGCAGGTGCGGACGTCCACCATCCGCTCGGGGGCGGCGGTGCCGTCGGGCGCGAGGATGGTGTAGGCGAGCTGCGTCTCGGCCCCCGCGGCGCCGTGCGCCGCGTCGTGCCCGCCGGTGCCGGCGTACTTGCGGCCGTCGAGCCAGACGGCGGCCACCGTGTCGCCGCCGGCGGGCCAGAGCGAGACGAAGCCGTGCTCGGTGGCCGTGCCGTCGTGATGCGGCACGACGTCGGCGCTCCACGTCAGCCCACCGTCGGTCGAGCGAACGAGGTGCACGTCGTAGGCGCCACTCGTGGCGGCGCGCTGCAGCCAGTGCGCGGCCAGCCGGCCGCCGCCCAGCGGCAGCACGGAGGGAAAGTCGGCCCAGTTGACGAACAGGTCGTCGCGCGCGACGACGGTGCGCGGCGCGGACCAGTGGCTGTCGTCGGGGCCGATGCTGGCGAAGCGCAGCGCGTGCCCGCCGTCGGCCGTCGGCTCCAGCCAGGAGAGGACGACATGGCCGTCGGGCCCGACGGCCAGGTTCGGCTCGCCGCTGCCGGGAGCGGCAGGGGAGGGGAGGCTATCGACGCGGCCGAGCGCGACCGCACCGGCGCCGTCGGCGGTGCCCGGGCCGGCCTCCTGGCCGGCGGCACGATCGTCGGCGCGACAGCCGGCGAGCGCGGTGGTGGTGAGCACGGCGGCGAGCGTCGCGCCCGCGACGCGGGCGAGCCCCGCCGCGAGCACACGAGGACGACGGCTCCGCGGTCGCTGGCAGGGCGGGCGAGGCCGGGGCGGCGAATCTGGGGCGGCGATCTGTCGCATGCGCACGGGGCAGGAGACGATAGCCGCGCCGCGTCGGCGCGGCGCGCACGGTTGCAACTTCACTCGCGTGACGGGCAGAGGCCAGGGGCGCAGCGATCAGCGACCAGCCTCCAGCGATCAGGGGCGGCGCGTAGGGCCGCGGCGCAGGGTCCGCTCGTCGCTCGTCGCTCATCGCTCTCCCACCACCTCCCGCCGCGTCGTCAGCGCGTCCACCCACCCCTCGTCCACCGCCACGCCGATCCCCGGCGCGTCGAGCGGCACGCGCATCGTGCCGGCCGCGTCCATCGTCCATGGCGGCGTCACCACGTCGCGCTCCCAGTAGCGCGCGCTCGGCGAGAGGTCGCCCGGGAGCGTGAAGCCGGGCAGTGAGGCGAGCGCCACGTTGTAGGCGCGGCCGACGCCGCTCTCCAGCATACCGCCGCACCACACCGGCACGCCGGCCGCCACGCACGCGTCGTGGATGCGGCGCGACTCGGCCAGCCCGCCCACGCGTCCCGGCTTGATGTTGACGACGCGTCCGCTCCCCAGCGCCAGCATGTCCTCGCACCGCTCCACGCTCGTGATCGACTCGTCCAGGCAGAGCGGCGTGCGCAGACGGCGCTGCAGTGCGGCGTGGCGCACCAGGTCGTCCTGGCCGAGCGGCTGCTCGAGCATCGTCAGGCCGAGCTCGTCGAGCCGCGCCAGGTGCTCGGCGTCGGCCAGCGTGTAGGCGGCGTTCGCATCGGCGCTGAGCGGCACCGCGGAGCCGACCGCGGCACGGGCGGCGCGCACGTACGCCACGTCGGCGCCGGGCTGGATCTTCACCTTCACGCGCGCGTAACCCTCCGCCGCGGCGCGCGCCGCACGATCGGCCAGCGCCTCCGGGGAGCGCTGGATGCCGAGCGAGATCCCCACGGCGACGCGCTCGCGCGTGCCGCCGAGCAGCCGGGCGAGCGGGAGCCCGGCGCGCTCGGCGGCCAGTGCCCAGCAGCCCATCTCCAGCGCCGCCTTCGCCATCGGGTGGCCCACCACGCCCCGCGCCAGCCGCGCCGCCGCGGCCGCGGGATGGTCGAGCGCCGTGCCCAACAGCCGCGGCGCCAGCCACTCGCGGATCGCCCACCACGCGGTGTCGATGGTCTCCGCCGTGTAGTTGGGCTGCTCGCCGGCCACGCATTCGGCCCACGTGGCGTCGCCGCTCGCGTCCTCCAGCCGCAGGAGCAGGATGCGCCGCTCGCGCACCTCGCCGGACGAGATGCGGAAGGGCTCGCGCAGCGGCAGCCGGATCTCCCGCAGCTCCAGGCGGACGGGATGGAGCAGGGGGACGGGCGCGGTCGCGTCCGGCGCCGGCGCGGTCGACGACGTCGTGGTCATGGTCCTCCAGAAGGTTCGCGGCGGCGATTGCGTCTTGCGTCGGCCGTGCCCGGACGGAAGTTAGAGAACCCACCACCCCCGCGCCGGCAGCGCCCCGTGTGCTGCCGCCGCCCATCCCCAGTCCAGGAGCTCGGCATGACGACGAGCTACGCGTGGTACAATCCCATCGGCTGGCTCTACCGCGCCATCTACGGTGCGGGGGAGGCGCCGCCGCCGCCACCGCCCTCGCCCCAGAGCGACACGCTCACCACCGGGGGCGAGCGCCTGGCGAGCCAGGCCGAGGAGGCGCAGCGCGTGGAGGTGCTGCAGGAGAAGCAGCGCCGGGACGGGCAGGTGGCCATCGTGCCGCCGCCGCCGCGCGAGCCGCCCCCGTCCGACGGGTCGGCCCGCTCGATCGCGCTCCGCAGCAGCGCGGAGCTGATCGGAAAGACGGACGCCGTGACGCTGCAGGTGCAGGAGGTGACCCCGCCGTCCCACGGGTCGGGCGGAACGCCGGTGCTCCAGCCGGTCTCCGTCGGCGCGCCGGTGCCGCCGACGCTGACGCCGCCCACGCCCACCGCCCCCGGCAGCGACGATCGGGCGCAGCGTGCCAAGGCGCGCGCCGGGGCGCTCAAGGAGAAGCTCGCGCTCATCGCCGCCGAGCTGCCCGACCCCATCCTTGCCGCCTGGGTGAACGGGCTGCGCGGTCGCGGCCTCCCCGCGTCGGAGGAGGAGTGGAAGGCGATGGAGAGCACCCTGGCCGACATCGAGGCGCGCGTCGTCGCCGACAACCATCTGATCGGCGTGCTCCGGGAGCTGCTCCGGAAGCCGCTCAAGGGGCCGGGCAAGCTGCTCACCGTGGAGCGGCTGGAGGCGGCGGCCGCCCGGACGGACGACGGCGTGCGCGCCTGGCCCGACGCGGAGGCGCTCTGGCAGCGGTTCACGCGGCACTATGCGCTGGTGGAGCGGAAGGTGCACGAGCTCACGGCCACGCTGCACGAGCTGGAGGCGGCGTTCAACAAGCCGGCGCCGGGCGACCAGCTGGTCTTCTCCGGCGTGATGACGCGCGACGACTTCGACGCGCAGGAGCTCAACAAGATCAACGACATCCTCCTCGGCGGCCCCACCGCGCACTGGGGCGGCCGCATCGAGAAGGAGTACACGGGACTCACCTTCGCGGTGGATCATCACACCATCCCGAGCTCCAACAAGACGATCTTCTTCCGCTGGAACGGCGACACGCTCGAGATCCACGGGGAGGGGAACCACACGCGCTCGAACACCGAGTACCTGGTGAGCAAGTGGAGCGACGGACGGCGCCGCGTGGGGCTGGACCTCAAGGAGAAGAAGAAGGTGGTCAAGTAGCGCCACCAACGCCCCCATGGCCGCGGCGGTACGCGAGCCGTGGGGGCGCGCGGCAACCGTTCCGGCCGCGGCCGTTGTCGAATCCGTCATCCCCGCCCTTCCCCCGCCGACCCGCCATGCCTTCCGTTCCCGCCCGTCGTCCCCGCCCGCGCCGCCGCGTCCGCCGCGTCCGCCGCGTCCGCCGCGGCTTCACGCTCATCGAGATCCTCGTCGTCATCGTCGTCATCGCGATCCTCGCCACGCTCGTCGCGCCCAACGTCTTCCGGCACGTGAGCACGGCCAAGGAGTCCACGGCGAAGTCGCAGATCGAGATGCTCGGCGCGGCGCTGGACGCCTACCGGCTGGACAACGGGAAGTATCCCACCACCGAGCAGGGGCTGGCCGCGCTCTGGGAGGCGCCGACGGTGGAGCCGGCGCCGAACTGGACGCAGCCCTACCTGCGCAAGCCGGTGCCGCTCGATCCGTGGGGGCACGCCTACGTCTACGTCAGCCCCGGCGAGGTGAACCCGCAGGGCTACGACCTCGTCTCCTACGGCGCCGACGGCCAGCCGGGCGGCGAGGGCGAGGACGCCGACATCACGAGCTGGCAGTAGCCGGCGCGGCGGACGGCGATGCCCACCTACGCCTACCAGGCGGTGGACGGCGCGGGCCGGCGCCAGCGCGGGCAGGCGCACGCGGTGAGCCCGGCGGCGCTGGCGCGCGCGCTGGAGGACCGCGGCCTGCTCGTGCTCGACGTCGCCGAGCCGGCGGAGGGCAGCGCCGGCGGGTGGTTCCGGCCGGGGCGGCGGCGCGAGGTGCTGGAGGTCACGCGCGCCGTCGCCGCGCTCCTCCCCGTGGGGATGCCGCTCGCGCAGGCGCTCGGCGCCGCCGCCAACGTCGCCACCGGCGACGTGCGCGCCGCGGTACTCGCCGTGCGCGCGCGCGTGGAGCGCGGCGACACGCTCTCCGCCGCGCTGGCCGAGCACCGGCGGCTCTTCCCGCCGCTCTACGTGGGGCTCGTGCGCGCCGGCGAGAAGAGCGGCGACGTGGCCGGCGCCTTCCACCGCCTGGCCGAGCAGCTGGAGCGCGAGGAGGCGCTGCGCGGCAAGCTGCTCTCGGCGTCCATCTATCCGCTGCTGCTGGCCGGCGCGGGGAGCATCGCCGTGGTGGTGCTGCTCGTCTTCGTGCTGCCGCGCTTCGCCACGCTGCTCGAGGACAGCGGCGCCGCGCTGCCGCGCTCCACGGCGCTCATGCTCGGCATCTCCGGCGCGCTGCGCCGCTTCTGGCCGGCGCTCCTCCTCGTGCCGGCGGGGATCGCGGCGGCGGTGGCGTGGGTGCGCGGCACGGCGGAGGGACGCCGCGCCTGGTGCGCGCTGCTGCTCGCGCTGCCGCTCGTCAGCACGCTGCGCCGCACGGCGCTGGCGGCGCGCTTCGCCCGGCTCACCGGCGTGCTGCTGGGCGGCGGCGCACCGCTCCTCGCCGCGCTCGACGACGCGGCCGAGTCGCTGGCCGACCCGCTGGCGCGCGACGAGACGCTGCGCATCCGCACCCGCGTGCGCGAGGGGCGCGCGCTGCGCGACGCCGTGGCGGACGGCGGCTTCTACCCGCCGCTCCTCGCGCAGCTGGTGGGCGTGGGGGAGGACGCGGGGCGGCTGCGCGAGTTCCTGCTCAAGGCCGCCGACATCTTCGAGGACCGCACCGAGCGCCTCACGCAGCGGCTGGCGACGCTGGCCGAGCCGGCGATGATCGTCCTCTTCGGCTCGGTGGTGGCAGTCGTCGCGCTCTCGCTGCTGCAGGCCATCTACGGCATCAACGCGGGGAGCTTCCAGTGAGCGCGCGGGCGCGCCGTCGCCGCGGCTTCACGCTCTGGGAGATGGGGCTCGTCCTCCTCCTCATGGGGATCGCGACGCTCATCGCCATCCCGGCCTTCACCCGCCTCGGCGCCTCCGACGACGACGCGCCGGCCGACGCCCCGGCGGAGCTGCTGCAGCTCCTGCGCGCCAGTCGCAAGGCGGCCATCGCGCACGGCGTCACCGTCACCCTGCTGGTGGATCCCGTGACGGGCCGCTACCGCGCCGACAGCAGCGGCGCCACCGGCACCGGCCCGCTCGCCGCGGACACGCTGGCGCTCGGCCGCGCCGGTGCCCTCGACACCGAGCTGCCGCGCCTGCGCTGGGTCTTCCGCCCCACCGGCGCGGCGCTGGGCGACACGGTGCGCGTGCGCGGCCGCGACGGCACGGTGCTGGTCGCCGTGGATGCGTGGAGCGGGGAGGCGCGGGCCGATGCGCGCTGAGCATCGCGTGCGCGGGGCGGCGGAACGACGAGCCGCGGCCCGCCGTTCCGACCGCGGTGCGAGGGATCGCGCCGGCATCACGCTCTTCGAGACCGTCGTCGCGCTGGCCATCGTCGGAATGACGGCGGTGGGCGCGCTGACGGCGGTGGGGAGCGAGCTGCGCGCGGCCGAGCGCGCGCGGCGCACGATGGAGGCGGCGGCACTCGCCACGCAGCGCGTCGCGCTCCTAGACCTGCTGACCGAGCAGGAGCTGCTCGCCCTCCCCGACTCCGTGCGCGCCGGCCGCTTCGACGAGCCGCTGGAGGCGTACCGCTGGGAGACGTCGAGCGCGTCGGCGGGGGAGGACGGCGTGTACGCGGTGACCGTGCGCGTCACGTGGGACGGCGGCGCCTACGTCCTCCCGACGCGCCTCTACCGCCGCCCGCTGGTGGTGTCGCAGCCATGACGCGCGCATCCGAGCCTCCCGACGGCACCCCTGGTCGCTGCTCGCTGATCGCTGATCCCTCGCGCCGCAGGCGCGCCGGCATGACGCTCATCGAGCTCACCGTGGGGCTCGTCGTCACCGGGATGGTGCTGGCGGCGGGCTATGGCGCCTTCTCGTCGATCGTCGACCATCGCACGGCGGTGCGCCGCGCGACGCTGGCCGGGGAGCGCGCGGCGGCGCTGCGCGAGACGCTCGACGGCTGGCTGGCGGCCGGGGACGTGCTGGTGCAGCGCGGCGGCCGCCCGCGCGCCGGCGGCGGCATCGACTCCTCCGCGGTGGCCGACGAGATCATCCTCAGAACCACCGCCCCCGCCTTCGGCGACACGCCCAGCACGATCATCCGGCTCTATGTGGACGACGACCCCGACACGCCGGCGCGCGGGCTCGTCGCGCAGTACCAGGTCGACATCCGGGACACGCTGCGCATGGTGGAGCTGGACTCCGCCGTGGGTGGCATGCGCGTCGAGTACCTGGACCGGACCACCGGCCGCTGGGTGCCGTCGGACGAGGTGGCCACCATCCAGCCGCGCGCCATCCGCGTCGCGCTGCTCGCCACCGCGCCGGACACGCTGCCCGCGCTGCTCCGGCTCCCCATCGAGCGCCCGATCGGGATCGGCGCGCAGCAGGCGGCCAACGGCGGGCAGCTCCCCGCGCGCGGGGGCGGGCGCTCGGCGGGCGACGGAGGTGGCGGCCGCGG
>DASTRO010000333.1:0-5592 GCA_035761165.1 Gemmatimonadaceae bacterium | reverse complement strand
CCGCGGCCGCCTCGGCGTCGCCCGCGGCGTCGTTCACGACGCGGCTCGTCGCCGCCGACCCGGAGGCCGCGGCCGCGCTCGGCGCGCCGCGGCTCGGCGGCGTCGCGGCGCCCGGCGTCGAGCTCCCCCCGCCGTCGCCCGCCGACGCGGTGCGCACCATCGTCTACACGTCGGGCACCACCGGCCGCCCCAAGGGCGCCATGCTCACGCACGGCAACCACTGGTGGAGCGCCGTCGGCTCGGCGCTCAATCTCGGCGTCAGGCCGGACGACCGGTGGCTCGCCTGCCTGCCGCTCTTCCACGTCGGCGGGCAGGCCATCCTGCTGCGGGCGGCGCTCTACGGCATCACCGCCCTGGTGCACGACGGCTTCGACGCCCACGCGGTGAGCCGCGCGATCGACGAGGAGGGGGTGACGCACGTCTCGCTCGTCGCCGCCACGCTGCACCGCCTGCTCGACGCGCGCGGCGGCCGTCCGATGCCGCCGTCGCTGCGCTGCGTGCTGTTGGGCGGAGGCCCCGCGCCGCGCCCGCTCCTCGAGCGCTGCGCGCGCGCCGGCGTCCCCGTCGTGCAGACCTACGGCCTGACGGAGACCGCCTCGCAGGTGGCCACCCTCGCGCCCGAGGACGCGCTGCGCCGCCTCGGCTCCGCCGGCCGGCCGCTCTACCCCAACGCGCTGCGCATCGCCGATGCCCAGGGGCGCGACGTGCCCCCCGGCGAGCCGGGGGAGATCCTGGTGCGCGGCCCCGTCGTCACCGCCGGCTACCTGAACCGCCCCGAGGAGACGGCGCGCGCGCTCGCCGGCGGCTGGCTGCACACCGGCGACGTCGGCCGGCTGGACGCCGAGGGCTACCTCTACGTCCTCGACCGGCGCGAAGACCTCATCGTCACCGGCGGCGAGAACGTCTACCCGGCCGAGGTGGAGGCCGCCCTCCTCGCTCACGCCGCCGTGGCCGAGGCGGGCGTCGTCGGCCTCCCCGACGAGCGGTGGGGACAGCGTGTCGTCGCCGTCGTGCGGGTGAGCGACGGCATGGCGACCGACGCCGAGGCGCTGCGCGCCCACTGCCGCACGCTGCTCGGCGGCTACAAGGTGCCGGCCGAGATCCGCCTCGTCACCGAGCCATTGCCGCGGACCGCGTCGGGAAAGCTGCGGCGCGTGGAGCTGCGGAAGCTCTGGGGGTAGGGAGGGCGCGGGACGGCGCAGCCCCTCCGCGTAAATCCGCGGTAAGCAGTTCGGCCGTTCCCCCCTGTCGGGATCGATTCGTGCGGCCTGGCGAGCCGGATCGGACGGAGCCGAGCATGGCGGACGGGACGCAGGGCCAGACGGTGGTCGTGAGCGACGGCGTGGACGCGGCCATCGGCCGCACGCCGGTGGTGCGGCTGCGGCGCGTGGTGGAGCCGGGGATGGCCGAGGTGTGGGTGAAGGTGGAGGGGATGAACCCCGGCGGGTCGATCAAGGACCGCACCGCGCTCGGCATGATCGTCGACGCCGAGCGGCGCGGCGTGCTGCAGCCGGGCGGCACCATCGTCGAGCCGACGTCGGGGAACACCGGCATCGGGCTCGCCCAGGTCGCCTCGGCGCGCGGCTACCGGCTCATCCTCTGCCTGCCGTCGAGCATGAGCGAGGAGCGCAAGCGCACGCTGCTCGCCTACGGCGCCGAGCTCGTGCTGACCGACCCCGAGCTGCGCATGATCGCGGCGATCGCCGAGGCCGAGCGCATCCGCGACGCGACCGGGGCGTGGCTCCCCAACCAGTTCGCCAACCCCGCCAACCCGCGCATCCACTACGAGACCACCGGCCCCGAGCTCTGGCGGCAGATGGACGGGCGGATCGACGCCTTCGTCTACGGCTCCGGCACCGGCGGCACGATCAGCGGCGTCGGCCGCTACCTGAAGGAGCGTGCCCCGGCGGTGCAGGTGGTGGCCGTGGAGCCGGCGCGCTCGCCGGTGCTCTCGGGGGGCGAGCGCGGGGCGCACAGCTTCCAGGGGATGGGTCCGGGCTTCGTGCCCGCCAACTTCGACTGGACGGTGGTGGACCGCGTGGTGCCGGCGTGGGAGGAGGACGCCTTCCCGCTCGCCCGCCGACTGGCGCGTGAGGAGGGGCTCTTCGTCGGCATGTCGAGCGGCGCGATCGTCTGGGTGGCGCTGCAGGTGGCCCGCGAGCTGGGGGAGGGGAAGCGCGTCGCCTGCATCGCCCCCGACTCCGGCGCGCGCTATCTCACCACCGTCCTCTTCGCTCCCGCTCCCGAGGCGCCGCCGACCGCGGAGAGCGGGGCCGCGGGCTAGGCTGCGGTCACCCCCGGAGCGGCGACCGTCGGCGCTCGCCCGTGGATCGATGGCCCGCACCGTCGTCGGCCAGCGGGCACGAGGGTTGCCCTCTGGTCACTCCCGGCGCCGATGGTGCGCGCCGGCCCAACCCGCAGCAGGAGCGATCAGTCATGGCCGACGATACCACCCGCAAGAGCGGCGAGCAGAACGAGCTCGAGGGGAAGGCGCGCGAGCTCGGTGGGCGCGTGCAGCGCGCATGGGGCGATCTCACCGGTGACACGGAGCACCAGGTGGAGGGCGCCAAGAAGGAGCTGAAGGGGAAGGCACAGGGGAAGGTCGGGGAGGCGCAGGAGACGCTCGAGGACATCGAGCGGATGCCCTGACCACGGTCGCCCGGAGTGACGCCGCACTCGTCGCTCCCCTTGGCGCACTCGAGGCCGCTCCTGTCGGCAGGAGCGGCCTCGAGTGCGTTCACACGCCGCGCTGGTGGCGCCTCGACGTCCGGCTAGTTGCGGCGCACGCCCTCCGCGCGCTCGGTGCGCACGTGCGCGCGGAGGGTGTGCGCGGTGGTGTCCGTGAGCGTGTCCACGGGGACGGAGTCGCGCGGCGGGAGCGGCGGCGTGGTGGAGACGTAGATCACCCCCTGCCCGTGGTCGAGTCCCCAGCGGGCGCTGGCGGTGAGCCCGTCGATGTGCTGGATGTAGTTGACCGATCCCACCGGCAGCGTGCGCAGCGTCTCGACCCCGCCCAGCCGGGAGCCGTCCACGTACACCAGCACCTGGGTGGGATTGGTGAAGCTGTCGGTGCCGCGCGGACGCAGCCAGTTGGAGTGGAGCGTCAGCACCGCATCGTAGACCGAGGCGAACTGGTGCGCCTGCAGCTGCGCGCGGGTGATGACGCTCCGGTCGCCCGGCGTCGGCCGCTCGCCCGACCGGGAGGAGGAGCAGGCGGCACCGAGCAGGACCGCGAGCAGGAGCGCGGGCAGGAGCGCCGCGGGATGACGGGCGAGCGCGAGGGGAGCGAATGGCATCGTCGGCAGGGCTCGGGATCCGGAAGACGGAGCGGCGGCGGGTGCGGCCGGGCGGGAGGGCGCCGATCGGCGGGGGCCGGCTTGACTGGCTCGGGCCGCCTGATCCAACATCGAGGCACGTCCCGCCGGCCGTGCCGCGCTCGTCGCCGGCCGCGCGCTCCTGGACGTCGAGGCGCTCCCGACTCGCTCACCTCCGGCATCCCGCGAGGACCGCCGCACTGGCCACGTCGTCCGCAATCCATTCCTGGCTCCGGGCCGTGCCCTGTCAAGGCCGGCCCCCGCGCACCCCGGCGGCCATCGACGCGAGCGCCCACGCCTCACAATCCACGGAGCGATGACCAGCAGAGTCTCGCCGGACGCCGACACGTCTCGTCCCGAGCACCACGTCGCCCGCGACGACGCGCGCGGCTACGACGACGAGCGGCCGGACCAGCTCACGAGGGAGCTGCCGATGGGGGTGCGCTGACGTGGCGCCCGCGTGCTTCCTCGGCCTCGACGTCGGTACCAGCGGGGTGAAGGCCGTCCTCGTCGCGCCCGGCGGCGAGGTGGAGGCCGCCACCACCGTGCCGCTCACGCTCCAGACCCCGCACCCCGGGTGGGCGGAGCAGGACCCGGAGGCGTGGTGGGCGGCCAGCCTCGCCGCCATCCGTGCCCTGCGCGCCCGGCGCCCCGACGCCGCGGTGGCCGCCGTCGGCATCTCGGGGCAGATGCACTCCTCGGTCTTCCTGGACCGTGAGGGGCGGGTGATCCGGCCGGCGCTGCTCTGGTGCGACGGCCGCACGACGGCGGAGTGCGCCGAGATCACGCAGCGCGCCGGCGGGGAGGAGCGGCTGCGCGCCCTGGTGTGCAACGCGGCGCTGGAGGGGTTCACCCTGCCCAAGGTGCTCTGGCTGCGCCGCCACGAGCCGGCCGCCTACGCGCGCCTGGCGACGCTGCTGCTGGCCAAGGACTTCATCCGTTACCGCCTCACCGGCGCGCTGGCCACCGAGCCGTCGGATGCGAGCGGCACGCTGCTCTTCGACCCGGCACACGTGCGCTGGAGCGACGAGATGCTGCGCGCCGCGGACGTGCCGCGCGCGCTGCTCCCCGACGTGGGCGGCTCGGCCGAGGTGCTGGGGCGGGTGACGGCGGACGTGGCGCGGCGCACCGGGCTGGCCGAGGGGACGCCGGTGGTGGGCGGCGGCTCCGACAACGCCTGCGGCGCGGCCGGCGTGGGCGTCGTGCTGCCGGGCGAGGCGGTGGCGACCTGGGGGACATCGGGGACGATGCTGACGCCGACGGCGCAGCCGCTGGTGGACCCGGGGCTGCGCGCCCACACCTTCTGCCACGTGGCGCCCGGCATCTGGTACGTGATCGGCGTCGTGCTCGCGGCCGGCGGCGCCTTCGGCTGGTACCGCGACACGCTGGCGCGCGAGCTGGCCGGCTGCGACGACGCCGACCGGCTGCTGGACGACGAGGCGGCCACCGCGCCGCCGGGCGCCGGCGGCGTCACCTTCCTCCCCTACCTGCAGGGGGAGCGCACGCCACACCGCGACGCCGCGGCGCGCGGCGCCTTCCTGGGGCTCAGCCTGGCCCACGGCCGCGCGCACCTGACGCGCGCCGTGCTCGAGGGCGTCTGCTTCGCGCTCCGCGACTCGCTCGCCATCCTGCAGTCGCTCGGCCTCTCGCCCGACCACCTGCTGCTCACCGGCGGCGGGGCGCGCAGCCCCTTCGTCCGCCGCCTGCAGGCGGAGGTGTACGGGCTGCCGGTGTGCACGGTGAACCGTGAGGAGGGGCCGGCGTACGGCGCCGCGCTGCTCGCCGCGGTGGGCGTCGGCGCCTTCCCCGACCTGGCCACCGCGGCCGCGGCGACGATCACTCGCGCGCCGCTGGAGCGCCCCGACCCAGCCGCGCACGCCGCCTACGCGGCGCCGTACGCGCGCTTCCGCGCGTCGTACGCGGCGGCGCGGGCGGGCGAGTAGCCGCCCCCGCACCGCGGGCGCCCGCGAGCGTGCTACGACTTCTTCTTGCCGCGCTGCTCCTTGGTGCGCCCTTCCTCGTGGCGCTCCTTGTTCACCGTGCGGGCGGCGATCTCCTCGGCCGTGTCCTCGGACTTGCCGCGCTTCTCGTAGCCTTCCTTGATGTGCTCGTACTGCCGCTCGTCCTTCTTGCTCCAGGCATCGGGCATTCCGTACCTCCTGCTGCGGGATGATCTGCGGTGGACGAGCGTCGCAAGGAGCGTACGCGCGGCGTGGCGCTCGGGCCGCGCGGGGCGGGGCGACGGGCCGGACTGATGAACGGCGAGTGGCGGGCGGGG
>DASTRO010000332.1:0-8771 GCA_035761165.1 Gemmatimonadaceae bacterium | reverse complement strand
AAGACCGGGGTCGCCATCTCCAGCCTGGCCGACATGGAGGTGCTCTTCGACGGCATCCCGCTCGATCAGGTGTCGACGTCGATGACGATCAACGGGCCGGCGGTCATCCTCTACGCCTTCTACATCGCCGCCGCCGAGCGGCAGGGCGTGCGACCGGAGCAGCTGCGCGGCACGGTGCAGAACGACATCCTCAAGGAGTACATGGCGCAGCACGCGTGGTGCTATCCCATCGAGCCCGCGCTGCGCCTGATCGTGGACTGCTTCGAGTGGTCGGCCCGCCACGCGCCGCAGTGGAACACCATCTCGATCAGCGGCTACCACATCCGCGAGGCGGGCGCCACCGCGGCGCAGGAGCTGGCCTTCACGCTGGCCAACGGCTTCACGTACGTGGAGCGCGGTCTGGCGCGTGGGCTCGACGTGGACGACTTCGCGCCGCGGCTCTCGTTCTTCTGGGACATTCACAACGACTTCTTCGAGGAGATCGCCAAGCTGCGGGCCGCCCGCCGCATCTGGGCGCGCCACCTGCGCGAGCGCTACGGCGCCCGCGACCCGCGCTCGTGGATGCTGCGCTTCCACTCGCAGACGGCCGGCGTCACGCTCACCGCGCAGCAGCCGATGAACAACGTCGTGCGCGTCGCCTACCAGGCGATGGCAGCGGCGCTCGGCGGCACGCAGTCGCTGCACACGAACTCGATGGACGAGACGCTCGCCCTGCCCACGGAGGCGGCGGTGCAGGTGGCCCTCCGCACGCAGCAGGTGCTGGCCTACGAGACCGGCGTGCCCAACGTCGTCGACCCACTCGGCGGCTCCTACTACGTGGAGGCGCTCACCGACGAGCTGGAGCGGCAGGCCGAGCTGCTCTTCGCCGAGATCGACGCGCAGGGCGGGGTGGTGCGCGGGTTGGAGGAGGGCTGGTTCCAGCGCCGCATCGCCGAGAGTGCGGCGCGGCAACAGTGGGAGATCGAGCAGCGGCGCCGGGTCATCGTCGGCGTCAACGAGTTCGTCACCCAGGAGCCCGAGCTCACCATCCCGCTGCTCAAGGTGGGCGAGGACGCCGAGCGCGAGCAGCGCGAGCGCCTCGCCCGGCTGCGCGCCGAGCGCGACGACGAGCTGTGCACCCGGCGCCTGGACGCGCTGCGCACGGCCGCGCGCGGCAGCGACAATCTGCTCCCCTTCATCCTGGACGCCGCCCGCGCCTACTGCACGCTCTACGAGATCCGCGCCGCGATGGAGGACGTCTTCGGCGCGTATCGAGAGCCGGTGTTCTTCTAGGGTGCCGTACGGCGCGTCGGAATCGTCGTCCCGCAGGAGCGTCGGCGCGGACGGCGCGAGCGTCGGGATCTGCCCTCCGTGCCGCGTGGCCGGCCACCGGCAGGTGACGGCAGATCCCGACGCGCCCCGCCCCGCCGCGGGGCTCCTGCGGGATGACCGCCTGCCGCCGGCCAGTCGTCGCGGAGAACGGCCGAGCACCGATGTCGAAACGCGCTGACCGCGACACCACCGGCTCCGCCCCCCCCGACTGGTGGGCGACGTACTTCGACGAGCACTACCTGCGCGAGTACGACCCGCTGTTCGCGCTGGAGCGTGACCGGCGCGAGGTCGCGCGGCTCCTCGAGCTGCTCGGCCTGCCGGACGGCGCGCGCGTGCTCGACTGCCCGTGCGGGCAGGGGCGGCACGCCCACCTGCTCGCCGAGGCGGGCTTCGACGTGGACGGCGTGGACTTCTCCGAGCACCTGCTTGCCCGGGCGCGCGCGCGGCACGGGACGCCGGCTGCGCTACACCCGCGCCGACATGCGCCGCCTGCCGGCGCGCTGGACGGGCCGCTTCGACGCGGTGCTCAACCTCTTCACCTCGTTCGGCTTCTTCCTCGACGCCGCCGACGACCGGCGCGTGATCGCCGAGCTGGCGCGCGTGCTGAAGCCGGGTGGGGTGCTGGTGTGGAACGGCGGCAGTCGCGACGGTGTGATGGCGCGCTTCCTGGCGCGCGACTGGTGGCGGAGCGGCGACGGCACGCTGGTGGCGCACGAGCGGCGCTTCGACCCGCTCTCCGGCTTCCTCAGCATCCGCTCCACGTGGCAGGGCTCGACGGCGGCCGGCGAGCGCGAACACCGCATCCGGCTCTACACGGCCACGCAGCTGGCCGAGCTGTGCGCCGCCGCCGGGCTGGTGGTGCACGAGGCCTACGACGGCTGGACCGCCCGGCCCCTGCGACGCACGTCGAGCGAGATGACGCTCGTGGCGCGCAAGGAATGACACCCGCTCACTGGGGGTCGAGCCCGTCGCCGCGCGCGAGGCGCGGCAGCAGCGCGTAGCGGCCGAGCTGGTAGGCCCCCAGCTTGAGCCGGGCGAGCAGCGGCCGGTGCCACCGCTCACTCGGCGCCTGCCCGGAGGCCGCGCGCCCGAGCGGCCCGGCGAATCCCTGCGACTCGAGCCAGCGGAGCGCGCCCACGATCCCGTGATCGCCGGCCAGCATCCAGAGCTGCAGCAGGCGCAGCTCGGTGGCGCCGGGCGGCGCCGTCGGGAGCAGGAAGCGCTCCGGCTGCAGCAGCGCCAGGTGCCCGCGCACCAGCGCGCCCGCCCGCAGCGCGGCCAGCGCGGCGCGCGGCACCGGCGTGTCGAGCAGGCGTGCCGCGAGCGCCAGGTCGGCGCCGAGCGCCGTGGCCACCCCGACCCGCCGCGCGTCGGCCACCAGCGCGCTCCAGTCGAGCGCCGGGGCCGCCGCCACCAGCCGGTCCACGTCCACCAACCGGGCCAGCGGCCGGGTTCCGTCGGTGGCGCTCTGGGCGGCCAGGTGCAGCAGGAGGTGCGGCACGCTCGGAACCCGGATGCCCGCCATGTCATCGGGCACGGATACCGCCGCACGCAGCAGCGCCGCGGCGTCGAGCCGCACCGGCGACTGCGGCTCCGTCAGCGCCCAGTGCAGCTCCACCAGGTGGCCGCGGCGGTGACGGAGCTGGAGGTGGAAGTGGTGGCGGAGGTAGGCGTCCAGCTCCCCGCCCGCCGGCGCGACGTAGCCCGCGGCCGTCAGCGCCGCGACCGCCGCGTCCACGCGGTCAGGAGGCACCAGCAGGTCGAGATCGCGCGTGTGGCGGTCCTCCGGATGCGCGTAGAGCGTGCGGCGGAGTGCCGCCCCCTTCAGCAGGACGGTCGGAACATCGCGCGTCGCGAGCGCCTCCAGCACGCGGTCCTGTTCCATCATCTGCGCGGCGGCGCGCACGCGCAGGCGGGCCGCGGCGGCGCGCAGCGCGCCACGTGCCTCGGTGCCCAGCCGCGCCCATGCTCCGCCACGCGCCAGTCCGTGCAGCGCGAGCCCGAGCACCCGCCCGGCCTCGCCGCGCGCGACGAACTCGGCGCGGAACGCCGGCTCGTCCAGACGCCGCGCGCCGGCCGGCGGCTGCGCGGTGCCGGGCGCGGAGCGCCGGCAGAGCGCGACGAGCAGTCCCGCCACCGTCGGGGCGCGCTCGGCTCGCCCGGTCATCCGGTCGGGAGTGTGGTGTGAGGCATCGGCAGGGCAGCGGTGGAGCGACGCGGGAACGTCGCCAATGCTATCCTCACCGCGGTGGCCCTGCCATCGCCCGGCCGTGCGCCGCCCGCGGCGGGGTGCCCGCCCGGAGCGTTGCCGCTGCCGCGTCGCGGCTGCTAAGATTGGAAGCTGCCGGGCGTCGTGCGCGGCCACCCGGTGCCTCCCGTCTCACCCCACCCCGACGTCTCATGGATCGTCCCATCCGCGTCCTCGTCGCCAAGCCCGGCCTCGACGGCCACGACCGCGGCGCCAAGGTCGTGGCCGCGGCGCTGCGCGATGCCGGCATGGAAGTCATCTACACCGGCCTGCACCAGACGCCCGAGATGATCGCCACCGCGGCGGTGCAGGAGGATGTCGACGTCGTCGGGCTGTCGATCCTCTCCGGCGCCCACATGACGCTCTTCCCGCGGGTCCTCGAGCTGCTGCGCGAGGCCGGGCGCGACGACATCCTCGTCACCGGCGGCGGCATCATCCCGAAGGAGGACATGGAAGCCCTCGAGGCCGCCGGCACCGGTCGCCTCTTCGGGCCGGGCACGCCGACCTCGGAGCTGATCGACTACATCCGGCACTGGTACGCGCAGCGGGCGCATCTCGAGGCGTGAGCTCGCGCCTCCGGGAGCTCTCCGACGAGGCGCGCGCCCTCGAGGCGCGGCTGCGCGAGGGCGGCGGCGCCGCGCGCGTCGCCCGGCAGCACGACCAGGGCAAGCTCACCGCCCGCGAGCGTGTGGCCGCCCTCTGCGACCGGGAGACGCGCTTCCTCGAGATCGGGCTGCTCGTCGCCCACGACCAGTACGACGGGCAGGCGCCGGCGGCCGGCGTCGTCACCGGCGTCGGGCTGGTGCACGGGCGCGAGGTGGTCGTCGTCGCCAACGATGCCACCGTGAAGGCCGGCTCGTGGTGGCCCGAGACGATCCGCAAGATCCTGCGCGCCCAGGAGATCGCCATGCGCTGCCGGATCCCCATCGTCTACCTGGTCGACTCGGCGGGCGTCAACCTGCCGTACCAGGGGGGCGTGTTCCCGGGGCAGTACGGCGCGGCGCGCATCTTCTACTACAACTCCATCATGCGGCGCTACCTGCGGGTGCCGCAGCTGGCCGCCGTCATGGGGCCGTGCATCGCCGGCGGCGCCTACCTGCCCGCGCTCTCCGACACCATCGTCATGGTGGAGGGGACGTCCTTCATGGGGCTCGGCGGGCCCAACCTGGTGAAAGGGGCGACCGGACAGGTCATCGACAGCGAGACGCTCGGCGGCGGCCGCACGCACACCACGATCAGCGGCGTCGCGCACTACCTGGCTCCGGACGACGCCGCGTGCCTCGAGCGCCTGCGCGAGCTGGTCGCGCGGCTGCCACGGCGGGCCCGCGAGCGCGCGCTGGACGCGGCCGTCGCCGCCGAGCCGCCGGCGGTGGATCCCGCCTCGCTCTACGACCTGCTCCCGGCCGACCACCGCATGTCGTACGACATGCACGACGTGCTGCGGACGCTGCTCGACGGCGGGCGGCTCGACGAGTTCCAGGGGGAGCTGGCGCGCGAGGTCATCTGCGGCGACGCGCGGCTGGAGGGGATCCCGGTGGGCGTCATCGCCAACCAGCGCGGGCTGATCAAGGGACGCCCCGGCGAGAAGCCCCGCTTCGGCGGCATCATCTACGCCGAGAGCGCGGAGAAGGTGGCCTACTTCATCGACCGCTGCGACCGGCAGGGCATTCCGCTCCTCTTCGTGCAGGACGTCTCCGGCTTCATGGTGGGGCCCGAGGCGGAGCACGAGGGGATCATCCGCGCCGGCGCGCGCTTCGTGGAGGCGATGGCGACGGCGCGCGTGCCCAAGCTGGTGCTCACGGTCAACCATGCCTCCGGCGCCGGCTACTATGCCATGGCCGGCCAGGGCTTCGACCCGGACTTCATCTTCTCCTGGCCCACCGGGCGCATGGGCGTGATGGAGGGGGAGTCGGCGGTGCAGGCGGTGCACGGGCCCGCGCTCGAGGCGGCGCGTCAGGCCGGCGACGCCGCGCCCGCCGACGTCCAGGCTGCGGTGGAGGCCATGCGCGCCGACTACGAGCACCAGCTCGACGCGCGCTACGCCGCCGCGCGCGGCTTCGTCGACGCCATCGTCTATCCCGAGGACACCCGCGCCGTGCTGGCCTTCGCACTGCGCGCGGCGCTGCAGAATCCGGGGCCGCACATCGGCCCCTTCCACCTCCCGGCCGCCCTGTGCGAGGACCCGTGAGCGAGACGACGAGTGGCGGCGCGCCGCCGGCCAGCGTGCGGCGGGACGGGCGCGTGGTGCGCGTGGCCAGCGGGCAGGGCTTCTGGGGCGACTGGCTGGAAGCGCCGCGCCGGCAGGTGGAGGGCGGCCCGGTCGACTACCTGATGCTCGACTACCTGGCCGAGGTCACGATGTCGATCCTGCAGAAGCAGAAGGAGCGCGACCCCCGCATGGGCTACGCGCGCGACTTCGTCGGGGCGATCGACAGCGTGCTCCCGGCCATCACCGGGCGCGGCGTGCGCGTGGTCGCCAACGCCGGCGGCGTCAATCCGCCCGCCTGCGCCGAGGCGGTGCGCGCCCTGGCCGCCGAGCGGGGCGCGGCGATCCGCGTCGGGGTGATCACCGGCGACGACCTGCTGCCGCGCCTGGACGAGCTGATCGCGCAGGGGCACGCGCTGTCCAACATGGATACCGGCGAGCCGCTGTCCACCGTGCGCGATGGCGTCCTCTCGGCCAACGCGTACATCGGCTCCACGCCCATCGTGGAGGCACTGGCGCGCGGGGCGCAGGTGGTCATCACGGGCCGGTCGACGGACACCGCGCTCACCATGGCACCGCTCCGCCACGAGTTCGGGTGGGGCGCCTCCGACTGGGACCAGCTGGCGGCGGGCATCGTCGCCGGCCATATCCTGGAGTGCGGCGCGCAATGCTCCGGGGGGAACTGCCTCTACGACTGGCGCGACATTCCCGACCTCGCGAACGTCGGCTACCCCATCGTGGAGGCGCGCGCCGACGGCAGCTTCGTCGTCACCAAGCACCCGGGCACCGGCGGCTGGGTGAACGTGCCCTCGGTGACCGAGCAGCTGGTCTACGAGATGGGCGACCCGACGTCGTACATCACGCCCGACGTCATCGCGGACTTCACCACCATCCGCCTCGAACAGGACGGGCCGGATCGCGTGCGCGTGCGCGGCGTCCGCGGGGCGCCGCCCACCGACAAGCTCAAGGTCTCGATCGCCTACCGGGCGGGCTACAAGGCGGTGGGGACGCTGGTGTACGCCTGGCCGGACGCGCTCGAGAAGGCGCGGCTCGCCGCGCGCGTGCTCCAGGAGCGGCTCGACCGTCTCGGCCTCCGCTTCGACGGCACGCTGGTGGAGTTCGTCGGCGCCTCGGCCACCCACGGCCCGCTCTCGGGCGTCGACGACGCGCCGTGGGTGCGCGAGCTGCCGGAGGTGCAGCTCCGCTTCGGCGTACGCGGCACCGACCGGGCGAGCGTGGAGCGCTTCACCCGCGAGCTGGCGCCGCTCGTGCTCAACGGCCCGCCGAGCGTCACCGGCTTCGCCGGCGGCCGCCCCAAGGTGGAGGAGATCGTCGCCTACTGGCCGGCCCTGGTGGACAAGCGCGTCGTGGGGACGCGTGTGGAGGTTGCGTCATGAAGGTACGCCTGCTCGATCTCGCCCACGCGCGCTCGGGCGACAAGGGAGACACCGCCAACGTCGGCGTGATCGCGCTGCACGCCCAGTGGTATCCGCTGCTGGAGCGCGAGCTGACGCGGGAGCGCGTGGCCGAGCACTTCGCCGGCGTGATCGACGGCGAGGTGGAGCGCTTCGCCCTCCCGAACCTGGGGGCGCTGAACTTCCTGCTGCACGGCGCGCTCGACGGCGGCGGCACCCTCTCGCTCAAGACCGACGCGCAGGGGAAGGTGTACTCCACCGCACTCCTCCGCCTCGTCCTCGACGTCCCGGACGAGGAGGCGCGGCGACTCCGGCTTCCGCCGGCCCCGGAGAACGCGTGACGAATCTCACGCGGGCCAAGCTGTTCGTCGGGGCCGCCGGGGTGGCCGTCTGGGGGGTGGGCGTCCGGATCGGCGACGAACGGCTGAAGTGGACCGGGATCGCGCTGCTCGCCGCCGCCTTCCTGCTGCGCTTCCTCAACCCGCGGAGCCCCTGACCTCCGCGGGGCAGGGGGGGAACGGCCGGGTGGGCGGGCGCATGGCCCTGCCTCCGTCCGCCGCCCCGGCGTGAGCGGCGCGAGCGGCGACCAGCTGACGCGGGTGGTGACGCGGGTGGTGACGCGGGTGGTGACGCGGGTCGCATCCGACACTGCGGGACGGGTGCCGGCGGGTGCCGTAAAACGTTAAGTTTCAATGCTTATGCAGTCGCGCCCGATCCCCGAGCTTCTCGCCCCCGCCGGCTCCCTCGACGCCGTTCGCGCCGCCCTGGCGAACGGCGCCGACGCCGTCTACCTGGGCGCCTCGCGCTTCAACGCCCGCGACGAGGGCGCCCAGCTCACGCTCGACGAGCTGGCGGAGGCGTGCCGGCTCGCGCACGCCCGCGGGCGGCGCATCTACCTGACGCTCAACGTCCTCGTCAAGTCGGCCGAGCTGCGCGATGCGCTCCTCTACCTGGGGGAGGCGGTGGATCGCGGCATCGATGCGGTGATCGTCCAGGACCTCGGGCTCGTCCGCCTCATCCGGCGCGTCTACCCCGAGCTGGAGATCCACGGCTCGACGCAGATGACCGTGCACGACGTCGCCGGCGCGCGGGTCATGCGCGATCTGGGCATCGAGCGCGTGGTGCTGGCGCGCGAGAACACGCTGGACGACGTGCGGGCCATCCGCGAGGGGGCCCCGGGGCTCGGGCTCGAGACCTTCGTCCACGGCGCACTGTGCATCAGCTACTCCGGGCAGTGCTTCATGTCCGGCATGATCTCCGAGCGCAGCGCCAATCGGGGCTCCTGCGCCCAGTCGTGCCGCAAGGACTACGTGCTGGCCGACGCGCAGACGGGTGAGGAGCTGGACCGCGGCTACCTCATCTCGGCCCGCGACCTCGCCGCCCACGAGCACCTGCCGGCCATCGCCGAGGCCGGGGTCGGCTGCCTGAAGGTGGAGGGCCGGAAGAAGAAGCCCGAGTACGTGGCCACCGTCACGCGCACCTATCGCGACCTGCTCGACCGGCTCGCCCGCGGCGAGTGGTCGCCGCCCACGGTGGAGCAGGTCGAGCCGCTGGTGCAGATCTTCAGCCGCGGCTTCACCGGCGGGATGTA
>DASTRO010000331.1:0-5799 GCA_035761165.1 Gemmatimonadaceae bacterium | reverse complement strand
TCACCAGCCCCAGCGCGTTCCTCGGGCCCGGACGCTGCCGGAGCCGCAGCGTGCCGGCCGCCACGCGGTCGAGGTTGGCCGCGGTGGGCGCGTGGACCACCGCGTCGTCGTCACCGCCGCGAACGATCTCGAGCGCCTCGCGCGCCAGGTACGAGCGGTCGCGCCGGATCTTCGGCAGGAGCTCCTTGCGCGCGATGCTGAGCGGCACGTCCCAGTAGGGGCGGAAGACCACCTGGCGCATGGTGCCCACGAACACCGGCGTGTCGTGCCGCCCCTCGGCCTGGCCGACGATGACCCTCGTCGCGAAGGTGGGGCAGGCCCCCGCCGGGCCGCTGTCGAAGTAGCGCAGCTCGAACGCCGGGATGTTGACGACCAGGTAGCGGTCCGGTGGGACGTCGGGGAGCCAGCGCCAGCGCTCGAGCGTGAGCGCGATCTGCTCCACCCGGTTCGTGAGCGGCACGCGCAGCTGCGCCATGGTCGCCGGCCCCACCACACTATCCGGGACCAGGCCATGTCGACGCTGAAAGCTCGCCACCGCGGCCACGAGGGTGCTGTCGTACACCGTGTCCGCCGCATCGGGCGCCGCCTGCCCGGCCGCCACGTCACCGACGAGCCGACCGCCGACGCGTCGGTCGCCCGCGGGAAGGTCGCCGAGCGCGGCGAGCAGACGGCGCAGCGCCGCGGCGTCCGCATACGCGTCACCGGGGCGCAGCGTGCGAGCCGCGGGGCGCGGAGGGCGCAGCGCCGCGTCGGCGGCCAGCGTCCGGTAGCGTGCGAGCGCGCGCGTCAGCGCGACGTAGCCCGGGAAGGGAGGCTCCACGGCCGCGATCGCGACCGCCACGTCCGGGGCACGGCTGACGTCCAGCACGAGGGCGGCGAGGTCCACGTGCGCATGGGCATCCGGCAGACGGAAGCCGAGTGTGCGCGGATCCACCCGTCCCGCGTGCAGCGCTGCGAGCAGGCGCATGAGCGTGGTGGAGAGCGTCACATCGAAGCTGGCCACCGTAGATGCCGGGACCGACCTGCCGCCGGCCAGTGCGTCGGCGCGGGCCTGCAGTGCTGCCGCGTCGTAGGCCGCCGGTTGCTGCCCCCGTGTCTCCGCCCCCGCTAGGACGTCGATCACCTGCCGGGCCTGCCGGGTCGGCCGGCCGGCCACCGTCCACACGGGGCGGTAGCCCACGCGGGCGTACAGCCGTCGCAACGCCGTCCGATCGACGCGCATCATGCCCGACCAGGCCGGCACGGCTACGCCGTCCACCGCTTCGCGCACCAGCGCGGTGTCCGGTGGAGTGGGCTGCGCGACCACGCGGAGCGTGGGGAGCAGGAGGAGGATGGCGACGGGGGCGAGGCGCATCGGACGGGATTCACGGAGGCGGAGCGGCGGTCGACCGGACGAGCCGCTCATGGAAGCATCGGTCCTCATCGCACCGCGCGACATCGGGGCCCCGGTACGCCTCGTGTCGGGCAATTCCCGACGGGCGCTGCGCGACCCGGCCGACGATCGCCGGCCCGTGTCCGCTCGTGTGGCGGCTCCTGGCGCAGGGCGTCGTGGCCGGTGGAGAGGTGGAGAGCACCTCCCGCCGCTGCTTCCGGCGCGCCACCGGATGGCTCCGATGACGGGACGACGTCACGGGCCCGGAACCCCCTCGTCCAGCCGTCGCACCGGTACCCCGCCGTAGATGCCACCGGGCTCCAGATGCGTGTGCTTGGGCACGTAGCTGAGCGCGCCCACCTGCGTCCCGGCGCCGATCTCGACGCCGATGCCGACGACGCTCCCGACCCCGATGGTGGCGCCGGTGCCCACGCGCACGGGCGCCGTCCTCACCACGCCCCCCTCCACCGTGTGCCCCGACAGGTGGACGTCCGAGCCGATGACGACCCCGTCGCCGAAGTCGAGCAGGTTGTGATCCATCAGGGCCGTGCTGTTCACCCAGACGCCGCGGCCGATGCGTGCCCCGTTCAGCCGCAGGCACAGCGTCCAGAGCGGGGACGCGCGCAGGAGCCCGCCGGCGAACACCCGCACCAGATGCGTGCACACCAGGTAGCGCACCCACCGGAGGAGCGCCCAGTCCAGATCCGTGATGCGCAGCTCGGCGGCAGCCGGCGTGCGCCAGCCGAGGAGGCGCGCCGCGGCCGCGGAGAGCACCATCAGGGCCGTCGCGAAGAGCAGGTACGCCGGCACGAACGACGCGGCGAGTACCAGCACGCGCAGCCAGGCGGGCGCGATCCGCCAGTGGAAGTGCCACTCCCAGAACAGGACCGCCGGCAGCACGGCGAGCGCGAGGACGGCGCTCTCGACCCCGAACAAGGTGAGCACCGTCCAGGTCACCCGCACCACCCTTGCCGTCCGGGAGCCCCTCGGACGCGCGGATGCGACCCGCGTCAGCGCCGCGCCCCCGCCCGGCCGCCCGGACGTTGCGGGCTCCGCGGTCGGCGAAGTACGCCAGATTCCACTCACGGCCGCCTCCTCCGCTGGTGCGCCGCAGCCTTCACCCTGCTCGTCGTCACGGACCACCCATGCCACGCCTCCCCCGAACGCCCGCCACGCCGTCCGATGCCGCGTCCGGCGTGACGGCCTACGACCCTCGCATCGCCGTGACCGGGCAGGGGCGCCCGCTCGTCTACGTCCCCGGCATGGACGGCACGGGTGAGCTCTTCTACCGGCAGATCCCGCTCCTGGCGCCGAGCTACCGGGTGGCGACGTACGCCCTCCGCGATGACGCTCCCGACATGGCCCGCCTGATCGAGGACCTGGCGCAGGTGATCGCGCGCGTGGCGCCGGACGGTGAGCCGGCGGTGCTCGTGGGCGAGTCGTTCGGCGGCACGCTCGCGCTCAGCTACGCGCTCGCGCATCCGGGCAGTGTCGCGGCGATCGTCGTGCTCAACTCCTTCCCGCGCTTCCTGCCCCAGCACCGGCTCTGGCTCGCCCGCCGGGCGCTGCGGGCGATGCCCTGGGGTGCCATGCGGCTCGTCCGCCGGCTCACCGCCTTCCGCCTGCACTCCCGCCACACTCACCGCGCCGAGGTCCGGCGCTTCCTCGAGCTGACCCGGCGCACGACGCGAGCAGGCTATCTGGGGCGCCTGGGCATCCTCGCCACGTACGACGTCCGGCACCGGCTCGGCGAGCTGCGCGTGCCGGCCCTCTTCCTGGCGGCCGACGAGGACCACCTGATCCCGTCCGTGCGGGAGGCGCGCGCGATGGCGGCCGCCGTGCCCGGGGCCACCGTGCGCATCCTGTCCGGTCACGGGCACAGCTGCCTCCTGGCCGCGGACGTGGACCTCGCCGAGCTCCTGCGCGAGTGGGGCGGCATCCCGTCGCGCGGGGTCAGGGCGTGATCGCCACCTTCAACACGCCGTCACGGCGCGCCGCGAACAGCTCGTAGGCTTCGGCGATCCGCTCGAGCGGGAAGCGATGCGTGAGCAACGGCGTCAGGTCCATGCGGCCGTGGCGCACGAGCGCCATCAGGCGCCGCATCCGCTCCTTGCCACCGGGGCAGAGGGTGGTGACGATCCGGTAGCCGCCGATGCCGGCCGCGAAGGCGTCGTACGGCAGGGCGAGCTTGCCCGAGTAGACCCCGAGACTGGAGAGGACGCCGCCGGGCCGGAGCGAGCGCAGCGCGCTCTCGAACGTCTCCTGGATCCCCAGCGCCTCGATGGCAACGTCGGCGCCGCCCCCGGTGAGCCGGCGGACCTCGGTCGGCACGTCCACTGCCCGGGGGTCGAGCACCAGGTCGGCGCCCAGCCGCGTGGCCATCGCCTGGCGTGCGGGATCACTCTCGACGCCGATCACGTGGGCCGCGCCCATGAGCCGCGCCCCGACGGTGGCGCACAGCCCGATCGGGCCCTGCGCGAACACCACCACGGTGTCGCCGGGGCGGATGCCGCCCGCCTCCGCGCCGCCGATCCCCGTGGAGGCGATGTCGGCGAGCAGCACGACCTGCTCGTCCCGGAGCTCGTCGGGAATCCGCGCGAGGTTCGCCCGCGCGTCGGGCACGCGGAGATACTCCGCCTGCGCGCCGTCGATCGTGTTGCCGAACCGCCAGCCGCCGAGTGCAGCGTAGGCCTCGCCGTGCCCGCACTGCGCGGCATGCCCCGCCAGGCAGGCCAGGCACTGGCCGCACGGCGTGATGGCGCCCACCAGCACGCGCTCACCCACGGCGTACCCGTCCACGCCCGGGCCGAGCTCCTCGACCACGCCGACCGGCTCGTGGCCGACCACGAGCCCCGGCCGCACCGCGTACTCGCCCTTGAGGATGTGCACGTCGGTGCCGCAGATGGTCGTGAGCGTGACCCGGATGATGGCCTCGCCCGGGCCGGCGCGTGGGCGCGGCACCTTGCGGAGCTCGATCCGGCCGGGCTCGACGAAGACCGCCGCGCGCATCGAGCCCGTGGCGGGACGCGCGACGGTGGCCCGCGCGTGCGCCGTGGCGCGCGTGGCGGGGGTACGTGTGTGGGGGGACATGAGTCTGCCTCCATGTGGTGCCGCAGTCCGCCGGTGGCGCCGCGGGCATGGCGTGGTAGGCCGCGCGTTTCGGCCACGTCCTACATCCGACCCGGGCCGGGATCCGTCCATCGTCACTGGCCCTGCCGTCCGACCTCGCGGTCCAACCTCGCTCCGCCGGTGGCCGTCGTCTGTCGGCCGAATGCCGCATGTGTGTGGGGCGCAGGATGACACGGGCCCGGCCATGGGAAACGGGCGACGCACCGGCTCGCCAGGCGATGGCCTCGAAGCGCCCGCGCGAGGCGGGCGTCCGCAAATACCTGACGGGCGCTCCGGGCATCGCCGATGGCGGACGCGTGGCGCGCGGCGCACCGTGGAATGCAACCCACCCGATCCGGAGCTGCCGTGGCTGCCCTCCTCTCGCTCCTGCTCGTCCTCGCCCTCTCGTATCTCGTCATTCGGGTCGGCGCGGTGGCGCTCGGGCTCACCGGCATCTCCAGCGAGGTCGCCCGCTTCCAGGCGCAGTCGGCGTTCTTCGGCGTGGGGTTCACCACGCGCGAATCGGAACAGGTGCTGGCACACCCCGTCCGGCGGCGGATCGTGATGCTCCTGATGATCGGCGGGAATGCGGGCGTCGTGGCGAGTGTGACCAGCGTCCTGCTGGTCTTCGTGACCGAGGGCCGCGCCGAGAATCGGCTGGCCGCCGCCGCCGGCATCCTGGCCGGCGTCGCGCTCCTCTGGCGCGCCGCGCGCACGCGGTGGGCGGACCAGCACCTCTCCCGCCTGGTGGAGTGGGCGCTCCGACGGTGGACCTCGCTCGACGTCCGCGACTACGTCAGCCTGCTCCACCTGGCCGGTGAGTACGCCGTGATCGAGTCGGCCGTGCATCCGGAGAGCTGGTTCGCCGATCACACGCTGGCCGAGCTGAACCTGCGCGCGGAGGGGGCGCTCGTCCTCGGGATCGAGCGCGTCGACGGCGGCTTCATCGGCGCGCCGCGCGGTCCGACGCGGGTGGCGCCGGGTGACGTGCTGATCCTGTACGGTCGTGCACCATTGCTGGACGAGCTGGACCGCCGCCCCGCCGGCCCCGCCGGCGATCGGGCGCATCGGGCGGCGGTCGCGGCGCGACGCGGGGAATCGTCGGACGCCGCGGATGCGGCAGGCGGCCCCGACGCGCCCCAATCCCTGACCGCCGCCGCGCGGACCGCTGGAGCGGTGTGATGACCACGAACCACACGAGGAACCACACGAGCGCAGGCGGTTCGCCAGCCGGATCGCCGACCGGACCTCGGGCCGTGCACGCCGCCGCGCGCGCCTCCCGGCATCCCGTGCTGCGCACGCCGCGCGACGTCGTGCGG
>DASTRO010000330.1:0-13768 GCA_035761165.1 Gemmatimonadaceae bacterium | reverse complement strand
GCCATCCTCTCGCGCGACCGCGACCTCATCCACGGGCTCTACAAGCCCGACTGGAAGGCCTGGTTCCCGGACCAGGGGGGCGAGCGCGACGGTGGCCCCGACGATCCGCGCATCGCGCTCATCCTCGTCGAGGCCGAGTCGGTGGTCTACTCGAAGAAGGACCGACCGCTGCCGCTGGCGCTCTTCCAGGTGGTGAAGGGAATGGTCACCGGCTCGGCCCCCAAGGTGGCCGACGTGCGCCGGGTGGATCAGCGCGAGCTGCGCTGAGCGCGTGCCGCCGGGCGCGCGGCGCGGCGCTCAGGCCGCGGTCTCGCGCTCGCGCTCGGCGTCCGGCGTCTCCGCCGCGGTCGCCGACGGCGGGCGCCCCGTGCGGGCCGCCAGCTCCGCCGCCAGCGCCGCGATGACCGTCGTGGCGCCGCCGCGCCCGATCTCCAGGGGGGCGAGGCCCACGTAGCGGCGGCAGGTGTTGCGGAAGGCGCTCCCCGAGGGGAAGTCGAGCGTCCGCGCCACGGCGTCGGCGCTCCGCGCGCCGTCCTCCAGCATCTGCGCCGCCACGATCAGCCGTCCCCAGGTGATGAGCTGCTGCGGGGGCGGGAAGCCGGCCGCCTCGAGCCGTGCCGCCAGGGCGCGGCGGCGAATGCCGAGGACGCGGGCCAGCTGCTCGGGGGTGAGCCGCTGGTGGGCCCGGGTCACGGCCACCAGCATCGCGTCGCGCGCCGTCGGGCGCACCCCCTCCAGCAGCGTCCGCACCGCATCGGCCACGCCGCGTGCCGCGGCGCGCTCGATGATCGTCTGGACGCTGGCGGGATCGTCGTTCTCGTCCGCGACCACCACGCCCTCCACCCCGAAGCGCCCCGCCTCGAACAGGTCCTGGGGGCGCGCGGGCGGGAGCGCGACGTAGAGCACCCGCGTCATCGTCGGATGGAGGCGCTTGAGCTGGCGCAACCCGTCGAAGACGGCGTTGGCCGGCGGGCCGGGGCGGAGGTCCAGCACGGCCAGCGTCGCCCGCTCCCGCGCGCAGGTGCGGAGCAGCTCCGTCCAGTCGGCGCAGGCCACCACGCTGTAGCGCGACCGCAGCGCGGTGCGCAGGCGGCCGAGGCGGACCGGGTCGGGAAGGAGGGCGACGGCGATGGCCATGGGCTCGGGCGGGGGGACGGCTGTGATCCTCGGCAGTGCCGATCGTCACTATAGGGACGCGGCGCCGCTTCCACCGTCACAGTGTGACGGTCCGCGCCCGCTGTGTGACGGCCGTGCGTTCGGCAGCCCCTAGCGTACCATCGACCGCTGGTGCATCCGGCACCGGCGTGCTGGACTCGGGAGGGAGCACGTGAGAGAGCAGAGCGGACGGCATGCGCGGCCACGCGGTCGCGCGGGCTTCACGATGATCGAGGTCGTGACGGTGCTGGTCATCATCGGCATCATGGCCGCCGTCGCGGTGCCGCGGCTCAACGCCCGTGGCTATCACGCCGATGCGGCGGCGCGCGAGGTGCGCGGCGTGCTGCAGGTGGCCCAGCGCACGGCCGTGGCGCGGCAGTTCGACGTCATCGTCAGCTTCGACGTGGCCGGGCGGTCCATGCGCATCGTCGAGGATCGCAACACCAACGGCGCCATCGACGCCGACGAGCGTGTGCGCTGGCAGGTGCTGGACGCCGGGCCCAGCTTCGCCACCCCGCCCGCCGCGCTGCCGGGGTTCTCCGGGAACGGGGCCGTCGTCATCCCGCGCGCGCGCACCGTCGCCGGCCTGCCGAGCGTGATCTTCCGCCGCAACGGCGCCGCCAGCAGCGAGCTCGCCGTCTACGTCGCCGGCGCGGCGGGCGACGCCGCGACCCTCCGCGCCATCGCGATGGACCAGGCCACCGGGCGCACCCGCTGGTACCGCTGGCGCGACGACGCGTGGACGGCGGTGGCCCGATGAGCGCGCGTCCCGTTCGCCGGCCCGCCCACGGCCGCCTCGTGCGCCGCCGCCAGGGCATGACGCTCCTCGAGGTGCTCATCGCCGTCGTCATCCTGGCCACCGTGCTCGTGGGGCTGGCCGGCTATCTCGCCCAGTTCACGCGCGATCTCAACAAGAACGCGCTGCGCAACACCGCCAGTGACATCGTGACGAACCGCCTCGAGTTCCTCAAGAGCGTCACCAGCTACGCCGCCCTCGACGACTTCATCGAGACCGGCGCGGCGGTTCCGGGCCAGCCGAACTTCCGCCGGACGACCCAGGTGGTGCGCATCACCAACGTCGCGACGGACTACAAGCGCGTGACCGTGACGGTCACGCATCCCGCGCTCGCCGGCGAGTCGATCAGGAAGTCGACCGTCGTCGCGCGCTTCTGACCGGAGGTCCCGTGCGATTCCGCAGCCACCCGCCCGCCCGGCGTGCCGGCCACACGCTCATCGAGGTCCTGATCGCGGTGGTGATGGTGGTGCTCGTCTTCGCTGCCGCCTCGCCGCTCTTCCAGCAGCAGGCGCGCCTGCTCGACCGCCAGGCGGGCCGGGCCGACGCCATCCAGACGGCCCGCTTCGTGGCCGCCAGCATCGAGCGCGAGCTGCGCATCGCCGGCCCGCCGAACGAGATCGAGGAGCAGCCGCTGCTCGTCCAGGCCGACCCGTACGCGGTCACCATGAACGTGGACCTCAATTCGCGCGACACCAGCAGCGCGTCGGCCGTCTACTTCGACCCGGACATCGACCCGAGCGAGACGCAGGCGCTCACCCCGGCACGCGCCGTCCGGCTGCCGCGCAGCAGCGTCGTCTACCCCGCCGTCGCCTACGCCAGTCCGGCCGGCATCCGCAGCGACGCCGAGACCGTCTCCTACTGGCTGGCGCGCGACACCGGCGCCACGCGCGCCGACGTCTACACGCTCTGGCGGCGCGTGAACGACGCCGACTCCACCATCGTCGCGCGGAACCTCGTCGTGCGCAGCGGGCGGCCCTTCTTCGAGTACCTGCAGCCCGGTGCCGGCGACACGCTGCGCCCCATCGCCGCCAACCGGCTGCCGGCCTTCCACACGGTCACCGAGCACGGCACCGTCGGCGACACCGGCAGCCTCGCCCTCGTCGACGAGGTGCGCGAGCTGCGCGTCACCGCCGAGGTGCTCTACAGCGACCCGCGGATGGGCGACACCACCTACACGTCGCAGTTCCGCTTCCGCCTCCTCAACTCGGGTCTCATCCGCCGCACCACCTGCGGCACCGCGCCCCGCGCGGTGGTGGCGACGGCGACGCCGCAGCCGGGTGGCGTCGTCCGCATCGGCTGGAGCAAGTCGGTGGACGACGGCAGCGGCGAGGAGGACGTGCAGCGCTACACCCTCTTCCGGCGCCTGCGCGGCACCACCGATTGGGGCGAGCCCTTCCGCGGTGTCCAGGCGCGCGGCGCGGCCACCTACGAGGCGGACGACACGGAGGCCAAGGTGCCCGGCGACTGGTGGGAGTATTCCGTCATCGCGCAGGATTGCACCCCGATGAACTCGCCCCGCGCCGTCACCCCGGCCATCAGGATCCTCTGAGGATGCTCCCCATGACACGCTCCTCTCACCGCGACCGTCCCCAGTGGCGCGAGCGTCGCGGCTCGGCGCTCTTCCTCGTCATGATCATGTCGGCGGCACTGGCCGGGCTGGCGCTCTCCGCCATCTACCTGGGCTCGCACGCCACCCTCGTCACCAAGGCCTTCGACCGCGAGCGCGAGTACCGCTACGCGGCCGAGGCGGCGCTGGCGATGGGGCGCGCGCAGCTCGGCCAGGACGCCTCCCTGGTGCTCGACGACAGCGTGCCCACCCAGCTGCTCAGGCAGCAGCCGATCATGGGCGCCGACGGCCGGCCCGTGCCGGGCGTGCTGCTCAACATGTGGGTGGCACGGACCGGCAGTAAGACGGGCGAGCACGGGCTCTACGCCTCCATCATCGCCGAGGCGCGCGACTCCAGCGGCGGCGGGGCCAAGTTCGTGCGCCGCCTCGAGCTGATGGAGGAGAACTTCGCCCGCTTCCTCGACTGGTCCAACGACTGGGCGCGGAACGGCTGCTACGGCACCGGGGAGATCATGGACGGCCCCGTCTTCTCCAATGCGTCGATCGGGGTCTGCGGCGGCTGGTTCAAGGACAGCGTGGCCAGCGCCAGCACCATCGGCGACCGCGGGACCTTCGACAAGGGGCAGCAGGAGTACCAGCGGCGCATCGAGATGCCGAGCCTCGCGCGCCTGGAGCGGCTCCGCGGCTACGCCACCTCCGGCAACTACTACATCGACGCCCCCACCAACGGCGACGCGACCACCGCACGGCTGCGCATCGAGTTCGTCTGGTGGGACCTGGACGGCGACGGCACCGCCGTCGGCGATCCCCAGGAGGGCTTCTTCCGCGTCTACACCAACCAGAACGCCAACCGCATCCGCGCCGACTACCGCAGCAACAGCGACGACTACATCAAGGACAACCAGTGCGGCGACTGGCACTACATGGACGGGAAGCTGCAGTTCTTCCCGGTGAGCGTGCACGACGAGAGCTGGTTCCGCGACGCCATGCTCGCGCCCCCGAACCGGAACGACAACCGGAACCTGCTCCCCGGCTATGCGGACTGGGCCAACGGCCCGACGGGCGAGGCCGTGATCCTCGCGCACGCCTCCGCCGCCAACCGGGCGGCGATCATGCGCGGCGGGCGGCCCACCACCGCGCCCGGCCGCAAGATGGCGGGCGCGCTCTACCCCCGCTGCTTCCCCGCCGGTGACCCGCACCTCGCCCCCACCGAGCGCAGTTCGTCGGGTGGCACGTGGACCAACGCCGACCTCGAGCGGGGCGGCGACAGCGCCAGCTTCACCCCGAGCTCGCCCGCCTCGGTCGCCAACGGCAACTGGCTGCCGTGGACCGGGCCGGCCGTCGACTGGTCCCGCTTCCCGGCGGCCTATCGCCCGCCGGCGAACATGCGGCCCTATCTCTGGCCCATCGACCGCGAGCTCAACCCGAGCACGAAGGGGGTCATCTACGTGAACGGCACGGTGGCCGTGAGCGGCGTCCTCAACGGCCGCATCACGCTCTACTCCAACGCCAGCATCACCTTCGTCGACGACCTCACCTACGCCACCGATCCGAGCTCGCCGGACTGCGACGACATGCTCGGCCTCATCGCGGCGCAGGAGATCACGATCGCCGACAACGGCATCAACACCGCGCAGGACCCGGTGAACGGCGGCGACCCCGGCGACACCTGGATGGACGACGACATGCACTTCACCCTGCACGGCGTGCTCATGGCGCTGGACACCTTCGTGCCGGAGCGCTGGAACGCGGGGGCGGTCAACATGTCCACCTGCAACGGCCAGAACATCGGCCGCGGCTGCATCTACCAGGTGGGCGGCGCCATCGTCAACCATCGCGAGGTCACCTACGACGGCGCGCACGGCTTCATGGAGTCGCGCACCTACGACAAGCGCATGTCGCGCGACTCGCCCCCGTACTTCCCGACCACCGGGCGCTACTCGGACAACCGCTTCTATGAGGTGGATCCCCAGGGCTTCGAGATCGGGGCGTATCTGAACCGCATCGGGCAGCACGGCTCCTGACCCGCGACGGCCGCGGGCCGCCGCCCCGCTGCGGGCGCCTGGGGTGCTTCCCGGCGGTGACGTGACGAGTCGTCATCGGCGCTGTTGAACGGTCCCTCGCGGGAGCATCCTCCGCGCTCCGGCGGGGCTTGCAACCGCGACGTTGTCGTCCCGCAGCGCGGGTGTCTTCCCGCAGCGCGGGTGTCATCCCGCAGGAGCGCCGCAGGCGCGAGTGTCGGGATCTCCTGTCCCTGCCGCGGGGCTGGCCACCAGCACGTGAGAGTAGATCCCGAGACTCGCTCGCTCCGCTCGCTCCTGCGGGATGACAGGATCGGTCGGTGGTATCTGGCTGCCCCACTCGCCGGCGGCGGGTACGCGGCTCCGGCGGGATGACCGGGTCACCCGACGACGCTGGAGCTCGTTGGACGCGAGCGGCCGGGGGCAGACGATGCCCCCGGCCGCTCGCGCTCGTGCAGGGCCCCACCCGATGGAGCGCCCGCCCGGCCAGTCGAGGTTGCGGGCGATCCGGGCGGCACCGTCACCGCGCACGTGGCATCGGTTGCCAGTGGCACCGGGGCCCGGGGCCGCTGGTAGGGGCGGGCCGTGGGGCGCTGGTCGCGTGGCCCGACCCACGTCCCTCATGCCGTGGACGTGATCGCGCCGGCGGGGCACGCGAAAGGGGCGGCGCGGGCCTGCCGGGCCGCCCCCTCGAATGCGGCGGACGTGGAGGCGCGGCCGTGCGCCCTCGGGAGTGCCCGGAGCGCGGCCGCGCGAGCTCAGTACAGCTGCGTCCAGTGCCGCTCGGCGACGCGCGTGAGGATCGCCGAGCCCCGCAGGGCGCTCTCGACCGCGCACTTCGAGTAGTAGATGTCCTGCGTGCCGGCCCACATGGAGTTGTCGCCCACGTTGGCGTCGCGCGAGAACACCGCGCCGTGGATGCTGGCCGTGCCCGTGCCCCGCTCGATGTCGTCGCGGGCGATGATGATGCCGTAGAAGTCGAAGTTGCCGTTGATCTTCAGGTCGCCGTTGACGAGCAGGATGCCCTGGCCGCGCCCGTTCGCGTTGATCGTGAGGTTGCCCGCCGAGTAGATGATCGGGAAGCGGTTGTAGCAGCCCGCCACCGGCGTGGCGCCGCCGCTGGGGGCGCGGAGCGGCTCGCCCCAGTTGGTGGGACTCGCCGTGCAGCTGGTGGCCGTCCCCACCGGCAGGATGTTCGAGCCGAGGGTGCCGCCGGGGAGCTGGATCTCGGCGTTGGCGACCAGCGAGTTCCAGTTCTCGGTGCCGTACCGCACGTAGGTGTTCGAGTCCGCGGCCGCCGCGTCCTCCTCGACGTCGATCGTGCCCGGGAGGTTCGAGGCGTTGTAGTCCACCGTCGCTCCCGGTGGGACGCGGAGCGCGGCCAGCTCGCCGCCCGACCAGTCGCTGCAGCTCCCCCAGCCACCCGGGTCCGTGTTCACGCCGGTGATCGTCGACGCGCCGCGGATGTCGATGTCGCCGGCCGCGGTGACTGCGGCGCTCGCGTCCACGCTCGGATAGGCGAGGCGCACGTAGGCACTCGTGCGGCGGCGCGACTCGACCGATGCCACCCCGATCTGCGCGCGTCCTTCCGAGACCACCCAGTAGGTGGTGGGGGTGAGACGGGTGATCGTCACGAACGCGGTGTCGCGCCCCGAGACGTAGCGCTTGCGGGCGTCCGCCGCCCCGATCGCCATGCCGGTGGGCGGGGGCAGGTTGCGGCTCCGGTCCCAGTTGCTGATCTCGGCGTTCAGGCCGTACTCGGCCACCGCGAACGCGCGCTGCTCGACGAGCTGGTTGCGGCCGCTCCGGAACTCCTGGGTGGAGGCGAAGAGGCCGCCGGTGACGAGGATCGTGATCACCACGACCCCGAGGAGGGCGGTCAGGAGCGCGACGCCGCGTCGCGCGCGAAGTCTCGGTGCCATCGCAGGGTCTCCGGGCGTGCGGGAAGCCCGCCGGGTGGGCGGGGTCATCGGAAGTTGCGGATGCCGATGCGGAGGTTCAGCGAATCCACCATCGGCGCGCCGCCGCGAATGCCCATCGCGTCGGTGCGGCCGGCAGCGCGGAGTCGGACGTCCACCCGCGCCACGTTGGTCAGCTCCGCGGGCGTGGACGGCGTGCGCGCCACGCCGAGCGTGTCGTAGTAGGTGAAGCGCGGGCCCGTCGCGGCGGCCAGCGGGCCGGCGATGGGCTGCGGCTCCGTCCAGCCCGCGGCGCTGTGCTCCTCGTAGGCGAGATACCAGTCGGCGGAGCCGCTCGGCTGGTAGACGCTGTAGCGCACCGGGCGCGTGATGCGCACCGCCGCGCCGATCCGGACGTCCGCGGGGACGGTCCCCGAGAGGGTGAGGCGGATCTTCGGCAGGCCGGCGTCGGCGGGCGCGACGAACGGGGTGCCGGAGCAGTACGACGGGTCCAGGTCCGGGGCGGCCACGACCGCGTGCTTCGACCAGCTGTCGTCGCGCGCGCCGTCCTCCGCGCCCTCGTTGAAGACGAATACCGTGTCGTCCACCTGTGGCGCGGCGTACCACGCCGTCAGCGTGTGGTTCGGCAGGTCGAGCGGGACGAGGTCCACCGACTGCGTGCCCCGGTCGCAGACGATGCCGCTGCCGATCGTGGCGCGCATGGCGAAGCGCGACGGCGCCGCCTCGAGCAGGTCGCCGCCGGCGGTGGAGATCGCCCGCAGGTCGGTGGGAAGCAGGCTCGCACCCTTCCGCAGCTCCCGTCGCACCACCACCGTCTCGGACGCGTCGCGGAAGAAGCGCTGCTGCCGGGTGATGATCCGCGTCAGCGTCGTCGCGACGATGCCGAGCACGACGATCACGATCATCATCTCGACGAGCGTGAGGCCGCGGCGCGGGCGCGCCGCCGGGCGAGCGCGAGCTGTCAGTTGCGGCATACCAGGATGCTCTCGTAGACGAGGGGATTGGTGCGGCCGGCGAAGGAGAGCGAGTCGGTGACGTAGATCACGTTGTCACCGTCCCGGATCACCCAGGCCTCGCGCACGCCGCGCGTGGTGTGCGTGCCGCGGACGGAGCCCCCGGCGCTCACGATGCCGCTACAGGGCGCGATGCTCGCCAGCGAGTCGAGGCGCGACTGCGCGATCGTGGCGGCCAGCGTCTGGCGCCCCCCGCCGGCGAGCTGCCGCGTCACCTGCAGCGACACCGCCGCCAGGGCGAACAGCGCGACGCCGAGCACGAAGAGGGCGACCATCAGCTCGATCAGCGTCACGCCGGCGCGGCCGCGTGGGCGGCGCGACGAGCGCGACGAGCGCGACGGACGCGGCGAGCGCGACGAGCTCGCGGGGCGGGTCGTCCGGGCGCCGCTCACAGCCGGCACCCCGGCGGCAGCAGCTGGCCGAGCATCCCGACGCAGAGGCTGTCGATGCTGGCGCCGCGCCGGACCACGTAGCGCTGCATGGCCGCGCTGCGGGGCGTCGTGCGGAAGCCGCGGGGATCGAAGGTGAGCACGCTGTCGTCGCCCGCCCGCACCTCGAGCGTGACGCCGAACTGCTCGCCGACGTCGGTCGGCGGGATGACGAAGATCGAGTCGGTAGCGCTCGTGTCCACGACCGCGCTGAAGACGTTGCCGTCGGTGCGGAACCGCGCCCGCCGTCCCTTCTGTACCGCCGCCGACCGGGTGGCGGCGACGGCCGCGGCCAGCTGATGCCTGGCCGCCTGCACGCTGTACGATTCGCGCATCACCCGGAAGCGGGGCACGGCCATCAGCATCAGGATGCCGACGATCGTGCAGACCGCGATGAGCTCGATCAGCGAGAATCCCTTGCGGGGGTGTCGCATGCTTGCGGCCTCCTACCAGCGGTATGACGACGTCCCGAGACGCGGCCGGGCGGGCATGGCCCACCCCGGCCGGCGGCCGCAGGGCGAAACTACTGTCCATGGCATGGGACGAATCGCGCATGGCGCAGTAACACGCCCGCCCCGCCCGGGCACCCCCGGGGGCGCCGGCGCCGCCGGCACCGCGGGGCGCCGCGGGGCGCCGCCACCCTTACCACGCCCACGGGGGCACGACCATATTGCGCACCGGCGCCGCGCCGGGCGCGGCGCCATCCACCCCGACCGTTCTCGTCCTCCGGAGTCTCTCGCGATGTCGCACCCTGCTGCCCCCACGTTGGAACGGACCCCGCTGCACGACGTGCACGTCGCCCTCGGCGCCAAGATGGTCCCCTTCGCCGGGTTCGAGATGCCGGTGCAGTACCCCACCGGTGTGATGGCCGAGCACCGGGCGGTGCGCACCGCCTGCGGGCTCTTCGACGTCAGCCACATGGGGGAGTTCCTGGTGCGCGGGCCGCAGGCGCTGGAGCTGCTCAACCACGTCACCACCAACAACGTCGCCGCCCTGGCCGAGGGGCAGGCGCAGTATTCGGCGCTCCTCAACGAGCGCGGCACCTTCGAGGACGACTGCCTCGTCTACCGCTTCGGTGACCGCTTCATGCTCGTCGTCAACGCATCCAACGTGGCCAAGGACCTCACCAACGTCCTCCGCCACGCCGATCGCTTCGATGCCGAGGTGCAGGACGTCAGCCCGCGCACCGCGCTCCTCGCCCTGCAGGGCCCGCAGGCGCAGTCGATCCTCGCGCGTCACACCGGCGCCGATCTCGACGCCATCAAGTACTACCATTTCGTGGTCACCGACGTGGCCGGCGTGCAGGACGTGGTCGTCTCGCGCACCGGCTACACCGGCGAGGACGGCTTCGAGCTCTACCTGCCCGCCGAGCACGCGGTGGAGGTGTGGAACGCGCTCACCGCGCAGGGCGACGTGACGCCGGCCGGCCTCGGGGCGCGCGACACGCTGCGGCTGGAGATGGGGATGGCGCTCTACGGCAACGACATCGACGACGGCGTCACCCCCTACGAGGCCGGGCTCGGCTGGATCGTCAAGCTGCAGAAGGGCGACTTCGTGGGGCGGGAGGCGCTCGTGCGCCAGAAGGAGCAGGGCGTCCCGCGCAAGCTGGTCGGCTTCACCCTCGACGAGCGCGCCATCCCGCGCCATGGCTATTCCGTCTTCCACGACGGCCAGCCGAGTGGCGAGGTGCGCAGCGGCACGATGAGCCCCACCCTGGGCATCCCCATCGGCACCTGCTACCTGCCGACGGCGGGCGCGGCGGAGGGGAGCACGTTCGAGGTGGAGATCCGCGGCCGGCGCGTGCCGGCCCGCGTCGTCAAGCCGCCCTTCTACAAGGACGCCTCTCACCGGTGAGCGGCGGCTCCGGGCTGCGCGTCGCCGTGCTCACCGTCTCCGACGCCGGCGCCCGCGGCGAGCGCGAGGACCGCTCGGGCGCCGAGTGCGCGCGGTGGGCCGAGGCGCGCGGCGCAGTGGTGGCAGCGCGCGCCGTGGTCCCTGACGAGCGCGCGGCCATCGTCCGCCAGCTGCTGGCCTGGTGCGACCGCGACGACGCGGTGGACCTGGTGCTCACCACCGGCGGCACCGGACTGGGCCCGCGCGACGTGACGCCCGAGGCCACGCGCGCCGTGCTCGAGCGCGAGGCGCCCGGCATCGCCGAGCGGCTGCGCCAGGCCAGTGCGGAGCGCGTGCCGCGCGCGGCGCTGTCGCGCGGCGTGGCCGGCGCGCGCGGGCGCACGCTCGTCGTCAACCTGCCCGGCTCGCCCGGCGGGGTGCGCGACTTCCTGGCGGCGCTGGACCCGATCGTCGACCACGCCTGCGCCGTGCTCGGCGGCCGCGTCACCGAGCACGCGGAGCCGGGCACCACGTCGGGCGGGGCGGGGGAGGGCGGCGCATGAAGGTGATGCTCACCCTCACCGACGTGGAGCCGGCGGTGCGCCTCAACGCGCTGCTCGAGGCGGCGGGGCACGAGACCGAGCTCGCCTCCCCGCTGGACGACGTGCGCGGCATCCTGGCGCGCGAGCGGCCGGACCTGCTCGTCCTCACGGGCAACCTCACCGATCCCTTCTACCTGCAGCTGGCGCGCGCGCAGCTGTGGGAGGGTGGGGCGGTGGCCGGCTTGCTGGACGTGGACGACCCCACGCTCGTCGAGCGGCTGCGGGAGCTGGGCTTCGCCGAGCTGTATCCGAAGACGGCGGCGCTGGACGACATTGCCGCCTCGCTCCGCCGCCTCCTCGAGCACCAGCGGCTGGCGCACGAGACGGGACTCATCGGCCACTCCGAGGCGATGCGCGAGGTGCTCGTGCGCGTCGAGCAGATGGCGCCGGTGTCGAGCACGGTGCTGGTGGAGGGGGAGAGCGGGACGGGGAAGGAGCTGGTGGCGCGCGCCATCCATCGCCTGAGCCCGCGGCGCAACAAGCCCTTCATCGCCGTGAACGTCGGCGCGCTGCCGGAGACGCTGCTCGAGAGCGAGCTGTTCGGCCACGAGAAGGGGGCCTTCACCGGCGCCGCCGAGCGCCGCATCGGGCGCTTCGAGCTGGCGCACACGGGCACGCTCTTCCTGGACGAGATCGGCGACATCCCGCCCGCCACGCAGGTGAAGCTGCTGCGCGTGCTCGAGTCGCGGGAGCTGACGCGGGTGGGGGGAACGCAGACGCTGTCGGTGGACGTGCGGGTGGTGGCGGCGACGAACCGGCCGCTGCGCGAGCTGGTGGGGGAAGGGGTGTTCCGCTCCGACCTCTATTACCGGCTGAACGTCCTCCGCATCTACCTGCCGCCGCTGCGCGAGCGCCGCGAGGACATCCCGACGCTGGTCCGGCGCTTCGTGCGCGACCTGTCGCGCGCCCACGATCGCCCCTTCCACGGGATCTCGGGTGAGGCGATGCAGATCCTGCAGCGTTACAGCTGGCCGGGGAACGTGCGCGAGCTGCGGAACCTGGTGGAGAGCATGGTGGTGCTGGCGCCGGGGCGCGAGATCCAGGCGGAGGACATCCCGCGCGCCATCCGCGAGGGCGGCGGGGCGCGCTTCCTCCCGGTGCCGGTGCCGGCCGGGCTGCGCGAGGCGGAAGCGGCGGGACTGGGCGGTCGCGAGCTGGAGTTCATCCTGCGGAGCCTGGTGGAGCTCAAGCTCCAGGTGGAGGAGCTGCGCCGCCGGCTGGACGAGGAGCGGCTGCGCCGCGCCGAATGGGCGACGGAGGTGGCGGCCGCGGGCTCCTACGCGGGGCTGGGCCCCGGGCTGGAGCCGTCGAACAGCGCGCCGACGCCGAACGTCTTCACGGTGACGCCAGGGATGTCGATGGCCGAGATCGAGCGGCTGGCGATCGAGTCGGCGTTGAAGGAGACGCGGGGGAACCGTCGTCGGGCCGCGGAGCTGCTGGGCATCGGGGAGCGGACGCTGTACCGCAAGCTGCGCGAGTACCAGCCGGGGGGTGGCGGCGGTGGCACGGGCGGGACCGCCGGCGACGAGGCCGATGAGGGCGGGGCGGAAGCGGGCGGAAGTGCTTGACGGTACGGGTCGGGCGACTATATATGAGACGGCCCCGACCGTAGCGAAACCGAGTCCGTGCTGCGTCGTCTCCCCTGGCCGGACCCCCAGTCGGTTCCCCCTCCACCCCGCCGCACGTGCCGGCTCCCGCCAACGCCCCCGCCCCGGCGCCGTTCGCCGCGAGCGCGTTCGTCCTCCAGCGTGCCGAAGAGCTGCTGTCGTCCCTGCCGGGGGTCATCTCGGCGCGGATCATGGCGGACGATGGCGGCACGATCAGCGAGATTCACGTCCTGACGACGCTGGACGTCGCGCCGAAGCAGACGGTGCGCAACATCGAGAGCGCGCTGATCGCGCATCTCGGCGTGCGGGTGGATCATCGCAAGATCTCGGTGGCGACGACGGTCGAGGCGCCGCGCGAGTTCCCGCGCGAGCGGCTGCGCGTGGAGTCGTCGGAGGCGGCGCCGCCCGCCGAGGAGGCGAAGGAGTCGAGTCGCCGCCTCTACTTCGAGGACGTGGAGGTGCAGCGCTCGCGCGCCAAGGGCGTGACGTGCCGTGTGACGCTCCGCAAGGGTGACGCGTCCTTCACGGGCGAAGCCGAAGGGATGGAGCACGAGCGCGCGCGGATCGAGCTGGCAGCGCGCGCGACGCTGGCGGCGATCGCCGAGGCGGAGGGACTGACGGGACTCCTGGCGTTGGAGGGGGTGCGCAACGTGGCCGCCTTCGACCGGGAGTTCGCCTTCGTGGCGGTGACGGCGCGGCTCCAGCGGATGACGGCCCTACTGACGGGCACGTGCGAGATTCGGGAGAGTCTGGAGACGGCCGGAGCGCTGGCGGTGCTGGACGCGACGAATCGGTGGTTGGCGCACGGGCGGTGAAGGTCTGGAGTC
>DASTRO010000329.1:0-5322 GCA_035761165.1 Gemmatimonadaceae bacterium | reverse complement strand
GAGCCGGCTCGCGCCGCCGTACCGCACGAGCGCCGGCGCCGCCGGCACGCGCACCTCGATGCCGTCCGGCACCGCCCGCGGCGCCTGGGCCGCGGCCGGCCGTGCCGCGAGCCCCGCGGCGAGCAGGGCGGCGCAGCCGATCCAGCCGCGCGCGCGCCCGGCGCATGTGGCGCGCCGCGGCCGCCTACCGGCGCCGGCCGCGACCGGACCGGCACGACGGAGGATGGCGGCTGGATGCACGATGCGGATCGTCTCCCGGCCATCGGGCCGCGCTGCGAGCGGCGCGCGCCTACTCCGCAGGCCGCCCCTCCCCGTCGCGCGTCGCGTAGTGATCCGCCCCGAGGAAGTGCAGCGACACGTAGGGCGCGTCCCCCACCACCCAGCTGTCGTGCGGCACCGGCGGGATGTAGAAGAGCTCCCCCGCGTGCATCTCGATCACGCGCCCGTCGTCGAACGCCGCGGTGGCGGTGCCGGAGAGCACCAGGCCGACGTGCTCCACGTGGCAGCGGGTCTGGCCCACGCCGGGGCCCACGTGCTCGGACCAGCGCCAGCCGGGCTCGTACGTCGCGCGCCCCACGGTCATCCCCCCGAGGCGGACCAGCTCGAAGCGACCCTTCACCATCTCGCGCACCTCGTCGGGCTGCTCGAAGCGCTTCAGGACGACGGCCGCGATCTCGGGAGACATGGGCGTGGCGGATTGGGAGTCCCTGACAATGTAACGTCGACACCGGACCGCGATGCGTGCCGGCACGTCACGCTGGGCTCACTCCCACCGGAACCATCGACTGGCCAGCGCCACGCACACCCCGAAGGCCAGCGCCAGCGCCCCCACGTCCGCCCACCGCGCCCCCCACCCCGCCCCGTCCCATACCCCCTGCATGAGCGACACGGCGTGCGTCGTCGGCAGCGCGTACGCCACCACGCGCAGCGCACGCGGCAGCTGCTCCAGCGGCACGAAGAGCCCCGAGATCGCGAGCATCGGGTAGAGCACCGCCGCGCCCAGCGGCTGCGCGAAGCGCGCCGTGGGCACGAGGCTCGCCAGCACGAAGCCCAGCGAGAGGATGCTCAGGGTGCTGACGAGCACCGCGGCGGCGAACCCCACGAGGTCCGCCGGCAGCGCACCCGGGAAGACGCGCCGACCGGCGAGCACCAGCAGGACGAGCCCCACCACCGTGAACCCGAGCTTCACGAGCACGTGCGCGCCGAGGATCGTCACCGGCGAGAGCGGCGTCGCGCGCAGCCGCTTGAGGATGCCGCCCTCGCGGTAGATGGCCATGATGGCGACCAGCGACTGCACGGCGCCGAGCGCGATCAGCAGCGCGGCGAAGATGGTGACGTTGAACGGCGGCTCGGCCGACGCCGCGGCGTCGCGCGGACCCGGCTGCATGGCCCGCCCGAAGAGGACGAAGACCAGCACCGGCACGCCGAGCGAGCCGAGCACGCCGAGCGGCTCGCGCAGGAAGACCTTGGTCTCGATCCAGCTCAGCGTGAGGAGTCCCTTCAGCATCGCGGCGCGCGGTGGCCTCAGTCCCGGATCGTGCGGCCGGTGAGCTTGAGGAAGACGTCCTCGAGCGTCGGCATCTCGGTGCGGAAGCCGCGCACGCGCGCGCCCTCCCGCGCGATGCGGTGGATGACGCCGGTGACGAAGTCGTCGCCCTCGCCGTGCAGCGCGTGCGTGCGCTCGACGCCGCCCTCGTCGGTCGTGTAGACCACGCCGCGCTCGGGGCAGTGCCGGCGCACCAGCTCGGCCGGCGTCCCCACCTCGATCACGCGCCCGTGCTCGATGATCGCCACGCGGTCGCACAGCCGCTCGGCCTCCTCCATGAGGTGCGTGGTGAGGAAGACCGTCGTGCCGCGCGCGCGGATGTCGGCGACGAGCGTCCAGATGGCGCGGCGCGCCTGCGGGTCCAGCCCGGTGGTGAGCTCGTCGAGGAAGACGACCTCCGGCTGGTGGATGAGGGCGAGCGCGATGAAGAGCCGCTGCTTCTGCCCGCCGGAGAGGGTCATGAACCAGGCGTCGCGCCGATCCTCGAGCCCCAGCCGTGCGAGCAGCGCCGCCGCGTCCACGGTGTGCCCGCGGTCGTAGAGCGACCGCCAGAGGTCCACCGCCTCCCACACCTTGATGCGCTTCTGGAGCTGCGCCTCCTGGTGCTGCACGCCGATGCGCCGGCGCAGCGCCGCGGCGTCGCGCCGCGGGTCGAGGCCGAGCACCTGGATGGTGCCGTGGTCGGGGCGGCGCAGCCCCTGGACGCACTCCATCGTCGTCGTCTTGCCGGCGCCGTTCGGGCCGATGAGGCCGAAGATCTCCCCCGCGTACACGTCCAGGGAGACGTCGGCCACGGCGACGGTGCGGCGGTAGCGCTTGGCGAGGTGGCGGACGGTGATGACGGGCGGCGGCATCCCGGAACTTACGGGACGATCGCCCGTGCCGATGCCCCGGCGCCGCCCGCCGCCCGCCGCCCGCTGCCCGCTGCCCGGTGCCCGCCGCCCGCCGCCTACCGCAGCGTCGTGATCGGATCCACCCGCGTCGCGCGCCGCACCGGCACCAGCAGCGCCACCGTGGCGCACGTGAGCAGCGCCGCGACGGCCATCCCCAGCGCCACCGGGTCGAACGGCGGCACGCCGTAGAGCAGCCCGCGCACCAGCCGCGCGACCACGACCACCCCGCCGGCCCCCGCCACCAGCCCGAGCAGCATCCACACGCCGCCCTGCCGCAGCACCAGCCCGGCGATCCCGCGGCACGTCGCGCCCAGTGCCACCCGCACGCCGAACTCGCGCTCGCGCGCCACCGCCATCGCCGCGAACATCGCGTACACGCCGACCGACGCGAGGAGCAGCGCCAGCGCGCCGAAGGCCGTCATCAGCACCACCGGCAGCCGGCGGCCGGCCAGCCCGTCGGCGAGCAGCGAGCGCAGCGTGGCCACCTGGTGGATCGGCAGCGCGGGGTCGAGCGCCGCCAGCGCCGCCCGCGCCGGCTGCACCAGCGCCAGCGGGTCGCCCTGCGTGCGCACGACGAACACCGGGCCGTTCCAGGGCAGCTGCCGGTTGGACATGTACATCGCGGGATCCGGCTCCGGCCGCGCCGGATCGTTGCGCACGTCGCCCACCACGCCCACCACGGTGGCGCGTGGCGCGTCGGCGTCGGGGCCGAGGCGGACGCGCGAGCCCACGGCGTCGCCGCGCGGGAAGAAGACGCGCGCCGCGCTCTCGCTGAGGATGATCACCGTCGGCGTATCCAGCCGGTCCTCGGGGCCGAAGGTGCGGCCGGCGCGCAGCGGGATCCCCATCGTGCGGAAGTAGTCGTCCGAAGCGTCCACGTAGAGCAGCGACGACGGGCGCTCGCCCTGGAGGTCCGCCGTGGCGTCCAGCCAGATCCCGCTGCGGTTCGTCACGCGCGTGGGCACCTGGCCGGTGCTCCCCACGGCGACCACGCCGGGGAGGGCACGCAGGCGCTCCGTGTACTGCTCCACGAAGCGCACGCGCGCCTCGGCCGTCCCATAGCCGGCCCGCGGAAGCTGGACGGCCATCGTCAGCACGCGGTCGGGGTCGAAGCCGAGCGGGGTGGCGGTCATCGCCCAGAGGCTGCGCGCGAGCAGCCCCGCGCCGGCGAGCAGGCTGACGCAGAGCGCGATCTGGCCGGCCACCAGCAGCCCGCGCAGCGAGCGCGTGCGGCGGCTCTCGCTGGCGCCGCGCGTCTCCTCGCGCAGCGCGCCCTGCACGTTGCCACGCCCCACGGCGAGCGCCGGCGCCAGTCCGAAGAGGAGTCCCGTGATCAGCGCGCCGAGCGCCGTCACCGCCACCGCGCCCGGGTCGAGCGCCAGCTCGGCGTAGCTGGGCAGCGCCGACCGGGCGAGCCCGCGCAGCACGGCCAGCCCGAGCCAGGCCAGGAGGAGCCCCGCGGCGCCGCCCGCCAGCGCGAGCACGGTGCTCTCGGTGAGCAGCTGCCGCACGAGGCGGCCGCGACCGGCGCCCATCGCCGCGCGGACGGCGAACTCCTTGCGCCGCGTGAGCGTGCGCGAGAGGAGCGCACCGGCCAGGTTGGCGCAGGTGATGAGGAGCACCAGCCCGGCGCTCGCCAGCAGCACGAGCAGCGGCGTGCGCGTGTCCCCCATCATGTCGTCGCGCAGCGGCACGGCCGACACGCCGAGCTCTCCGTGGAACTTGGGGTACTCGCGCGCCAGCGCCGCCCCGATGGCCGCGACGTCGCGCGCCGCCGCCTCGGGGGCGACGCCCGGCCTGAGGCGCCCCACCTGCCCCAGCCACATCCGCTGGCGCGCCGCCACCGGGTCGCGCAGCGCCGAGCGCAGGCTGATGGGGAAGTAGAAGTCCACGTCGGGCACCGGGCCCACGAAGTCGCGCGGCAGCACGCCGACGACGGTGCGGCCGATGCCGTTGACGCGCACCGTCCGTCCGATGACGCCGGGGTCGCCGGCGAAGAGCCGCTGCCAGGCGGCGTGCGTCAGCAGGACGTTGTACGCCGTGTCGGCGGCGGCATCGTCGTCGCGGAGCGTGCGCCCGAGCGCGGCGCGCACGCCCAGCGTGGGGAAGAGCGCCGGCTCGGTGTAGAGGGCCTGCACCACCTGCGGCCCGGTCGCGTCCTGCAGGATCGCCTCGCGCGGCAGCGACTCGAACGCCGCCATCCGGGCGAACGACCGCTGCCGCTCGGCGATGTCGGCGACCATGCCGGGGCTGATCGGCGCGCGGTCCGCAGAGCCGTCGAGGAAGTGCGTGTAGACGCGCATCAGCCGGTCGGCGTCGGCGTAGGGGAGCGCGTCGAGCAGCACCGACTTGACGACGCCGAAGACGGCGGCGTTGGCGCCGATGCCGAGGGCCAGCGTGACGACGGCGAGCAGGGTGAAGAGGGGCGTGCGGAGGAGCGACCGCACGCCGTAGCGCAGGTCCTGCCACAGGTCGTCCACCCACTCGGCGCGCCGCTCCCGGGCGGCACGGGCTCGATCGACTGCGCTCATCGCCATGCTCCACTGTCGAGTGTCCCCGAAGCGGCGGCGCGCCTCCGCGTGCGCCGCGTCCGGCGTCCAGCCGCGCGCCACCAGCTCGGCGGCGCGCATCTCCAGGTGGAACGCCACCTCCGCGTCCACCTCCTCCTCGATCCGCGGCCGTCGGAGCGCCAGGCGGAAGGCGCGCCGGATGCCGTGCGGCAGGCTGACCACCGGCTGCGGCGCTCCGCGGCTACGCGGTACGGAGGGCGGCGAAGACCGCCTCGGCGTAGCGCGTCCAGCTGGCCGTCTTGGCGGCGAGCTGCTGCCGGCCGGCGGGGGTGAGCGTGTAGTAGCGCGCCCGCCGATTGGCCTCCGAGACCCC
>DASTRO010000328.1:0-7308 GCA_035761165.1 Gemmatimonadaceae bacterium | reverse complement strand
TCGCCCGGGCGTGGTGACGGGCGTGGGGCGCCCCGCGGAGGTCATGCCCTCACCCGGTCACTGCGTCGCCCGCCGCCGCCCCGCGCTCACGTGTCGCCGAGCGGCCGCTCGGCGAGGCCGTTGGCTTCCAGCGCGGTCTCGCGGCGCCAGAGGACGACGACGAGGAGCAGCGCGCCGACGGTCAGCCCGGCGTCGGCCAGGTTGAAGGTCCAGAAGCGCGCGTCGCCGATGCCGATGTCGATGAAGTCCACCACGCCGCGCGGCGAGCGCAGCCGGTCGAGCAGGTTGCCCAGCGCGCCGCCGGAGATGAGGCCGAGGGCGGTGGCGAAGGTGCGGTCGTGCGGCGCGGCCCTGCGGTACCAGTGGAAGAAGAGCGCCGACATCGCGATGGCGATGGCCGAGAAGATCCAGCGCGAGGCCGGCCCGGCGGGGGTGAAGCCGAAGGCGGCACCCGGGTTGTAGGCCAGCGTGAAGCGCACGAGATCTCCCACCACCTGGCGCGGGGCGTCCATCGGCAGGAGGCTCAGCTCGGCCAGCCGCTTCGTCGCGCAGTCGGAGAAGACGAGCAAGAAGAGCATGGGCCAGAAGGCGCGCGCTTTCCCGCTGAACATCGGTGGGGCTCCTGCGAACGGGATGGAGAGTGCGGCGGCGTCGCGGCGCCGCCGGTGGCCTCGCACGGGACGCCTGGAAGCAGGTTGTGGACCGCCGCGCCGGCCGCCCGGTGGCCGGCACCGGGTCCGCGATCGGCCCCCTTCTTGCCGCCCCGTCCCGGTTGGACACCCGAACGGGCGCCGATGGCGCGACCGTCCCAACCCACGAGGCGCATGATGGACGACAGCACACGCAACCGCGACGACGCCGATCTGCCCCGCGAGCCGATGCCGGACGACGACCCCGACCGCCCGAGCCGGAACCCGGCCGTCACCAGCTCGGTGGGTGCGGCCGGCGGGCTCCTGGCCGGTGCGGCCGCCGGGACGCTCACCGCCGGCCCGCTCGGCACCATCGTCGGCGCGCTGGTCGGCGCGGTCGGCGGCGGCTGGGCCGGGCTGGCCACCGGCGAGGCGGTGAAGCCGGCGCCGGAGGACGAGGAGTATTATCGCACGCACTACCAGACCGCCACCGCCGGGACGGCGGACGCGGCCTACGAGCGCGCCCGGCCGGCCTACCATCTGGGGCACGTGGCGGCGCTCAACCCGGACTACCGCGGCCACCCCTTCGCCGAGATCGAGCCCGACCTGCGCCGCGGCTGGACGGACGAGGTGCGCGCGCGGCACGGCGAGTGGACGGCGGTGCGCCCGTACGTGCAGGCCGGCTACGAGCGCGGCCTGGCCCGCACCAACGCCGGCCCCGGCACCCGCCCCGCCGACCAGCACATTGGCACCACGCCGTCGCACGACCGGGCGAGCTACGCGGACCCCGTGTCGCCGGAGGAGCAGCCGTAGCGCCGTCGCGGCTGGGCGGCGGGACGGCGGGACGGCGGAACGCCGGAACTGCTCCCCGGGGATCACGCGGCGCGCTCGGGGCCCGGCACCGCTCGGCTCCCTGGTACGTCGGGGCTCCGTTTGCCGTGGGCGGGCAGCAACGCTCATGCGGGGGAGCGGATGCTGCGGACGAGCACGGATTCTTCGGATCGCGCCGTGCCGTTCCACGACTCCTCGCGTCAGCGGCCGAACTGAATTGGGGGGAACGGCCTGCGGGGCTGAGGCTCGCACGCGCGGGCTACCGTTCGGGTCGTGACGGTCCCGCGGGGGCTCACGCGGAGGCGCGGCGGGCGCGGAGCCGCGCTCCCACGGTGTCATCCCGGAGGAGCGAGCGACGCGAGCGAGTGTCGGGAGCTCCTGTCCGGACCGCGTGGCCAGCCACCAGCCCGGGAGAGTAGATCCCGACACTCGCGCCTGCGGCGGCGGCGCTCCTGCGGGATGACAGCGGCCCTGTTGAAAGGTCCCTCACGGGAGCATCCTCCGAGCCCCGGCGGGCTTTCGACCGAGCCGATGACAGCGCGACGCACGCTCACCGTTCCGCCGCGCCCGCCGCGTGCTCCGCGCCTGCCGCGCGTTCCGTGTGCTCCGCGTGTTCCGCGTGCTCCGCGCGCGACCGCCGCTCGCCGTTCGGCCCCGGCGCACGGAGGGGTGGGTTGTTCCAGATCCCACCCCCCCTTCACACTCGGCCTCGGCACGGGGAGGGATGGAGTGGGGACAGCCCCACCCGTTGCCGGTCAGGCCCTGGCGCGAGGAAGCGTGGAGTGTTGCGGCGCGATCCGAAGAATCCGCGCTCGTCCGCAGCGTCCGCTCTCCTCATGAGCGTTGCTGCCCGCCCACGGCAAACGGAGCCCCGGCGTACCAGGGAGCCGATCCGTGGCCGTCGCGGCGTGATCCGCGGCCGCCGGTCCGTCTCGACGCCTCACCCGTAGTACCGCTGCAGCATCGCCGCGACGCCGTCGAGGTCGGGGAAGAGGTGGCGCTCGTCGAAGCCGACGAGGTCGAGCTGGTCGCGGATGCGCGGCGTCTCGGCGACGGGGATGACGAAGCGCGTGAGCGCGTCGTCGAGGTCGTGGGCGGCGAGGAAGGCGTCGAAGGGACGCGTCTTGTCGGAGCAGAGGGTGAAGGCGGCCGACTGCGCCGTGATGCGCGCATCGAGCGACGGCGGCTCGACGAGGCAGGCGAAGTCGGGCGCGTCGGACGGCGCATCGAAGAGGCGCCACGGCGTGAACGGCTCGCTGCCGTCGCCTCCGAAGAGCCGCTCCAGGTCCTCCGTCAGCAGGGCCACGCCGGGGAAGCCGAAGGCGGCGTGCACGCGCTGCCAGTCCAGCCGCCAGACGGCGCGCGGCGCGCGGTCGCCGCGCGCCGATTGCGTGGCGAAGTGCGCGGCGACGAGCGGCGAGTAGCTCCAGTCGAGCAGGCGCGTGGGCGCGCCGTGGTGCTGCGCGGCGACGAGCAGCTCCCAGTCGCTCAGCGTCGTGGCGACGTAGGGGCGGGAGTAGCGCCGGAAGTTCCGCAGCACCGGCGCCTCCAGCCCCGCCTTGGTGTGCGGCGGATCCACCCCGCCGAGCCGGTCCAGGCTCGTGAGCAGCGGGCGCGCGGCATCGAAGGCACCGCGATAGACGCCGGTATCGCGGCGGCGGCCGGTGACGGGGTCGGGCTCGGCCGGGGTGCACCGGTCGAGCAGCTCGCCGAGGGTGTGGACGATGATCTCGCGGATCGCCATGCCGGGCGCTGATGCCGGAAGGGTGCCAGGGGAACGGCGAGCGATCAGCGATCAGCGATGAGCGACGAGCGAGGCGCGAAGGGTGGCCTCGAGGGCAGCGGGGACGGAGAGGGGCGCGGTCGCGACCACGGCCACCGCGACGCCGCTCACGGGCGCGGGGCGGGGCCAGCGCTCCAGCAGGGCGCGGCAGCGCTCGAGGAGGGGCGCGACCTCGGCCAGGGGGCGCGGCAGCCGCAGCTCGCGCGTCACCGTGTGCGCCACGCCGCCGGCGGGGAGCGCGCCGCGGCCGTCGTCCAGCGTGAGCGTGACGGCCACCACGGCCGCCGCGCGGCCATCCGCGGCGAGCCGTGCCACCAGCCGCTCCAGCGCCGCGCGCACGAGCAGGAGCACCGGCTCCAGCGTTGTCGCCGGCACCGCCAGCTCCACATTCACCGCGTGCGCGGCCTCGGCGCGCGGCAGCACCGGCCGGCGCTCGTCCTCGCCGTGGGCCAGCCGCCAGGCCCGCGTCCCGTCGTCGCCCCACCGCCGCGCCACCTCGGTAGGCGGGAGCGCGGCGAGGGCGCCGGCCGTGCGGAGTCCCGCGGCGTGCAGCGCCCGCCGCAGCCCGTCCGGCATGGGCAGCAGGGCGAGCGGCGCGGTGGCGAGGTAGGCCGCGCAGCCGCCGCGCGGCACGACGTACGCCGAGCTCCCGTCGTGGTCCGCCCACGTCGCCGCGCGCGCGGCGACGCCGGAGTCGGCCACCGCCACGCGGGCGCGCGGGTGCCAGAGGCTGGCCACCCGCCGCAGCGTGCGCACGAGGTTCCGCTCGCCGCCGACGCCGGTGCCGTCCACTCCGCCCACGCCCACCCACCAGACGCCGGGCGCCCCGGCCGCCGGCGTCACCTGCGGGCTGGCGACGAGGAAGGCCGCCGTGGCGCGCACGACCTCGCGCGCCACCACGCGCTCGTCCCACGCCAGCACCTCCAGCTCCGCGCACGCCCGGCACGCCTCGGCCGACGTCATGCCGATCCGCACGCCGCGCCGGCCGGCCGCCGCCGTCACCGCGCGCAGCCGCTCGCCGTCGAGGAGGGCGAGGGGAAAGTCGTCCCAGCTGCGAGCGACGAGCGACGAGTGACGAGCGACGAGGGGAAGGTCTGCGGGCGGCAGGTGATGCGGCGCGGGGGGCCCCCCCCGAACGACAGGATCGCCGGCCCGCGCGTCCGCCGCGTCATCGAATTCACGCTCCCCGGCCCGTTCGGTCTCCGGCGCCGCCTCGACGCCCGGTCGGCCTCGACCCCCCTCCTCGAGGTCGAGCACCAGCTGCGCCGCCTCCGCCGCCACCCGGCCCGCGCGTACCTGTCGCCACACCGCGCCGATCGCGAACCTCGGGATGCGCACACAGGCAACGCGCCAGACCGATCGCACCACTCACCTCCCCCGTTCGACGTGACTCCCACATTCTCGGACCTCGCGATCTCCCCCACCCTCATCGCTCATCGCTCGTCGCTCGTCGCTCGTCGTTCCGCTCGTCGCTGATCTCCAACTCCAGCTGTCGCGCCCCCGGCACGCCCGCCACGACCACCGGCAGCCGCCCCGCCTCGCGCATCTCCCGCCCCGCCTCGCGCAGCGCGTCCTCGTCGCGCCAGGCGCCGAAGGGGAGCTCGTGTTCCGCGCAGAGTCGCGTCATCGTGCGGCGCAGCCCCTGACGGTAGCGCTCCCCGGGCTGGTGGCTGCTCGCGTACGCGGCGCGGTAGCGCGCCGCCAGCTCGGGGAAGGCCTCGGCCAGCCAGGGGAGGTAGCGCTGCCGGGCGCTGGAGCGCAGCCGCAGCGCGCAGGCGTCCAGGTGCGTCGCGCCCGCCTCGGCCACCGCGCGCACCAGCGCGCGCAGCTGCGCCGGCCGGTCGGTGATGCCGGGGAGCACCGGCATGCAGTTGACGCCGACGTCCACCCCCGCCTCGCGCAGCCGGCGCACGGCACGCAGCCGCGCCTCGGGCGTCGGCGCGCGCGGCTCGATGCGGCGCGCCAGCTCGCGGTCCACCGTGACGAGCGAGACGTGCACCGCCAGCCGCGAGCGGCGCGCGATCGCCCCCAGCAGCGCCGCGTCGCGCGTGACGAGCGCGCTCTTCGTGATCAGCCCGATGCGCAGCCCCACGTGCTCGGCCAGCACGCCGAGCAGCGCGCGCGTGATGCCGAAGCGCCGCTCGGCCGGCTGGTACGGGTCCGTGGCGGTGCCGATCGCGACCGGCTCGCCGCGCTCGACGATCGCGCGCCACGCCGGCCGCCCCGGGCGCAGCGCCCGGCGCAGCAGCGCCGCCGCCTCCTGCTTCACGAGGATGCGCCGCTCGAAGGCGAGCCAGGGCGGCAGCGCCGCGTCACCGGACGGGAGCATGTCAGCGTCGAGCGCTCCCGCGTGCGCCGCGCGCTCCATCACGTAGCGGTGCGTGTAGCGCGCATAGCAGTAGGCGCAGCCGAACGCGCAGCCGACGTACGGGTTGATGGACCAGAACGGCATCCCCGTGGCGGCCGGCGGGTTGACCATCGACCGCGCCGTCGCCGCCAGGTAGCGGATGTCGGCCTGCACGTCCAGCGTGGGCAGCACGCGGGGCGGGCGCGGCACGGCGGCGAAGAGCACGGGCTGGTCGGCGGCGTTCATCTGTTTCTAACGAGCCTCGGGAAGCGGTCGGGAGGACGATCATACCGAACACAACCCGAAGCATCAAGTATTGCGCCGGTGCCACAGGATGGCGCGCGCGTCGTCGGCAGTGGCGATCCGCGCATCGCGGTGAGGAGCGTCAGGGAGCAGGAAGCAGGGAGCAGGCGCACCCTCGGGATGCTTCCCCTCACCCTGTTCCCTGTTCCCTGTTCCCTGTTCCCTGTTCCCTGGCTCCACGGCTCGGGCGATGAGCGTCCGTAGCCATTGTGACCGATCGGCGCCGGCCGTAGTTAGATGGTCGTGACGACGCTGACCGACGCCGAGGTCGTGCGCCGCGTGCTGGCCGGGGATGCCGACGCGTACGCCCTCCTCGTGGATCGCTACTACGACCGCTACGCCCGCTTCGCGGTGCACATGGTCGGCAACCGGGAGGACGCCGAGGAGGCGCTCCAGGACGCTTTCCTGCGCGCCTACCGGGCACTCGACCGCTACGAGGAGCGCGAGAAGTTCGGCGGCTGGCTGCTGCGCATCGTCGTCAACGAGTGCCGCACGGTGGCGGCGCGGCGACGCCGGCGCGAGCTGCGCTTCCCCGGCTGCGACGCCGCGGGCTGGGCGGCGGCTGGCGCGGCGCACGCCGCCGATCATCCGGCCGAGCTGGCGGCGCTGCGCGAGGAGCTGGCGCACGCGCTGGCGCAGCTCCCTGCCGAGCAGCGCGAGGCGGTGCTGCTGAAGTACACGGAAGAGCTGAGCTACGACGAGATCGCGGCCGTGACGGGCGCCGGCACCTCGGCGCTCAAGATGCGCGTCAAGCGTGCCTGCGGACGGCTGCGCGAGATCCTGCTGGGGGCTGCCTGTGTCTGACGACCTGGAGCGACTGGACGAGCACGGGCTGCCGGCCTGGGTGGGGCGCACGCTCCGCGAGCCGGTGGCCGTGGACGGCGCGGCGAAGGCGCGGCTGATGGGCCGCGTGCGCGCCGCGGCGGCGGCGCGGCGCCGCACGAGGCACCGCGCGCCGGCGGCGTGGCGCACGCGGCGCGGGCTCACGCCGGTCGCCGGCCTCGCCGCGGCGGCGGCCTTCGCCGGGCTCGCCGTGCTGGGCAGCGCGCGCGGCGCCACGGCGCCGGGTGCCCCCGGCGTGCTGCGCGACACGGCCTACGACACGCTGCACGACACGCTCCGCGCCACTGCCGTGCTGGCGCCGCTCGGCGGCTCGTTCGGCAGCGTGCTCGGCGACTCGCTGCTGCGCGACACGCTGCGCCTCGTGCGCTTCGTGCTCGTCGCGCCCAACGCCACGCGGCTCGCGCTGGCGGGCGACTTCAACGGCTGGAGCCGCACGGCGACGCCGATGACCGACACCGCCGGTCCGCGCGGCACGTGGACGGCCACGCTCGCCCTGGCCCCCGGGGCGCACCGCTACGCCTTCGTCGTGGACGACACGCGCACCGTGGCCGACCCGGCGACGCCGGCCGCGC
>DASTRO010000327.1:0-3181 GCA_035761165.1 Gemmatimonadaceae bacterium | reverse complement strand
GCCGTGTCGGTGGCGGCGCACTTGACGCCCGCCTCGGCGCCGTCGAGCGCCTTGTCCGTAGCCTCCCCGGCCCGTTGCTCGACGCGCTGCTCCACCTTGCGCTTGGCGGCCTCCTCGGCGGCCTTCTTCAGGCGGCTGCCCCAGCCCTGGGCGTCGGCGGGCTGGGTGAGGGTGGCGCCCGCGGTCAGGGCGAGTGCGGCGATGATGAGCGTTCGCATGAGCATTCCTCGGGTTGGCGACATGTCCGAGGAGGGTACGAGTCCGGGGGAGGCGGCACATGGGTCGGATTACCTACGCGCCGCCAGGGTGACTTCAGGGAGGAGCCGCGAGTCATTAGACTGCACGGCAGATGGGGTGTAGCTGAGCTGGCAAAGCGCCCGGCTGTTAACCGGGAGATCGCAGGTTCGAATCCTGCCGCCCCAGTGGATCCGGGCCCGGCGAGCCCGGACGGGTGACAGAGCATCGACGAGCGGCGGCTCCGGGTGACCGGGCCGCCGCTCGCGTTTCCGCCCGCCGGGTGGGGATCGCGCCGGCGCGACGCCCCGGCGATCCTTCAGGGTCAACCGCGACGCCACCCTTCCGGAGCGAGGAGAGGCCCATGCGGATCGTGACCTATGGCGCAGCGTGCAGCCTGGACGGCTTCATCGCCGCCGCCGACGGCGGCATCGACTGGCTGCACTTCAGCCGCGACGTGCAGGACATCATGGCGACGTACTGGGCGACCATCGACACGGTGCTCATGGGCCGGAAGACGTGGGACTTCGCGGCCACGCAGCAGGGCGGTGGTGGTGGCAGTGACGGGGGCCGGCGAACGAAGCGCGGCCCGGCGAAGGGCGGCCGGACGGCGCGGGGGCGCCGCGGGCCGACCACGTACGTCTTCTCCCGCACCCTCACCGAGGATCCCGCCCCCGGGGTGCGGCTCGTCTCCTCCGACCCCGGCGCCTTCGTGCGCGAGCTCAAGGCGCAGCCGGGCAAGGGGATCTGCGTCATGGGCGGCGGCGAGCTGGCGCGCTCGCTCCTCGAGGCCGACGTGATCGACGAGGTCGGGCTCAACGTCCACCCCATCCTCCTCGGCACCGGCGTGCCGCTCTTCCGCGACGCGGGGCGGCGGATCCCGCTCGAGCTCATCGAGTCGCGCACGATCGACGGCGGCTGCGTGTACGCGACGTACCGGGTACGACACGCGAGCTAGCCAGGTCAGCCGCGGCGACGGCACGAACGGCTGCGACAGGATGGGCAGGATGGACAGGATGGACGACCTGGGCGCGATACCCCGTTCCCGTCATCTCCATCCCGTCGCGTCACCGATCCTGTTCATCCCGTGCATCCCGTCGCGCAGCTCGTCGCTCACGCCAGCCGCCGCAGCACGCCCGCCAACGTGTCGAAGAGCTGGTCCACGTGCGCGCGCTCGGCGACGAGCGGCGGCGAGAGGGCGATGACGTCGCCGGTGACGCGGACCAGCACCCCCGCCTCGAAGCAGGCGACGAAGGCGTCGGAGCCACGCGCGCCCGGCTCGCCCGGCCGCGGCTCCAGCTCGACCGCCGCCACCAGCCCCAGGTTCCGCAGGTCGACGACGTGCGGCAGCCCGCGGAGCGCGTGCACCGCCTCCTCCCAGTACGGGGCGAGCGCGGCGGCGCGCGCGAACAGCCCCTCGCCCTCGTAGACGTCGAGCGTCGCCAGGCCGGCCGCGCAGGCCAGCGGGTGGCCGGAGTAGGTGTAGCCGTGGAAGAACTCGATCCCCTGCGGCGTGGCCTCGAGCACCGCGTCGTGGATGCCGCGGCGCACGATCGCCGCGCCCATCGGCACCGCGCCGTTCGTCAGCCCCTTCGCCACCGTCATGATGTCGGGCAGGACGCCGAAGCGCTCCGCGGCGAACGACGCGCCGAGCCGCCCGAAGCCGGTGATGACCTCGTCGAAGACGAGCAGGATGCCATGGCGGTCGCAGAGCGCGCGGAGCCGCTCGAGGTAGCCCACCGGGGGGACCAGCACGCCCGTGGAGCCGGCCAGCGGCTCGACGATCACCGCGGCGATCGTTCCCGCCCCACGCTCGGCGACGATCTGCTCGAGCGCATCGGCGAGGTGCGCACCCCACGCCGGCTGCCCGCGCGAGAAGGCATTGTGCGCCAGGTCGTGCGTGTGCGGCAGATGATCGACCTGCGGCAGGAGCTGCGCGGCGAAGGCGCGGCGGTTGTTCTCCAGCCCGCCCACGGAGATGCCGCCGAAGCCGACGCCGTGGTACCCGCGCGCGCGCCCCACGAAGCGCACGCGCCCCGGCTCGCCCCGCGCCTGGTGGTAGGCGAGCGCGATCTTGAGCGCCGTGTCCACCGCCTCCGAGCCGGAGTTGGCGAAGAAGACGTGGTCGAGGTCCCCGGGCGCCAGGGCGGCGAGCCGCCCGGCGAGCTGGAAGCCCACCGGGTGGCCCATCTGGAAGCCGGGCGCGTAGTCGAGCCGCGCCGCCTGCTCCTGGATGGCGCGCACGATCGGCTCGCGTCCGTGCCCCGCGTTCACGCACCAGAGCCCGGCGGTGCCGTCGAGGATCGCCCGCCCGTCGGCGGCGGTGTAGTGCATGTCCTTCGCCGCCACGAGGAGCCGCGGCGCGCGCTTGAAGGCGCGGTTGGCCGTGAACGGCATCCAGAAGGCGTCGAGCGAGACGGAAGTCGTCATCGAGCGGTCCGAGAGCGTACGGTTAGGGAGCAGGGAAGCAGGGAAGCAGGGAAGCAGGGAGCAGGGAGCAGAAACGGAGTCGGTGCACGCGCCCCCTGTTTCCTGCTCCCTGCTCCCTGGCTCACGACATCCAGTTCGTCCCCGCCTCGCGGTTCCATTTGGTGGTCGTCTTCCGCGTGCGCGTCCAGAACTCGATCGAGCCGCGGCCGGTGATGTCGCCCACGCCGAAGCTGGAGTCGCCCCAGCCGCCGAAGCCGAACGGCTCGCGCGGCACCGGCACGCCCACGTTCACGCCCACCATCCCCGCGCTCGCCCGCTCGGCCACGTAGCGCGCGACGCCGCCGCGCTCGGTGAAGACGGCCGCGGCGTTGCCGTAGGGGGAGCGGTTCTCGACGGCGAGGGCGTCGTCCAGGGTCGGCACGCGGACGATCGCCAGCACGGGGCCGAACACCTCCTCCTGCGCGATGCGCATGTCGGGCGTGACGTGGTCGAGCACCGTCGGACCGACGTAGAAGCC
>DASTRO010000326.1:0-7823 GCA_035761165.1 Gemmatimonadaceae bacterium | reverse complement strand
CGAGGACCGCTGATGCCGTTCCGCCGTCTCTCCCTCGCCGCGCTCTGCCTCGCCGCCGGCACGCTCCTCGTTCCCCCGCGCGCCGGGATCGGGCAGGCCACGTCGGTCGCGTCCGGGGCGGACGCCGGGTCTGGCGTCGTGGTGCAGCCGCCAGCCGCGCGCGCGGCCGCCACCACCGTCATCGTCGTGCGCCACGCCGAGAAGGCCGCGGTGCCGGGGGACGACCCGCCGCTCAGCGCGGCCGGCGAGGCCCGCGCCCGCGCGCTGCGCGACGCGCTGCGGGGGGCCGGCGTGCAGGCGGCGGTGGTGACGCAGCTGCAGCGCACGCGGCTCACCGCCGCGCCGCTGGCGGCGGCGCTCGGCCTCGCGCCGGAGGTGGTGCCGGTGCGCGGCGACGTGACGGCGCACGCGCGCGCGGTGGCGGCGCGCGTGCTGGAGCGTCACGCCGGGCAGACGGTGCTGGTGGTGGGCCACAGCAACACCGTGCCGGCCATCGTCGAGGCGCTCGGCGGCGACGGGGTGGGACCGATCGACGACCGCAGCTACGACGACCTGTTCATCGTCGTGCGGCAGCCCGACGGCGAGGCGCACGTCGTTCACGCCCGCTATGGCAGCCCCGCGCCCGCGCCGGCGGACGATCGGGCGATGACGCCGCCCGCTCCGCGCTGAGCTCGTGAGGGCGCGCGCTCCCCGCGCGCCCCCGCGCCCCCGCGCGCGGTCCGGCACGGGGCGTATATTTGCGGCGTGCCGCGCCTGCCCGCCCCGCTTCGCCGCCTCGCGCTCCGGCGGCGCTCCGCCTCCCTTCCCGTCGTGCTGCTCGGCGGGGTGGTGGGACTGGCCGCCGTGCTCGGCTACCAGGCATGGGATGCCGAGCGCTCCGACCGCAAGCGGGCCGAGGCCACGCTGCGCGACTACGCCACCATCGGCGCGGAGGAGTTCGAGCGGCGGGCGCGCACGCTCGTGCTGCCACTGCTGCGGCTGTCGCTGCAGGCGATGCCCGGCGCGCCCGGCTACGATGCCGCTGCGACCGCCGAGCTCCCACCCGAGCGGCTGCGCCGGCTCCTCCTGGGACAGCAGCCGCGCGTCGAGGAGATGTTCGCCTGCGACTGTCTGGACGGGCTGCGCTACGCGTTCGTGGCCGACCTGCGGAGTGGCGCGGTGGCGGCGGTGCCGATGGACTCCGGGCGCGGCCAGCCGCCACCGGCGGCGCTGACGGCCTGGATCGACCAGACGATGCGGCGGCAGGCTCGGGTCCTGACGGGGGAGCTCGCCCAGGTGCCGGATGCGGACGGGCGCGCGACCGCGCCGTCGTTGCGCACCCGCCTCGCCCTCGGCCGCTACACGTACGGCTTCCACACCGGCGCGCCGGACGGCGTGCCCCGCCTGCTCGCCTACGTGCTGCTGGTCGACTCGACCGGCACGCCGCGGACCGCATATGGCTACGAGAGCGATCCGGCGCCGTGGCTCGATCCGATCTTCGCGCGCGTGATGCAGGATGACGCGCTGCTCCCGCCGTCGCTCCTGCGCGGGATCACGAACGACCGCGTGCTCGCCGTGCACGTGCTCGATCCGGAGGGGCGGCTGCTCTTCCGCTCGGCGGCGCGCTTCGACGACGCCTATGCGGTGGTGGACACGATGGCGGCGCGCTACGGCAGCCTGCGCGTGCACCTGGCCGTCTTCCCGGAGTTCGCCGACGAGCTGCTGGTGGGCGGACTGCCGCGTTCGCGCCTGCCGCTCCTCCTGGCCCTCTTCGCCCTCACCACCGGGCTGGCCGTCGTCGCGCTCCTGCAGATGCGACGGCAGCAGGAGCTGGCCCGACTGCGCACCGACTTCGTATCGAGCGTGAGCCACGAGCTGCGCACGCCGCTGGCGCAGATCCGCTGGTTCGCCGAACTGCTGCGCATGAACCGGCTGCGCAACGCGGAGGAGCGCGACCGCAGCCTGCGCATCATCGACCAGGAGGCGCGGCGGCTGGCGTTCCTGGTGGAGAACGTCCTGAACTTCTCGCGCGGCGGCCAGCACGCGGGACGCGTGAAGCCCGAGGCGACGCGGCTCGCCGACGAGGTGCGCGAGGTGGTGGACAGCTTCCTTCCGCTGGCGCAGGCGCGACGCGTCCGCGTGGAGCTGCTGACCGACGAGCGCGTCCACGCCGTGGTGGCCCACGCGGCGCTGCGGCAGATCCTGCTCAACCTGCTGGACAACGCGGTGAAGTACGGGCCCGTGGGGCAGGTCATTCAGGTCGGGGTCGAGCCGGGCCCGGCGGGCACGGCGCGGCTGTGGGTGGAGGACGAGGGGCCCGGCGTGCCCGAGGAGGAGCGCGAGCGCGTGTGGGAGCCCTTCTATCGCGCCGAGCGCGACCTCGGCTCGCCGATCACCGGCAGCGGCATCGGGCTCTCGGTGGTGAGCGATCTCGTCATCCTGCAGCACGGGCAGCGCAGCATCGAGACCGGCGCGCGCGGCGGCGCGCGCTTCGTGCTCGACTTCCCCTCGCCCGAGACCCCCCGGCCGTCGGACGCTTCCTCGCCGCACGAGCGCCTGCTCGGCACCGCGCCGGCCGCCACCGATTGACGTTTCACTCCCTCTCCCCACCTTGCCCGCCATGCCCCGACTGCTGCTCGTGGAGGACAATCCCGACCTCGCCTTCGGCCTGCGTACCGGCCTCGAGATCGAAGGGTACGAGGTGCACGTCGCCGAGGACGGCCCCACCGGGCTGAAGCTCGCCCGCGAGCTGGTGCCGGACCTGGTGATCCTCGACCTGATGCTCCCCGGGATGGACGGCTACCGCGTGCTGCGCTCGCTGCGCGAGGACGGCCTGGAGATGCCGGTGCTGATCCTCACCGCGCGCGGCGAGGAGGCCGACAAGGTGCTGGGCTTCCGGATCGGCGCCGACGACTACGTGGTGAAGCCGTGCGGCGTGCTGGAGCTGCTGGCGCGCGTCGCCGCGCTGCTGCGCCGCGCCAATCGGCGCACGCGCGAGGAGGTGGACCCGGCGCTGCAGGCGGCGCAGAGCGTGGAGCGCTTCGGCGACGTGGAGGTCTACGACGCGCGCCGCACCGTGCTGAAGCGCGGCGAGCCGGTGCCGCTGACGCCGAAGGAGTTCGACCTCCTGCTGACGCTCATCCGCCGGCGCGGTGCGGTGGCCACGCGCAGCGACCTGCTGCGCGAGGTGTGGGGACACACGACCGAGGTGGCGACGCGCACGGTGGACATCCACGTGGCCGAGCTGCGCCGCAAGCTGGAGGAGGACCCGGCCGCCCCGAAGCACATCCTGACGGTGTGGAAGGCGGGGTACAGGTTCGAAGCATAGCGCTCAGCGCTGAGCGCCCGGCGGTCAGCGGAACACCCTCAGGCTGGCCACTACTGGCCGGTCAGGGGTCGTCACGCTGATCGCCGAGCGCTGAGCGCTGAGCGCTGCCTTCCACCCTGATCCGCGCCGCCATCGCGTGATCCAGCACCCGTGGCGTGCCGTTCACGGTCACCGAGATCGGGCCGGCGAAGGGGGCGCGCTCGGTGACCTCCACCTGCGCGCCGGGATAGAGATCGAGCGAGCCGAGATAGCGCAGGTGGTCGGCGTCGCCGGTGGTCACCTCGAGCACCCGCATCGGCTGCCCCACCGGCAGCTCCGCGAGCACCGGATGCGTGGCGCGGTCGATCTCCCCCTCCGGCGACGGGATCGACGCGCCGTGCGGGTCGCGCGCCGGGTCGCCGAGCAGCGTCGCCAGCCGCTCGATCAGCTCGTCGCTGGCCGCGTGCTCCAGCCGCTCCGCCTCGTCGTGGACGCGGTCCCACTCGTAGCCCAGCACCTCCTGCAGGAAGAGCTCGAGCACGCGGTGGCGCCGAATGATGCGCAGCGCAGCCAGCTCGCCGGCGGCGGTGAGCCGCACGCCGTAGTACGGCTCGTGGGTGACGAGCCGCTGCTCGGCGAGCCGCTTCACCATCGCCGTCACGGCGGCCGCGGAGAGGCCGAGCTGCTCGGCGATCCCCGAAGTGGAGGCCGGGCCGCCGCCCTGCTGCTGCAGCTTCCAGATCGTCTTGAGGTAGTCCTCGACGACGGGCGTGTAGATGGGGCGTTCCTCCCGGTGGGCGTCGGGTGACGTCGCCAATCTACAGCGGCTCGCGTGCCCCGCGGGACCGGGCCGCGGCCGTCCGGTACGCCGCCAGCCGACGTGGCCCGATCCTTCCACCCGTGACGCGCGGACCCGACGTGGAGCGGACGATGGCTGGGATGATCACGCCGGCCGGCAGCGGCGCGCCGGGCACGCAGGGACGCACCCGGGCGGCGGCGCGGGAGATGGCACCGTGGGTGGAGCCGCTGGCGCGAGCCGGCTACGCCACCAAGGGCGCGGTGTACCTGATCATCGGCATCCTGGCCGCCCAGGCGGCCTTCGGGGCGGGCGGCGCGGTCACCGACTCGGAGGGCGCGTTCGCCACGATCCTCCGCCAACCGCTGGGGCAGCTGCTCCTCGTGCTCGTGGCGGTGGGGCTCTTCGGCTACGCGCTCTGGCGCCTCGTCACCGCGGTGGCCGACACCGAGCGAGAGGGCTCGGACGCCAGGGGGATCGCCGTCCGCACGGGCTTCGCCGCGCGCGCCCTCGTCTACGCGGGGCTGGGCGTCCAGGCGCTGCGCCTGGTGAGCGGGAACGGCGGCGGCAGTGGGGGCGACCGGGCCGAGGACTGGACGGCGCGCGCGCTGGCACTGCCGGCCGGCCGCTGGCTCGTCGGGCTCGCGGGCGCGGGGGTCGTCGTCTACGGCCTCTACCAGCTGCGGCGGGCCAAGGACGGCGACATCCGCGACCGGCTGGACCTGAGCGAGCTCGGCGCCCGCGGGGCGCGGTGGGTCGTGCGCATCGGGCAGGTCGGCGTCGCCGCGCGCGCGGTGGTCTTCGCCATGATCGGCTGGTTCCTGATCCGGGCAGCCTGGGAGGCCAACGCCGAGCGGGCCGGCGGCCTCGGCGACGCACTGCGCGGCCTCGCCGGCGCCGCGTACGGACCCTGGGTGCTCGGCCTCGTGGCGCTCGGCCTCGCGGCGTTCGGCGTATGGCAGGTGGTGAACGCCCGCTACCGTCGGATCGGCGTGTAGGCGCGGCCCCGATTCCCACCCCAGTTCCCGTTCCCGTCGCGCGCCATGTCCTACGACGCCGGCCTCGTCGCCCGCATCGCCGACCTGCTCCCGCAGACCACCGCGCCCTCCGCGCGGCAGAAGAACGTCTTCGGCGGGCGGGGGTTCCTCGTCGGCAGCAGCGCCTTCGTCATCGCCTGGGACGACGGGCTGATCGTGAAGACGCCGCCGGCGGAGTACGAGGCCGCGCTGGCCACCCCCGGCGTCACTCCCTTCGCGCCGGGTGGCGAGCGGCCGATGGGCAGCTGGGTGGTGGTGGCGGCCGACGTGATCGCCGACGACCCCGAGCTGCTGGAGTGGGTCCAGCGCGGGCTCCGCGGGATCGGGCGCTGAGCCCCTCGGGCGGCGGGCGCGGCGCCCGCCCACCCGCTCAATCGTCGAAGCACGCGCGCAGGCGGCGCAGCCCCTCCTCGACGTCGGCGGTCGGGATGGCGCCATAGCCCAGGACGAGCCCCGCCCGTCCCGCGCCCTCCACCGCGAAGCGCGTGAGGTCGTGCACCTCGACCCCGGCCTCTGAGGCCCGCTGGACGACCGCAGCCATCCGCTGCGCGACGGCAGGGCGGGCCAGCGCGGCGACGTGGAGCCCCGCCGCCGAGGGCACGACCTCGAGCTGGTCGGCGAAGCAGCGCGCGAGCGTGCCGGTCACCAGGTCGTGGCGCGCGCGGTAGACGGCGTTCATGCGCCGCACGTGGCGGGCGAAGCCGCCCTCGTCGATGAAGCGCGCGAGCGCCGCCTGGGCCGGGATGGCGGTGTGCCAGTCGGTCACGTACTTGGCCCGATGCACGGCGCCGCGCAGCGACGGCGGGGTGACCAGGAAGCCCAGGCGCAGCGTCGGCAGCAGCGTCTTGGAGAAGGAGCCGACGTAGATCACGCGCCCGCTCCGGTCGAGCGTCTGCAGCGGCTCGATGGGCCGCCCGTGGAAGCGGAACTCGCTGTCATAGTCGTCCTCGACGATGGCCGCGTCGTGCCGCTCGGCCCAGTCCAGCAGCGCCAGCCGGCGAGCGAGCGACATCGGCACGCCCAGCGGGTACTGGTGGGAGGGGGTGACGTAGACGAGGCGGGTGTGGCGCGGCAGGGCGTCCACGACGAGCCCCTCGCCATCCACCGGCACGCCCTGCACGCGCGCGCCGAGCGACGTGAAGAGCCGGCGCGGCGGTGCGTAGCCCGGGTCCTCGACGGCGACCCGGTCGCCGGGGGCCAGCAGCACGCGGGCGACGACGTCGAGCGCCTGCTGGGTGCCACTGGTGACGGTGACGTCGTCCGCGGTGGCCCGCACCGCCCGCGCCAGGCCGACGTGCCGCGCGATGGCCTCGCGCAGGGCGCGATGGCCGGCGGGATGGGCGTACACCCCCGCCGCGCGCGCCCCGGCGCGGAGCGCGCGCCCCATCAGGCGGCGCCAGGCGTCGTGCGGGAAGAGCGCGACGTCGGGGAGGCCGGTGCGGAAGTCGAAGCGCGCCGGCCGGTCGAATGCCGAGGGCAGGGGGACGGAGGTCCAGTCGGGGCGTGGCCGCAGGGCACCGCCCTCCCGGGGCCGCCCGTCGCCACGGGACGTGGTCGCCGTACGGCCGGCGTGGTGGCTCACGAACGTCCCTGCCCCCACCCGGGACGTCACGAACCCCTCACCGGCGAGCCGGTCATAGGCCACCGTGACCGTGGTGCGGGAGACGCCGAGCCGCCGCGCCAGCTCACGGCTCGCCGGCAGGCGGTCCCCCGGGCGGAGCCGGCCATCGACGATGGCCTGGCGCAGCTGCCGGTAGACCTCCGCGCCCAGATGGGTGCGGTCGATCAGGCTGACGTGGATCTCCATGGCGGCAGTATAGGCGATGCCGCGCGAATTGGCCTGCTCGAACTGATGCGAATTGGCTCTCGCGCCAGTCCGCTTTCCCCGCGTACCGTTCCGTCGGGCGCGTACCGCGCCACGCCCACGTCCGATGCCACCGCGGCCGAGGGTCGCTCCCGCACCGTGGCATGTTCGCGTCGGGTCGAGCAGAGTCCGCAGGTGGAGCTCCGAGTCAATGACCACATCCTCGTTGCCGGCCCGTGCGTCGAGCCCGGGTCGCTCGCTGGCCACCCCGGGCCTCGTCGTCGCCGGTGGGTTGATCGCCGGCACGCTCGACATCGCCTACGCCTGTGCCTTCTGGGCGGTGCGGGCCGACGTGCCCGCGCGGCGCATCTTCCAGTCGGTGGCCGCCGGGCTGCTCGGGCCGGCCAGCTTCGACGGCGGCACGCGCACGGCGGCCCTCGGCCTCGCGCTGCACTACCTGATCGCGCTGTCCATGTCCGTGGCGTACTACCGACTGGCGCGCCGCTGGGCGCCACTCTGGCGCCGCCCGGTGGTGTACGGCGGCGGCTACGGGCTGCTGCTCTACGGGATCATGAACTACGTCGTCGTCCCCCTGTCGGCCGCCGGTCCCAGCTCGCGCGATCCGCTCTGGGTCGCGGTCAGTGTCGGCGTGCACGTGCTCCTGATCGGCCTCCCGATCGCGCTCGCGACGCGGGCCGCCGTACGTGCCGGCCGGGCTGGTGCAGGCGGGCGGGCGTGAGCGGAGGGGGGCCGGTGTGACGGGGCGGCCGCGGCGGAGCGGGAAGGGCTATCCGCGCCCGCTGGTCACGCCCGCGCTGGTCGTCCGTCTTCAGACTCCTGGGCCGCGCCTGCCGCGGGCGCCGCACCCGCCACCCCCACCGGCCGCGTGCGCCGGGCGAA
>DASTRO010000325.1:0-22863 GCA_035761165.1 Gemmatimonadaceae bacterium | reverse complement strand
GATCGCGCACCAGCACGCCGCCGGTGCCGCTCATCAGCTCGGCGTGGCGACGCGAGATCGTGGGGTCCACCACCGGCAGGTCGCTGTTCAGCGCGCGGCCCAGGATCAGCGGGCGCTCGGCGCGCAGGTCGAAGCACTGGCTGCCGTTGGTGCTGACCAGCTGGTAGGTCACGGCGCGAGCCCGGCGGCGCGGCGCACGCGCCCGATGGCGGTGAGCATGGCGCGCGCCTTGTTCTCCGTCTCCGCCCACTCGCGCTCCGGCACCGAGTCGGCGACGATCCCCGCACCCGCCTGCACCGACGCCTCGCCGTTGGCGATGACGCAGGTGCGGATGGTGATGGCGAGGTCCATCCGCGCATCGCCGGCGGCGATGTAGCCCACCGCGCCGGCGTACGGTCCGCGCCGCTCCGGCTCGAGCTCGTCGATGATCTGCATCGCCCGCACCTTCGGCGCGCCGGTCATCGTGCCGGCGGGGAAGGTGGCGCGGAAGGCGTCGATCGCGCTGACCCCGGGCCGGAGCATTCCCTCCACCTGGCTGACGATGTGCAGGACGTGCGAGTAGCGCTCGATGCGCATCAGCTCCGTCACCTCCACGGTGCCGTAGCAGGAGACTCGCCCGACGTCGTTGCGGCCGAGGTCCACGAGCATGACGTGCTCGGCGCGCTCCTTCTCGTCGGCCAGCAGCTCGTCGGCCAGCGCGGCGTCCTCGGCCGCCGTGGCGCCGCGCGGCCGGGTGCCGGCGATCGGCCGCACGGTGAGCCGCCCGTCGGCCACGCGGAGCAGCAGCTCCGGCGAGCTGCCCACCAGCTCCACGCCGTCGAGCAGCAGGTGGAACATGTAGGGCGACGGATTGAGCGCGCGGATGGCGCGGTAGAGCGCCGTGCCATCGAAGTCGTGCGGCACCACGATGCGCCGCGCGAGCAGCGCCTGGAAGCAGTCGCCGGCGAAGACGTACTCGCGGATGCGCTCGACGTCGGCCATGAAGCGCTCGCGCTCGTAGGTCGAGCGCCCCTCGGCCGGGGGCGCGCTGGCGTCGAGCGCGAGCGGGCCGAGCACCGCCGGGCCGCGCAGCCGCGCGACGACGTCGGCCAGCCGCCGCTGCGCGTCGTCGTAGAGCGTGCGGAGCTGCCCGCGCGACGCCCCCGCCGGGACGGGCACGGCCGCCACGGCCCGGGCACGGGCCAGCAGGTTGTCGACGACGACCAGCACGTCGGGGAAGAGCCAGAGCGCCTCGGGAACGTCCTGCCCGCGCGGCGGCGGGGCGGGGAGCCGCTCGATGAGGCGCACGACGTCGTAGCCGAAGTAGCCCACCGCGCCGCCCCAGAAGGCGCCCAGCTCGGGGAGCTCCACCGGGGTCGGCTCGGCGATGCGCGCCTTGAGGTCGGCCAGCGGGTCCGTCGGGCGGCGGGCGCCGTGCCAGCCGAGGGTCGGCGTCCAGTCCTCCACCGTGCCCTCGCGCAGCCGCCAGGCGGCGCGCGGCTCGGTACCCAGGTAGGTGTAGCGCGCCCAGGTCTCCCCGCCGGCGGGCGCGCTCTCCAGCAGGAAGCCGAAGGAGCCGCGGCGCAGCTTGGCGAACGCGGCGACCGGCGTGTCGAGGTCCATCAGGACGTCGCGCCAGACGGGCACGAGGCCGCCGGCGGCGGCCAGGTCGGCGAAGCGGTCGAAGTCGAGGTCGGTGAGCACGGCTCAGTTTACCCGGGCGGCGAGCCTCGCAGCAAGCAACGTGCGGCGCCCCCCGGACGCTGACCTTCCGACGCGCCGATCGTCCACCATGCGAGCCGATCGACGACGGTCCGGCTCCGTCACCGCGATGCGTTCCGATCCGCCGGGCGACGGAATGGCCCCCGCACGGGCGCGCCGGACCGTACCTTGCCGATGACGAAGCCCTGAACCTCCCGGAGAACGCCGCATGTCCACGCCCCCGGTGCGCGACGCCTGGCTGCTGCCAACGCTCGAACGGCTGCTGACCGATGAGGCGCTCGTCGGACTGCAGGCCAGCGGTGCGGCGAGCTACTGGGAGGCGGCCGTCCGGCTCGGCCTGACCACCGACGCGGAGATCCTCGCCGCACTGGCCTCGCGCTACCGGATGAAGATCGCTGACCTCTCGGCGGTGAACCCGAACGGGCGCGACCTGATCCCGGAGACGCTGGCGCGCCGCTACGGCGCGGTGCCGGTGGCGATCACCGACACGGCGGTCGAGGTCGCGACGGCCGACCCCACAGACATCGACTGCGAGCGCGCGCTCGGCTTCGCCTGCGGCCGCAAGGTGCGGCTCACGCTCGGTGCGCCGGCGGCCATCGCCGAGGCCATCGAGCTGCTCTACGCGCCCGAGGCGCAGGCGGAGAGCGTCATCGCCAAGATCCTCGAGAACGTCGCCGACAAGTACGATGTCCAGGCGCTGACCGAGGAGGCGGAGGAGGCGGAGCTCTCGGGGCTCTCCGAGACGGGGAGCGACCGGCCGGTGATCAAGCTGGTGGACTACGTCGTGGCCGAGGGGATCACCTCGCGGGCGAGCGACATCCACCTGGAGCCGGAGGAGGGGGGCGTCTCGGTGCGCTACCGCATCGACGGCGTGCTGCGGCAGGTGATGGCGCTGCCGCGCGCCGCCGGCATCCCGCTCGTCTCGCGCATCAAGATCATCTCCGGGCTCGACATCGCCGACCGCCTGCGCCCGCAGGACGGGCGGGCGCGCGTGGTGGTGAACGGCAAGCAGGTGGACCTGCGCGTCTCCACGCTCCCCGCCGCCCACGGCGAGAAGGTCGTCATCCGCATCCTCGACGGCGGCGCCAACGGCGTCTCCTTCGAGGCCATGAGCCTCAACGCCGACGAGATGGAGCGGCTGCAGCGGCTGCTCCAGGTCCGCGAGGGGATCATCCTCGTCACCGGCCCCACCGGCTCCGGCAAGACGACCACGCTCTACACGTCGCTGCGGCAGATCCAGCAGCGCGGCGGGGTGAACATCGTCACGGTGGAGGACCCCGTGGAGTACCGGCTGCCGGGGATCGTCCAGGTGCAGGTGAACGAGAAGGCGGGGCTGACCTTCGCCGCCGCGCTGCGCTCGATCCTGCGCCAGGATCCCGACGTCGTCCTCGTCGGCGAGATCCGCGACCGCGAGACGGCGGGCATCGCCGTGCAGGCGTCGCTCACCGGGCACCTCGTCTTCTCCACGCTGCACACCATCGACGCGGCGAGCAGCGTGACGCGCCTCGTGGACATCGGCGTGGAGAGCTACAAGATCGCCGCGGCGCTGAAGGGCGTCGTCGCCCAACGGCTGCTGCGGCGGCTCTGCCGGGCATGCAAGCGGCCGGCTCCGACGGCGGCACCGCGGCACGTGCGCCACTGGGTGCCGGAGGGTGTGGAGCACTTCGAGGCCGTGGGTTGCGCCGAGTGCGGCAACACGGGCTACCGGGGCCGGCTGCCGGTGATGGAGGTGCTGATCGTCGACGGCGAGGTGGAGCGACGCATCTCCACCAACGAGCCGGTGGACCGGATCGTCGAGGCGGCGCGGGCCAACGGCATGCGCTCGCTCTGGGAGAGCGGCGTGCAGCACGTGCTGAACGGCCTGACCTCGATCGACGAGCTGCTCCGCGTGCTCGACGTGCCGGCCGACGCGCCGGCCGTGCGCGCCACGCCGGCGCGGCAGCGCGTGCCGTCAGCGACGCCGCTCGCCGCGCCGCCCGTTCCGGCCACCGCACCGGACGATACGTCGTCGGTGCTCACGCCGGCGTTGTTCCAGCTGGTGGATGAGCCGACGCTCCCGCCGGAGGTGCCGGGCGGCGCGCCGCGCGTGCTCCTGGTGGAGGACGAGCTGCCCCTGCGCGGCGTGCTGCGCGACCTGCTGACGCGGGACGGCTTCGAGGTGCTGGAGGCGGGCGACGGCATCGAGGCGCTGGGCACGATCGACCGCGACGGGCCGGACCTCGTGGTACTCGACCTCACGCTGCCACGCCTGGACGGCTACGCGGTGCTGACACGGCTGCGCACGCGGCGCGAGACGCAGGCGCTGCCGGTGCTCGTCCTCACCGCGCGCGAGGACGAGGAGGCGGAGGTGCGCGTCTTCGAGCTGGGCGCCGACGACTTCCTCTCCAAACCCTTCCGCCCGCGCGCGCTCATGGCCCGCCTGCGCGGCTTGCTTCGCCGCCTGCCCGTGGCGTCCGGGGCGTCAGGATCGTTGCGCGCCGTGGGGTGACCGTCGCATGAGGAGGTGCGTGCCGTGACCGAGCTCCGCATCGGCGTCGTCGACGTGTTCGTCGTGCGCCCCCTGCCGACCGGCTGGCGCGTGCTCGCCCTCAAGCGCTCGGTCGGCACGCGCTGTCCCGGCGCGTGGGAGACGGTCCACGGCCGCATCGAACCCGGAGAGCGACCCGAGGAGGCGGCGGTGCGCGAGGTCGCCGAGGAGACCGGCCTCGACGTCGAGCGCCTCTACAGCGTCACCGTGCACCCCTTCTACCTGCACCGCTCGGCCACGGTGGAGATGGCGGTCGTCTTCACGGCCTTCGTGGACGCGGAGGCGGAAGTCCGCCTAGGCGAGGAGCACGAGAGCAGCGAGTGGCTCACCGTGGACGAGGCCCTCGGCCGCTTCGTCTGGCCGCGCGAGCGCGCCACCCTGCGCGATGCCTACGCGCTGCTACGGACGGGCGATGCGGGGCCGGTGGAGGACGTGCTGCGGGTGAAGTGAGGAAGCAGGAAAGCAGGAAGCAGGGAAGCAGGAAAGCAGGAAGCAGGAATACCCTCGGGATGCTCCTGCTTCCCTGCCTTCCTGCCTTCCTGCTCCCTAGCCCTCCCGCTCCCGCGCCGTCCCCAGCACCGCCCGCTCTTCCGGCGGGGCATTGGGCTTCATGCGGAGGCTCTTGGCCGGCACGCCGACGTTCACGTGGTAGGGGCGCACGTCCTTCGTCGCCACCGCGCCGGCGCCCACCATGCCGTTGCGACCCACGCGCACGCCGGCCAGCACCGTCGCGTGGTAGGTGACGCGCACGTCGTCCTCCAGCACCGTCACGGCGTTAGTGACGTCCTTCTGCTCCACGATGCTGTGCGTGTGGCTGTAGACGTTGGCGTAGTCGCTGATCGAGACGCGGTCCCCCAGGACGATGCCGCCGCGGTCGTCGAGCAGCACGTGGCGGTGCACGACGACGTCGTCGCCCACCTCCAGGTTGTAGCCGAAGGAGAACTCCACGTGCTGGAACGCCTTGAAGTTGCGCCCGCAGCGGCGGAAGATGTGCGGCGCCAGCAGGCGGCGCAGCCGCACGCCGAGCTGCACGTTCTGCCCGCCGAGCGGGGAGCGATCGAAGGAGTACCAGAGCCAGAGTAGCGGCTTCACGCGCTGGAAGCGCGCGTCGTCGCACTCGGCGTAGTACTCCGGCTCCAGCGTCACGGTGCGCGGGTCGAGTGCCGCCAGCGCCAGGCGGGTGCCGAGCGGGAGTCGCGCATCGGCCACCGCCTCGTCCAGCTGGGTGGCGTAGGTGGGGTGGAGCAGCTCGGCCAGCGTGCGGCGGCAGAACTCGGCGCGGTCGAGCTGCGGGTCGGCGAGCTCGCTGCCCAGGCGCTCGAGCCAGGCCTCGATCAGGGCCTGCTGGGGCGCGTCGCCGAGGGTGCGGAGCGGACGGAGGACCATGTCGCGTACCGGAGGTGCGGCCGAGCGGGCCGGGGGAATGCCGACGCCGGCAGCGTCGGCAGGGTGGCGCCCGCTGCGCCCGTCGTGTCGCGCGCCGGGCTGCTGCGCGTGGCGCGGGAGCGGATGAGCGAGCGCTCGCGCTCCACCCGACGGAGGATGGCGTCCCAGGCGGTGCTGCGGACTGCCTGGAAGGTGACCACGAGCGGCTGGTCGACGTCCACCGCACCGTCGAAGACGTAGAGCGCGGCCTGTGCCTCCCGCTGCGCCAGCCGCTGCGCGCCGAAGCCGGGGGTGAGCGGGATCGCGTCCACCGGGCGGAAGTCGCGCCCCGAGCTCGTCACCGTCAGCTCCAGGGGGCTGAAGCGCGTCTCTCCCTGCTGCACGCCGTAGAACGACACGTACCAGATCTGCGGACGGGCGAGCGCATAGCGCCGGGCGATGGCCTCGATCTCGGCGCGGCGGGACGCCAGCAGGTCGCGCAGCGCCGCGTAGGCGTCGGGGGAGAGGGTGCGGATCACCGACTCGTCCAGTGGCAGGAGGCGCACGACGAGGCCGAGATACTGGACGCGGATGGTCACGTCCTCCTGGCGCAGCGTGCCGTAGCCGGCGGGCACGAGCGAGGGGTCCAGCGAGTCGCGGTCGAAGGGCGCCCGCGTGAGTGGCGCCCCCGCGTCCGGGCCGGGCGCGGACGACGGGGACGGCCGGCCGGCGGTGCACGCCGCCACGGCCACCGTCATCGCCGTCGCGGTGACCGCAGCCAGCCGCGCGGTCGCCCGCGGAGTCGCCCGCGGAGTCGCCGGCGCCATCACGCCCGGCTCCAGGCCGGCTCGCGCACCAGCGCCACGAGCGCCTCGGCCAGCTCGTCCCGCCCCCGCCCGGTGACCGCGCTGAAGGGGATGAGCTGCGCCTCGTCCACCCCGAGTTGCCCGGCCAGCTCGGCCACCCGCGGCCCGACTTCGGCGGGGCGGAGCTTGTCCACCTTGGTCACGGCGAAGAGCACCGGCACCCCCAGCTCGGCCAGGAAGTCGAGCATCTCCAGGTCTTCGGGCGACGGCTCGCGGCGCGCGTCCAGCAGCTGCACGATGCCGCGTAGCTGCCGTGTGTGCGCCAGGTAGCGCTCCATGAGTGGCTTCCACTCGCGCCGCCGCTCCTTGGCGATGCGCGCATAGCCGTAGCCGGGCAGGTCCACGAGCACGAACTCGTGATTGACGCGGAAGAAGTTGATCTCACGCGTGCGCCCGGGTGTGCGGCTCACCCGCGCGAACGCCTTGCGCCGCACCAGCCGGTTGAGCAGCGACGACTTGCCGACGTTGGAGCGCCCGGCGAAGGCGATCTCCGGCAACGTGTTGTCGGGACGCCAGCCCCCGACGCTCGCCATCCCGCCCAGGAAGGCCAGGTCGCGAATGACGAGCGGGTCGGTCGCCCGTGGCTCGGGCCCCTCGTGCGCCCCGTCCCCGCCGCGCGGGGCGCCCCGTGTGTCGTCGCTCACGACCCGGGCTCCAGGGTCTCCGGATCGAGCGCGTCGGGACCCAGCGTCGCGCGCGGGCGCGCACGGCCGGCGTCGCGCCGCCGGCGCGAGCCGGCCGGTGTCCCATGCGTCGAGCCGCCCGACGTCGGGGCCATGCCGCCGCGCAGCGTCAGCGTCAGCACCTCGTCCAGGCTCTCCACCGGGTGGAAGGTGAGTCCGTCGCGCACCTCCGCCGGTAGCTCGTCGAGCTGGCGCCGGTTGGCGGCGGGGAGCACGATCTCGCGGATCCCCGCGCGCCGGGCGGCCACCACCTTCTCGCGCACGCCGCCCACCGCGAGCACGCGCCCGCGGAGGGTGACCTCGCCGGTCATCGCGACGTCGCCCCGCACCGGCACGCCGGTGAGCGCGCTGACGATGGCGCTGGCGATCGCCACGCCCGCGCTCGGCCCGTCCTTGGGGACGGCGCCGGAGGGGATGTGCAGGTGCAGGTCACGCGTGCGGTGGAACTCCGGGTCGATGCCGAGCGGGGCGGCCCGCGCCCGCGCGCAGCTGAGCGCCGTGCTGGCCGACTCCTTCATCACCTCGCCCAGCGTCCCGGTGAGCTGCAGCCGCCCGCGCCCGGGCACCGCGCTGACCTCGATCTCCAGCACCTCGCCGCCGGCCGGCGTATAGGCGAGCCCGGAGGCCACGCCCACCCGGTCCTCCAGCGAGGTGGCGTCCGGGTCGTACGGGGCCGGCCCGAGCAGCGCCGGCAGCTCGTCGACGCCGATCGTCACCGGCCCGGCGGCCCCCCCTGCCTCGGCACGGCGCCGCGCCAGCTTGCGCGCCAGCCGCGCCAGGCGGCGGTCCAGCTCGCGCACGCCCGCCTCTCGGGTGTAGCCGCGCAGGATGCGCTGCAGCGCCGCGTCGTCCACGGTCACCGTCTCCGGGTCCACGCCGTGGGCGCGGAGCTGCCGGGGGAGCAGGTACTGCCGGGCGATGGCCAGCTTCTCCTGGTCCAGGTAGCCCGGCAGGCGGATGATCTCCATGCGGTCGCGCAGGGGCTCCGGGATGCCGGCCAGCGAGTTGGCCGTGGTCACGAAGAGCACTTGCGAGAGGTCGTAGTCCACTTCGAGGAAGTGGTCGCTGAAGGCGTGCCGCTGCTCGGGGTCGAGCACCTCCAGCAGCGCGGCGGAGGGGTCGCCGCGGTAGTCCTGTCCCAGCTTGTCGACCTCGTCGAGGAGGATCACCGGGTTGGCCACGCCGGCGCGCCGCATCGCCTGCACGATGCGGCCGGGCATGGCGCCCACGTAGGTGCGCCGGTGGCCGCGGATCTCCGCCTCGTCGCGCACGCCGCCCAGCGACATGCGCACGAAGCGGCGGCCCAGGGCGCGGGCGATCGAGCGGCCGAGCGACGTCTTGCCCACGCCCGGCGGGCCGGCCAGGCAGAGTACCGGACCGTCCAGTCGGCCGGTGGCGGCGAGGACGGCGACGTGGTCCAGGATCCGGTCCTTCACCTCGGCCAGCCCGTAATGGTCCTCGTCCAGCACGCGGGCGGCGCGCCCGACGTCGGGACTCACGTCGTCCCGCTCCCCCCAGGGCAGGGCCAGCAGCCAGTCCAGGAAGCCGCGGGCGACCCCCGCCTCCGGCGACGTGGGCGCGAGGCGGCGCAGGCGGCGCAGCTCGCGCCGCGCGCGCTGCTCCACGGCCTCGGGCAGCTGCTTGGCCGCCAGCTGCGCCTCCAGCTCGGCCAGCTCGTCCTCCTCCTGGCCCAGCTCACGGTGGATGGCCTTGAGCTGCTCCTGCAGGAAGTACTCGCGCTGGTTGCGCACCAGGGCGCCGCGCACGTCGTCCTCGATCTTGCGGCCGAGACGCAGCAGCTCCAGCTCCTGGCCGAGCAGGTCGCCGAGGCGGGCGTACACGGCAGGCAGCGTGGGGAGCTCGAGCAGCTCCTGGCGCAGCGGCACGGCCACCTCGAGATGGGCGGCGAGGATGTGGGCGCGCCGCTCCGGGTCGTCCGTGGCGCGGACGAGCTGGACGACCTCGGCGGGCACGCGGCGCTGCAGCTCGACGTACTCCTCGAAGAGGGCGACGACGCGGCGGGCCAGGGAATCGAAGACGCCCGGATCGTCGGCCGCGCCGACGGGCGCGAGGGGCGCCGGCTCGGTGAGGGCGCGGAGGAGGCCGGCCGACGGGACGTAGCGCGAGACCCGGGCCCGGGTCGTTCCCTCGAGCAGGACCTTGGCGACCCCGTTGGGCATGCGCGCCAGCTGGAGCACGCGGGCCACGACCCCGACGCGGTAGAGGTCTCCGGCGGCCGGGTCGGCCACGTCGCTGTCGCGTTGCGTCACCAGGAGCACGAGCGGCTCGGGCGCGGCGGCCGCCGCGTCCAGGGCCGCGAGCGAGCCGCCGCGCCCGACGAGCAGCGGCATCACGAGGTGCGGGAAGAAGACGACGTCGCGCAGCGGCAGGACGGGGAGCCGCTCGGCCGCGGCGGGCATGCCGGCTACGCTTCCTTCTTCTGGCGCTTCGGCGACAGCTCGAGCAGCGGTGGCGTGCCGTTGAGGATCGACGACTCGGTCACCTTCACCTCGACGACGTCGTCCCGGCTCGGCAGGTCGAACATGACGTCGGTGAGCGTCTCCTCGAGAATGGCGCGGAGCCCGCGCGCGCCGGTGCCGCGCTTGAGCGCCTTCTGGGCGATGGCGCGCAGCGCGCTCTCCTCGAAGGTGATCTTCACCTCCTCGAGGTCGAAGAGCTTGGCGTACTGCTTCGTTAGCGCGTTCTTCGGCTCCTTGAGGATGCGCACCAGCGCCGTCTCGTCGAGCGCCTGGAGCGGCACGGAGACGGGGAGGCGGCCCACCAGCTCGGGGATCAGCCCGTAGCGCAGCAGGTCGTCCGGCTCCACCTCGTCGAACAGGTTGACGTCGACGCCGTCGCTACGCGCGTGCCCCTTCTCGGTGGGGGAGAAGCCGATCTGCCGCCGGCCGGTGCGCGCCTCGATGATCTTCTCCAGCCCGTCGAACGCCCCGCCGCAGATGAACAGGATGTCCTTCGTGTTGATCTGGATGTACTCCTGCTGCGGGTGCTTGCGCCCGCCCTGCGGCGGCACCGAGGCCACGGTGCCCTCGAGAATCTTGAGCAGCGCCTGCTGCACGCCCTCGCCACTGACGTCGCGCGTGATGCTCGGGTTCTCGCTCTTCCGCGCGATCTTGTCGATCTCGTCGATGTAGACGATGCCGCGCTCGCACTCGGCGACGTTGAAGTCGCCCGCCTGGAGGAGCCGGACGAGGATGTTCTCCACGTCCTCGCCCACGTAGCCCGCCTCGGTGAGCGTCGTCGCGTCGGCGATGGTGAAGGGCACGTCGAGGATCTTCGCCAGCGTCTGCGCGAGCAGCGTCTTGCCGACGCCCGTCGGGCCGATGAGCAGGATGTTCGACTTGTCCAGCTCCACGTCGTCGTCGCGGAGCGAGGTCGAGTTGATCCGCTTGTAATGATTGTAGACGGCGACGGCCAGCGTCTTCTTGGCCTTGTCCTGCCCGATCACGTACTGGTCGAGGACGGCCTTGATCTCGTTGGGCGTCGGGACCTGCGTGATCGCCTCGGCGACCTCCCGCTCCTCGTCCTCCGCCAGGATCTCGTTGCAGAGGGCGATGCACTCGTTGCAGATGTAGACCGAGGGCCCGGAGATGAACTTCCGCACCGAGTCCTTGGACTTCCCGCAGAACGAGCAGCGTAGATGTTTGTCGTGCGACATTGGCGATCGGTGAGGCGGGTCGGGCGAGCGCCGGGCGGGCCCGGAGCGAGACGCTTCTGAAACCTAATACTTGGCGCCGCGCCCGGGACGGTCAAGCGGAAAAAGGCGCCGGTCGGCGCCCGCGGAGGGGACGCCGGCGCGAACCGCGGCGCGGCCGCGCGGACCGCCTGCGGGACGAGCGCGGCCGGCGCTCCACCGGTGGAGCGCCGGCCGTACGGTGAGGACGATCGGCCGCGCCGCGCGGCACGCCCCGGACGGGTGCACCGCCGCGCCGCCGGCCGGGCGTGTGTCAGGCGGTGAGCGTCGGCTGCTTGGACTCGGAGACGACCTCGCCGCGGTGCGTGACGATCTGGTCGATGATCCCGTAGTCCTTGGCCTCCTCCGCGGACATGAACCGGTCGCGATCCACGTCGCGCTCGATCTGCTCCACGGCGCGGCCGGTGTGCTTGGCCATCAGCTCGTTCATCTTGCCGCGCAGGTAGATGATCTCCCGCGCCTGGATCTCGATGTCCGCCGCCGTGCCCTGCGCGCCGCCGGACGGCTGGTGGATCATGATCCGCGAGTGCGGCAGCGCCGAACGCTTGCCGGTCGCCCCGGCCGCCAGCAGGAAGGCGCCCATGCTGGCCGCGAGGCCCATGCAGATCGTGTTCACCGGCGAGCTCATGAACTGCATGGTGTCGTAGATCGCCAGCCCCGCCGACACCGACCCGCCGGGGGAGTTGATGTACAGATGGATGTCGCGCCCCGGGTTGTCGGCCTCGAGGAAGAGCATCTGCGCGATGACGATGTTCGCGACGTCGTCGTTGATCGGCGTGCCCATGAAGATGATGCGATCCATGAGCAGGCGCGAGAAGATGTCGTACGACCGCTCGCCACGCTGCGAGCGCTCGATGACGTAAGGGGGGTAGATCGTGGGCATGATGCTGGGTGTTAGGGACCAGGAAGCGGGAAGCAGGAAGCGGGAGGCAGGAGGCGGGAAGCAGGAGGCCGGGAGCTGGTCCCTGCTTCCTGTTTCCTGTTTCCTGCGTCCTAGCTCACCGTGTTCTGCTCCATCAGATACTTGAACACCTTCTCTTCCGTGATGCCGCGCTCGATCTCGGGCAGCCGGCCGGCCTTCTGCAGCGAGGCGTAGAGCTGGCCCGGGTTCATGTTTCGCTCCTGCGCGGCCTCGGCGACCTTGTCGTCCACGTCCGCCTCGCTGGCCTTCAGCCCCTCGCGCTCGGCGATCGCGTCGATCACCATGTCGCGCCGCACCTGGCGCTCGGCCATCGGGCGGAACTCCTGCGCGAAGCGCTCCCGGTCCTCCTCTGGCACCTGGTACGCCTCGGCGTACGCCTCGGCCAGGCGGTGCACCCAGCTCGGGGGCACGTCGAAGGCGTTGGCCTCGATGATCTGGTCCACCAGCTGCTGGCGAACGGCCGAGTCCGCCTCACGCTTCAGCTGCTGCTCGAGGTCCGCCCGCACCGCGCTGCGCAGCGCGTCCAGCGACTCGAAGTCGCCCACGCTCCGGGCGAAGGCGTCGTCCAGCTCCGGCAGCGTCTTGCGCTTGACGTCCTTCAGCTCCACGCGCACGCGCTTCGTCGTGCCGCGCTGCGCCTCGTCGGGAAAGTCGTCCGGCCAGCGCACCGGGCGCTCGATCGTCTCCCCCGGCTGCGCCTCCATGATCAGCTCCTCGATCCCGGGGATCGCCTGGCCGCTGCCGAGCTGCAGGCGATACTCCGCCCCCTCGGGGAACTCCCCCCCCTCCTCGGCGGTGGCCAGGACGACGGTCACCATGTCGTTGGGCATCGGGCGATCGTCGCTCGGCGACCACTGCGCGCGCTGATCCCGCAGCTGCTCGAGCTGCTCCTCCACCATCTCGTCGGTCACCGTCTCCGACGGGCGCGTGACGGCGAAGCCGCTCGTGCGCGCGAGCTCGAGCTTGGGCTTCACTTCGACGTGGAGCGTGAAGGTCAGCGGCTGCCCCTCGTCGAAGTGCAGGTCGTGGATGTGCGGCTGGGCGGCGAGGTCGAACTGCTCGCGCTCGAGCACCTCCTTGTACGCGTCCTGCACCAGCGTTTCCAGGGCGGCCTGGCGGATCGGCGCCGCGAAGCGCTTGCGGACCATCGCGGCCGGCGCCTTGCCCGGGCGGAAGCCCGGCAGGCGCACCTGGGACGCGTAGCGGTGAGCGGCCCGCTCCTCGGCGGCGTGCACGGCCTCGACAGGCACGGAGACCTGGAGGTGGCGCTCCACCCCCTCGCTCTTCATCGGGGTGATCTGGATGTCCATGACGGAAGGTAGTTCGATGGTGCGGCGCGACGGCCCGCGCGGCGAGCCCGATCGCCTCGCGCGGCAGGTGGCGCGCCGGGGCGATCGGGTCCCTCTGCGCGAAACGTAATGGAGGGGAGCGGCAGACGGGGAGAGACGCCGCCCGGCGCCGTAGCGATGGGCCGACGAGCGCGACCGGGTCGGTCGCGGTTGCCCGCGCCGACCCGGTCGTCTCGCCCCTGTGCGGTGATGCCGGCGGAGATGCCTGGGACGGGACTCGAACCCGTAAGCCGTCGCCGGCGCTGGCTCCTAAGGCCAGTGCGTTTGCCAGTTTCGCCACCCAGGCCGATCACCCTCGTGGGCTTGCAACTTATCGCCGCCCACCGGGTGACAGAAGCCAGCCGGAGGCACCACGGGCCCGCGGCGGGATGGCTGCCGCGGGCCCGTGGTGCCTCCGGCCGCAACCGGCGCCGGTGCGTGCTGCCGTCAGCCGCCCACCTTCAGGTTCACGATCCGGTGCTGGCCGGTCGGGAAGTCGACGACGCCGAGGCTCAGGTACTGCCCCGACTTCATGTCCGCGAGCACGCCGCGCAGGTCCTGCGCGGTGCGGATCGGCTTCTCGGCCGGGTGGACCACCTCGGTGATCACGTCGCGCCCGGGGGTGAGCCGCTGGTACGCGGGCCCACCCGGCTCCACCTCGGTCACGAGCAGCCCGGGCGGCAGGCTGTCGGCGCGGCGCACGCGCGCCAGCTCGGCCGACGTCGGCTGGACCACGATGCCCAGCTTCTCGGCGCTGCTCCCGTTCTGCGGCTCCTCGCGCGCCGGTGCGTTGGCCGCCACCGTGCTCGTGGACGGCGCCTCGCCGAGGCGCACCTTGAACGACTTCCGGTCGCCGTAGCGCATCACGTCGATCGTGACCGTCTCCCCCGGCTCGTGGGCGCGGATGAGGCGCTGCAGCATGCTGACCCGGTCCACCGGCTTCCCGTCCACCGCGACGATGACGTCGTTCGGCTGGATGCCGGCTCGCTTGGCCGGGCTGTCCGGGTCGCTGTAGTCACCGACCAGGGCGCCGTGGATCTCCTTCAGGCCGGCCGCGCCGGCGTCGTCCGGTGTGACCTCGGTGACCGAGACGCCGATCACGGCGCGGCGGACGCGGCCATGCTGGATCAGGTCCTCCATCACGTCACGGGCGAGGGTGATGGGGATGGCGAAGCCGTAGCCGGCGAAGTAGCCCGTCTGGCTGGCGATGGCGTTGTTGATGCCGATCACCTCGCCGCGGATGTTGACGAGCGGCCCGCCGGAGTTGCCCGGGTTGATGGCCGCGTCGGTCTGGATGAGGTCGACGATCTGGTACCCCGCGTCGCCCTGGGCCGGAAGCTGGACGTCGGTCACGCTGCGTCCCTTGGCGCTGACGATCCCGGCGGTGACGGTGAAGTCGAGGCCCAGCGGGTTGCCGATGGCCACCACCCACTCCCCCACGCGGAGCTTGGTGTCGTCGCCGAAGGCGACCACGGGGAGCCCCTTGCCGTCGATCTTGATGACCGCCACGTCGGTGTCGGGGTCGCGGCCGATGACCTTCGCGTCGAAGGTACGGCCGTCGTTGAGCCGCACCGTGAGCCGGTCGGCGTCCTCGACGACGTGATTGTTGGTCATGATGTAGCCGTCGGGCGAGACGATGAAGCCGCTGCCGCTCGACTGCCGCGGGCCGCGCTGGGGCGGGCCGCCGAACTGGCGGAAGAAGTCCTCCCAACCGGGGGGGAGGTTGCGGCGCTGGCCGGCGGGCGCCTCGCGCGGGTCGGTCTCGGCGCGGATCGAGACCACCGCCGGGGTGACGTGCTCGGCGATGGCGACGAAGGCGTTGCCGGTCTCGGCGAGCGGGCGGACCTCACTGGCCGGGGGGCGGGCCGTCCCGCCGGTCTGCTGGGCGTAGCCGAACGGCGTCAGGTCGAAGGCCGCGGTCAGCACGATGCCGGACAGGAACGCCCCGGCGACCACCGCGCCGACGCGCAGGCGTGAGAAGGGAGAAGCCATAAGCGGTTCGCTGATGATGTGGACGCAACGGCAAGGTACTCCGGACTATACACAGCAGCGCGGAGCAAGTTTCGGGACGGCAGGCACCAGGCACCAGGCACCAGGCACCAGGCACCGGGGGCGGGGCACGCGGCACGAGGCGCCAGGCACGAGGGGGCTCGGCGTGGCACCGGATCCCCTCGCGTCTGGCGCCTCGGGTGCGACGCCTGCCCCTTACTTCTTCTCCTCGTCCACGATCTCGTACTCGGCCTCGACCACGTCCGAGTCCGGGGCGGTGCCGGCCGCGGCGCCGGCGGTGGCCTCGGCGCCGGCCTGCTGCGTGGCCGCGTCGCCGCTCGCCGCGCCCTGCGCGTAGAGCGACTGGCCGGCCTCGCTGTAGGCGCGGGCGAGCTCCTCCTGCGCCGCCGTGATCTCGGCCATGTCGTCGCCGCGGAGCGCCTTGCGCGCCCGCTCCACGCCGTTCTCGAGGCGGCTCTTCATCTCCGGCGCGAGCCGGTCGGCCCACTCCTTCGAGTTCTTCTCCACCTCGTACGTCAGGCTGTCGAGCCGGTTGCGCGTGTCGATCTGCTCGCGCCGCTGCTTGTCTTCGGCCGCGTTCTTCTCCGCGTCCTTCACCATGCGGTCGATCTCGGCGTCCGAGAGGCCGCTCGAGGCCTCGATGCGGATCTTCTGCTCCTTGCCGGTGGCCTTGTCCTTGGCCGTCACGTGCAGGATGCCGTTGGCGTCGATGTCGAAGGTGACCTCGATCTGCGGCATGCCGCGCGGGGCGGGCGGGATCCCGGTGAGCTGGAACTTGCCGATCGTCTTGTTGTAGACGGCCAGCTCGCGCTCGCCCTGCAGGACGTGGATCTCGACCGTCGTCTGGTTGTCGTCGGCCGTCGAGAAGGTCTCCGTCTTCCGCGTCGGGATCGTCGTGTTGCGCGGGATGAGCGTCGTCATCACGCCGCCCAGCGTCTCGATGCCGAGGGAGAGCGGGGTGACGTCGAGCAGGAGGACGTCCTTCTGCTCGCCGGTGAGCACCGCGCCCTGGATCGCGGCGCCGATGGCCACGACCTCGTCCGGGTTGACGCCCTTGTTCGGGTCCTTGCCGAAGAAGTCCTTCACCACCTGCTGGATCTTCGGGATCCGGGTCGAGCCGCCGACGAGGATGACCTCGTCGATGTCCTTCGATTCCAGCCCCGCGTCCTTCAGCGCCTGCCTCATCGGCGGGATCGTGCGCTGGATCAGATCGTCCACCAGCTGCTCGAACTTGGCCCGCGTGAGCTGGTAGTTCAGGTGCTTCGGCCCGCTCTGGTCGGCGGTGATGAAGGGAAGGTTGATGTCGGTCGAGTTGGTGCTCGACAGCTCCATCTTCGCCTTCTCGGCGGCCTCCTTCAGGCGCTGCAGCGCCATCGGATCCTTGGAGAGGTCGATCCCCTGATCGCGCTTGAACTCGCCCACCAGCCAGTCGATGACGCGCTGGTCGAAGTCGTCGCCGCCGAGGTGGGTGTCGCCGTTGGTGCTCTTCACCTCGAACTGGCGCGAGCCCTCGACGTCGTAGAGCTCGAGGATCGAGATGTCGTAGGTGCCGCCGCCGAGGTCGAAGACGGCCACCTTCTCGTCCTTCTTCTTGTCGAGGCCGTAGGCGAGCGCCGCGGCCGTCGGCTCGTTGATGATGCGCAGGACGTCGAGGCCGGCGATCTTGCCGGCGTCCTTGGTGGCCTGGCGCTGCGAGTCGTTGAAGTAGGCGGGGACGGTGACGACGGCCTTGCTCACCTTCTGCCCGAGATAGTCCTCGGCGGTCTGCTTCATCTTCTGCAGGATCATGGCGGAGATCTCGGGGGGCGTGTACTGCTTCCCCTGGACCTCGACGACCGCCAGATCGTTCTGCCCCGCCTTGACCGTGTAGGGCACGCGCTGCGTCTCGTCGCGCACCTCGCCCATCTTCCGGCCCATGAACCGCTTGATGGAGAACACGGTATTCTGCGGGTTGGTGACCGCCTGCCGCTTCGCGATCTGGCCCACCAGCCGCTCGCCGTCCTTCGTGAACCCGACGACGGACGGCGTCGTCCGCCCGCCCTCGGCGTTGGGGATGACGACCGGGTCGCCCCCTTCCATCACGGCCACGACCGAGTTGGTCGTACCCAGGTCGATGCCGATGACCTTGTCCGCCATTGTCACCTCGTTGGAGTTGAGTCCGGGCGCGCCACGAGTGCCGCGACGCGCGACCGGGACCCCACCCGGCAAGCACGGGGCCGTGCGAGTCCGCCAAGCTGGCAGCAGCCAGCCCCGGCCACCGGCAGCCAGGCTGTCAGCCTGGCGTCTGCCTTGCGAGAGCACCACGGGCCCGTACGCCCCGACGCGGGCCCGCCGACCGTCCAGCCGCCGCGCCCATGATCCCGATCAGCGATGACAACCCGGTCCTCCGGACGCCGTACGTCACCTACGCCATCCTCGCCGTGACGTTCGCCGTCTGGCTGCTGGTCGAGGGGGCCGGCTTCGATCCGGTGCTGCTGGCGACCCGGGTGTGCGACTACGGCCTCGTCCCGGCCGAACTGACGCACCGCCTCCCGGTCGGGGCCGGCGTGCCGATCGGGCGGGGCCTCTACTGCGTCGTCGACGACTACACGATCAACTACCTGACGCCCATCACGTCGATCTTCCTGCACGGGGGCTGGGGGCACATCCTCGGGAACGCGCTCTTCCTCTGGGTCTTCGGCAACAACATCGAGGACAGCATGGGTCGTGGCCGCTTCCTCGCCTTCTACCTGCTCTGCGGCGTCGCGGCGGCCGCGGCGCACGTCCTCGTCGAGCCGGCCTCGCCGATCCCGACCGTGGGCGCGTCGGGGGCGATCTCCGGCGTCCTCGGCGCCTACCTGGTGCTCTACCCGCGGGTGCGCGTGCGCGTCCTGCTGCCCATCTTCATCTTCTTCACGATCGTCCGCGTGCCGGCGTGGGTCACGCTGCTGCTCTGGTTCGGCTATCAGGTGATCGCCGGGCTGCCGCAGCTGATGGTGGTGAATCGCGAGGTCTCGGGTGGTGTGGCCGTCTGGGCGCACATCGGCGGGTTCGTCGCCGGGGCGGCGCTGATCAAGCTCTTCGAGAACCCCGCGCTCGTGCGCCGTCGCGCGACGGTCGGGGACGCACGCGCGGTGTGGGGGGAGTGAGGGAGCAGGAAGCAGGAAGCAGGGAACAGGGAGCAGGAACACCCTCGGGACGCTATGCGGCGCACCCCCTGGTGCCTGGTGTCTGTGCCCTTGATCCCTCGCTCGTTCACCTCCCCAGCCACTCGCACCTCCACCCAGGTCCCTCATCCAGCACCACCGTGTCCTCCATAGATCTCAACGCGCTCGCCGCCCAGCTGGCCAGCCAGCTGTCCACTCCCGCCGAGGCCGAACGGCCGACCGGGCACGCCGGCCCGACCGGGACGACGCCCGTCTCGGGCGCCGAGGCCATCCTCGCCCCGCCGCGTGGCGTCACCTTCGCGCCGGCCGACGCCCGGCTCGGCGACTTCCTCGATCACACGCTGCTGCGGCCCGATGCGACGCTCCCCGACGTCGAGCGGCTCTGCGCGGAGGCGCTGGCACACCGGCTGGCGGCGGTCTGCGTCAATCCGGTCTGGGTGCCGGACTGCGCACGACTCCTGCGCGGCAGCGCGGTGCGGCTGGTGACCGTGATCGGCTTCCCGTTCGGCGCGACGCGCAGCGAGATCAAGGCGGCCGAGGCGGCGCTGGCGGTGCAGGAGGGGGCGCAGGAGCTCGACGTGGTCGTGCCGCTCGGCGCCCTGCGGAATGGCGAGTGGGAGGTGGTGGAGCGCGACATGGCCGCGGTGGTGCGGGCGGCCGAGGGCGCGCTGGTGAAGGTCGTGCTGGAGTCGGCGCTGCTCACGCCCTTCGAGCTGGTGACCGCCTGCCTGGCGGCGCGTGACGCGGGTGCGGACTACGTGAAGACGAGCACCGGCTTCCACACCGCCGGCGGCGCCACGGTGGAGACGGTGGCGCTGATGCGCCTCGCCATCGGCGACACGATGGGGGTGAAGGCGTCGGGGGGGATCCGCGACGGCGCCACCGCGCTGGCGATGCTGGCGGCCGGCGCCACCCGCATCGGCACGTCCGCCGGCCCGGAGCTGGCGGAGGTCCGCGGCCTCGGGCCACGGCCGCTGCGCGAACTGCTCTCGCGGCGCACGCGGGCGGAGCGGACCACGCCCGTCCCGTCGGCCGCGGCGGCCGCAGTCACCGCTGGGGCGTCGCCGACGGGCTACTGAGCTCGCCCGGGTCGGGCACGTCCGCACTCTCGAGGAGCAACCCCTCGCGGATGCCGTAAGCGGAGACGAGGAGCTCCGGCGCGTCCAGGTGGGCCGCCACCTCGGCGGCTGCGGCGAGACCGGCCACGATGATGTCGGCGCGCTGCGGGTTGAGGCCGCGGACGCGCCGCCGCGCCGCAGGCGACAGGGCGCGCAACTCCTCGAGGAGCGCTTCCACTGCCTCGCGCGGGATGGCGGCGCCATGCGCGGCGCGCGCCTGCCGCTCGTCGTCGTGCCGCAGGTGGATGGCGGCGAGCGCGGTGAACGTGCCGCCGGAGCCGATGAGCACGGGCGCCCGCCAGGCGTCCGCGTCCACCGACTCGCGCAGCGCGGCGCGCACCGCATCGCGAAGGCGACGCACGGCGCGACGGCTCTGCCCGCGCGCGAGGAAGCGCTCGGTGAGTCGGATCGCCCCCAGCGGGTGGGAGTGGAGCTGCGGGCGGGTGCCGGGGGCGCTCAGCGCCAGCTCCAGGGAGCCGCCGCCCACGTCCATGACGACGGTGCGGCCGGCGTCGAGATCGAAGTGGGCCCGCGCGCTGCGCAGTGCCAGATTGGCCTCCTCGGTGCCGTCGAGCACGCGCAGCGCGAGACCGGTGGTCTCGCGCACCAGCTGCAGGAAGTCGGCACCGTTCACGGCGTCGCGGACGGCGCTGGTGGCCACCGCCACCACGCGCTCGGCGTGCCGTTGGCCGGCGAGCGTCGCCATGCCGTGCAACGCCTCGAGCGCGCGCCCCGTGGCGCCGTCGCTCAGCCGGCCGGTGTCGTGCAGGCCGGCGCCGAGGCGCGGCGTCTCGCGCCGCTCCTCCACCACCGCGATCCGGCCGTCCGGCGCGACGTCGGCGACCACCAGGCGGATGGAGTTGGAGCCGACGTCGATGACGGCGACACGCCGGCCGAGGGACATGGGGCGTCAGCCGGTCGTGCGCGCCATCCGCTCGGCGGCGCCGGCCTCGGCGTGGTGCTTGATGTTCTTCCCCTCGGCCAGGTAGACCGCGTCCTCGCCGATGTTGGTGGCCAGGTCGGCCACCCGCTCCAGGTTGCGGCTGACGAGGAGGAGCTCGAGCGCCGGGGTGATGGTGCGCGCGTCGGCCATCATGTGCGTGAGCAGGATGCGGAAGACCGAGTCGTGCAGGGCGTCCACGACGTCGTCGGCCCTGCAGACGCTGCGCCCCAGCGCGCCGTCGGCGCGGATGAAGGCATCGAGCGCCTCGCCGAGCATGGCGCGCGAGCGGCGCGCCATGTCCTCGATCTCCGGGCCGGGAGTGATCGTGGCCGACATCCCGGCGAGCCGGATGGCCGACTGCGCGATGTTCACCGCGTGGTCGCCGACGCGCTCCAGATCGCTCGACACGCGGATGGAGCCGATGATGAAGCGGAGGTCGCGCGCCATCGGCTGCTGGAGCGCGAGCAGCTCGATGCCCAGCCGCTCGACCTCCAGCTCGAGCTGGTCGATCTCGCGGTCGGCGGCGATCACCGCCTCGGCCGTGGTCCGGTCGCGGGCGAGCAGCGCCTCCACCGAGAGGTCCACCAGCTCCTCGGCACGCTGGGACATGTCGAGCAGCCGCTGCTTGAGCGTGGCCAGCTGGTCGTGGAAATGGCGGAACCCGGTGTCGGGGCTCATCCGAACCTCCCGGTGATGAAGGCCTCGGTGCGCTCCTCGCGCGGGCTGGTGAAGAGGCGCTCGGTCTGATCCATCTCCACCAGCCGGCCCAGGTAGAAGAACGCGGTGTGGTCGGACACGCGGGCGGCCTGCTGGAGGTTGTGGGTGACAATGATAATCGTCAGCTCCTGCTTGAGCTCGTAGAGGAGCTCCTCGATCCGCTGCGTCGAGATCGGGTCGAGGGCACTCGCCGGCTCGTCGAGCAGGAGGACCTCGGGCTGGTTGGCCAGCGCGCGCGCGATGCAGAGCCGTTGCTGCTGCCCGCCGGAGAGCCCGAGGGCGCTCTGACGCAGCCGGTCCTTCACCTCGTCCCAGAGCGCTGCGCGGCGCAACGAGCCCTCCACCAGCTCGTCCAGGGCGGCGCGGTCGCGCAGGCCGTTGATGCGCGGGCCGTAGGCGACGTTGTCGTAGATGGACTTCGGGAAGGGATTCCAGCGCTGGAACACCATCCCCACCCGCTGGCGCAGCGAGACCGTATCCATGCCGGGGCCGAAGATGCGCTCGTCGTCCAGGCGCAGCTCGCCGGCGTGGCGCGCGCCGGGGATGAGGTCGTTCATCCGGTTGATGGAGCGCAGAAAGGTGGACTTCCCGCACCCGGACGGCCCGATGAGGGCGAGCACCGATCGCGCCGGCACCACGAGGTCGATGTCGAAGAGCGCCTGCGTGGCCCCGTACCAGAACGAGAAGCCCTCGGCCGTCACCCGGCCGCCGTGTGCCGGCTCGTGAAGCTCCGGGGCCGGCGCGGTGCGTGCGAGTCCGCCGGTCATCCGAACCGTCCCGTGATGTACGCCTCGGTGCGCGGATCGCTCGGCGTGGTGAAGAGCGTCGACGACGGCGCCACCTCCACCAGCTCGCCGGCCAGCATGAACGCGGTGCGGTCGGAGACGCGGGCGGCCTGCTGCATGTTGTGCGTGACGATGACGACGGTGACCTGGCGGCGGAGCTCGTAGACCAGCTCCTCCACCTTCTGCGTGCTGATCGGGTCGAGCGACGCCGTGGGCTCGTCGAGCAGGAGCACCTCGGGTTCGGTGGCCAGCGCGCGCGCGATGCAGAGTCGCTGCTGCTGGCCGCCGGAGAGGCCGAGGGCGCTCTTCCGGAGACGGTCCTTCACCTCGTCCCAGAGTGCGGCCTGACGCAGCGCGCGCTCGACGATCGCGTCCACCTCGCCGCGGCCCGCGCCGCGGCGCTGCACGACCTTGAGCCCTGCCGCCACGTTGTCGCGGATGGACAGCGTGGGGAAGGGGGTGGGGCGCTGGAAGACCATCCCCACGTGGCGGCGGACGGTGATGGCGCTGGCGCCGCGGTCGTAGATGTCGCGGCCGTCGAGGAGCACCGTGCCCACCACGCGCGCGCCGGGCACCGTCTCGTGCATCCGGTTGAGGCAGCGCAGGAGCGTGCTCTTGCCGCATCCCGACGGCCCGATGATCGCCGTGACCTCGCCCTCGTGGAAGTCCACGGTGACATCGCGCACCGCGGGCGCGGCGCCGAACCAGGCGCTCAGCGACCGCGCGGCGAGGCGCGGCGTGCGCGTCCGGGCGGCAGGCGCGCGGTCCGCGATGCGGCCGGTCACCGCCACGTGCGGCACGGCGGCCAGGCGCGGCTCAGTCGCCACCGGGGCCGAAGCGCGCCCGTGTGACGACGCGCGCCCCCACGCTGATGACGAGGACGATCCCGATGAGGACGAGCGCGCCGGCCCAGGCCAGCGCGTTCCATTCGTCGAACGGGGAGGTGGCATAGTAGTAGATGCGGAGCGGCAGGGCGTCGATGGGCTGGTCGAGCGCCACCGACCAGAACTGGTTTCCGAAGGCCGTGAAGAGCAGGGGCG
>DASTRO010000324.1:0-8011 GCA_035761165.1 Gemmatimonadaceae bacterium | reverse complement strand
TGGCTGGCGGCCAGCGCCTCCTCGAGCCGGAGCTGGACCTCGCGCTCCGGTCGCCCCTGGCGAGCCGCGTGGACGAGCGAGGTGATCGCCGCGACGGCGTCGGGAGACACGCCCTCCGCCCGGATCCGCAGGATCTTGGGGTGCGGCGTCGGGCTCACCCGCTCGTGGGCGAAGAGCAGGCGCTCGTGCAGCTCCTCGCCGGGCCGCAGCCCGGTGAAGCGGAACTCGATATCCCGCCCCGGCTCGAGGCCCGAGAGGCGGACGAGATCGGTCGCGAGATCCACGATCTTCACCGGCGCGCCCATGTCGAGGACGAAGATGTGCCCGCCCTCGCCGGGACCGCCGGCCTGCAGGATGAGCTGCACCGCCTCGGGGATCGTCATGAAGTAGCGGGTCATCTCGGGGTGGGTGATGGTGATCGGCCCGCCGGCCTCGAGCTGGCGCAGGAAGATCGGCACCACGCTGCCCCGGCTGCCGAGGACGTTGCCGAAGCGCACGGCCACGTAGTCGCACCCGTGCTCCCCCGCGAGATGCTGGACCATCAGCTCCGCGAGGCGCTTCGTCGCCCCCATCGTGCTGCGGCAGCTCACCGCCTTGTCCGTGGAGACCAGCACCAGGTGCGCCACGCCCGCGGCGGCGGCCGCCTGGGCCACGTTGATGGTCCCGCCGATGTTGTTGCAGACCGCCTCGCCGACGTTCGTCTCCATCAGCGGCACGTGCTTGTGGGCGGCGGTGTGAAAGGCCGCGACCGGTCGGAACTGCGCGAAGATCCGGTCGAGCCGCGTGCGGTCGCGCACGTCGGCGATCACCGGCACCACCGGCAGGGTGGGATGCAGCAGCTGCAGCTCGCGCTGGATCTCGAAGATCGAGTTCTCGCCGTGGCCCAGCAGCACGAGCACCGACGGCTCCAGCGTGGCGAGCTGGCGACAGAGCTCCCCGCCGATGGTCCCGCCGGCGCCGGTGACGAGCACCGGCCGGTCGCGCAGGCGGCCGCGGACGTCGTCGAGGTCGGTCCAGATCGGCGCACGCCGCAGCAGGTCCTGGATCTCCACCCGGCGCAGGTGCGAGACCGACACGCGCTCGGACAGGATCTCGAAGAGCCCGGGCACGGTGCGCGTGTGCACGCCGGCCTCGCGGGCGGCCTGCAGCACCGCGCGGATCACCGCGCCCGACGCCGTGGGCATCGCGATGACGATCTCCTCGATGTCCCACCGGCGCACGACCGCGGGAATGTCGGCGAGACGGCCGAGGATGGGGAGGCCACAGAGGCGCAGTGTCTGCTTCGCCGGGTCGTCGTCCACGAAGCCGACCGGCTCGAGGGCGAGCTGCGGGTTGCCGAGGAGCTCCTTGGCCATCATCTCGCCCCCGGCGCCGGCGCCGGCGATGAGCGCGCGCCGGCTGCCGGCGGGCCGCCGGGCCCGTCGGGTGGCGCGACTCTTCATGGCGAGGCGCGGCAGGACCAGCGCGGTCATCGTCACGAAGGCGTCGAGGCAGAGCACCGAGATCGGCACCCGCAGCGGCGCCAGCCGCGTCGCCGGCAGCAGAATCCCGCCGACGAGCCCGCCGACGACGGCCGACAGCAGGCCGGCGAGGACGAGGGCGCGCAGATCGTCGAGCGTGGCCTGCCGCCACAGCCGATGGTAGAGCGCGAGCGCAAGAAAGACGGCCAGCTTGAGCGGCGGCGCCACGAGCGTATAAAGGATGGCGGTCCGCACGTCGGCGGGCGCCCAGTGCCAACCCTCCAGGCGTGCCCAGTAGCCGAAGGTGGGCGCGGCGAGCAGGCACGCCAGATCCCAGACGAGCAGGTGCCGATTGCGGAGGGTGAAGCGGCGGACGGTGTGCATCGCGATGTCCGGAAAACGGGCCTGCCCTCGGTGAACGGATCGGCTCGCGTGAATTGGCGAGCCGCGCGGGCGGGCCGCTCGGCTCGCTCCTCGGCGCACTCGCGCGAGCGGCAAAGCGCGACGGCGTCGTCCGTTGAAAGCGGGATGAGTGGCGCGAGCGCGCCGCGGCACCGCCGCCATCATTCGTTCATTCGCCCGAGGGGCCATGCCCACGCCGGCCGCCCAGTCCGTCACCGCCGAGATGCTCGCGACCGCACCGCCCGGCGGCGAGGCGCCCCGCTCGCAGGCAGCGAGCTTCGCCGCGGTGCTCGCGCTCGGGCTGCGCGCGATGTGGCGCCGGCCGCTGCGGGCCACGCTCTTCCTGTCGACCACGCTGCTGCAGGGCGCCGTCCAGGGCCTCCTGATCTGGACGCTGCGCGAGGTGCTGGTGCGGCTGAGCCACCCGGGCGCCGGTGGCCGTACCGTGCTGCTGGTCGGCGCGCTGGCATTCTTCGCCGTCTGGCTCCTGCGCTCGATCACCGCCTTCCTGGCCGATCAGGGCTCGCTCTTCCTCGCCCACCGCGTCGAGATCGATTCGATGACCGAGGTCCTCGGCCAGCTGCTGCGCATGTCGGTGCGCTACTTCGATACCACCGCGAGCGGCGATCTCGTGATGGCCTGCTACCAGGACCTGCGCGGCGTGCGCACCGCGACCCTCGAGGTCGGCCGGGTGGTGCTCTACGTCTCGCAGCTGGTGGGGCTCGCGGTCGCGGCGTGGCTGATGAGCCCCAAGCTGACACTGATCGGCCTGGTGCTCGTGCCGCTGGGCGCGGTGCCCGCGCACTGGTTCGGCCGGCGGATCACGGCCGCCGCGCAGCGCGAGCGGCACAGCGTGGCGACGCTGCAGGACAGCTTCATCCAGGTCTCGGCGGGCATCCGCGCCATCAAGGTGAATCAGGCGGAGGAGCGGATCCTCGCCCAGGCACGTCGCACAGGGCAGCGGCTGTATGGCGAGCTGATCCAGCAGGTGCGGCACCAGGGTTACGCGCGGCTGCTGCTCGAGAGCGTCTCGGGCCTCGGCCTGGTTCTCATCCTCACCGTCGGCGGCCGCGACGTCGCCCGGGGGACGATCGAGTGGCAGGCGCTCCTGGGCCTCCTCGTCGCGATCATGGCGGTCTATGCGCCGGTGATGGGGCTGCTCACGATCTACACGGGCGTGCGTCGGGTGATCCCCAACCTCGATCGGGTCGAGCAGCTCCTGCACGCCACGCCCGAGATGGCCGACCGGTCCGGGGCGCTGGCGCTGCGGGCAGCGCCGGAGCAGATCGAGCTGCGCAACGTCGGCTTCGTCTACGACGGCGCGCCGGCGCTCGCCGGGCTGTCCGCCGTCTTCCGGCGCGGCGAGACCATCGGGATCGTGGGCCCGTCGGGGGCGGGCAAGAGCACCCTGCTGTCGCTGCTGCTGCGCTTCTACGACCCGACGGCGGGCGCCATCCTCTTCGACGGGGTGGACCTGCGCGACCTGCGGCACGCCGACCTCATGGCGCTCTCCGGCATCGTGCTCCAGGAGCCGTTCCTGCTCGCCGACACGGTGGCCGACAACATCCGCTTCGGCCACCCGGACGCGCCGATGGAGGCGGTCGTCGCGGCCGCCCAGGCCGCGAACGTGCACGACGAGATCATGCAGATGGAGGAGGGCTACGCGACCCTCATCGGGAACGGCGGGAACGCGCGCGGCCTGTCCGGCGGGCAGCGCCAGCGGATCTCCATCGCCGCCGCCATCCTGAAGAACGCGCCGCTCCTCTTTCTCGACGAGGCCACGAGCAGTCTCGACTCGCTCTCCGAGCAGCGGGTCCAGGCCGCCGTGGACCGACTTATGCGCGGGCGCACGACGTTCATCGTCGCCCATCGGATGTCCACGCTGCGCGACGTGGACCGGATCCTCGTGCTGGATCAGGGCCGGATGGTCGGCCTCGACACGCACGAACGACTGCTCGCGACCTGCCCGATCTACCGGCGGCTCTGGAGTCACCAGACGCTGCAGGAGCGGCCGGGGAGCGAGCGCCCGCGGCCGGTGCGGATCGCGGAAAGCTGACGCGGCGCCGCGCGGCGCCGGCCACGCCCTGGAGGCAGGATGCGAGAACACCCGAATGGACGGTGGGACTGGAGCCGCCTCAGCGTGCTCGTCACCGGGGGCACCGGCTCCTTCGGCCGGCGCTTCGTCGAGGTCATGCTGCGGGAGTACCGGCCGAAGCGCCTGATCGTCTTCAGCCGCGACGAGCTCAAGCAGTCCGAGATGCGGCAGCAGTACTCCGACGCGGAAGGCTCGCCGATGCGCTACTTCATCGGCGACGTGCGCGACGTGGACCGGCTGCGTCGAGCGCTGAACGGGGTGGACGTGGTGGTCCACGCGGCGGCGCTCAAGCAGGTGCCGACCTGCGAGTACAACCCGATCGAGGCGGTCCTCACCAACGTCATGGGCGCCAAGAACGTGATCGAGGCGGCGCTCGATGCCCGGGTGCGCCGCGTGCTCGCGCTCAGCACCGACAAGGCCGTCAACCCGGTGAACCTCTACGGGGCGACGAAGCTGGTGGCGGAAAAGCTCTTCATCCAGGGCAACGCCTACAGCGGGGCAGGCCCCACCCGCTTCAGCTGCGTGCGCTACGGCAACGTGGTCGGCAGCCGGGGCAGCGTGATCCCGCTCTTCCTGCGCCAGCGCGAGCACGGACACGTGACGGTCACCCACCCGGCGATGACGCGCTTCTGGATCACCCTCGACCAGGGCGTGCGCTTCGTGATCTTCTGCCTCGAGCGGATGCACGGCGGCGAAGTCTTCGTGCCCAAGCTGCCGAGCACCGGCATCGGGGAGATCGTCGAGGTGGCGGCGCCCGCGTGCACCGTGGACTACATCGGGATCCGCCCGGGCGAGAAGCTGCACGAGGTGCTCATCTCGCCGGAAGAGGCGGGCCACACGATCGACACCGGCGATCTGTTCCTGGTCAAGCCGCAGGACGAGGCGGCGATCGCGAACGGCTGGCGCGGCGCCGCGCTGCCCGACGGCTTCCGCTACGGCAGCGACACCAATCCGCAACGGCTCTCCAGCGAGGAGATCCGCGTCATGATCGAGGAGTGCGCCGATGCACACCACGCAGAGGCTGGCGCTGCACGGCGGTAGCCCGGTGCGGCGGCGGATGCTGCCGTACGGGCACCAGCAGATCGACGCCGCCGACGAGGCCGCGGTGCTCGCGGCGCTGCGCTCCGAGTGGCTCACGACGGGGCCGCGCGTCGCGGAGTTCGAGCGGTGCTTCGCGGAGACGGTCGGCGCCCGTGAGGCCGTCGCGGTCAGCAGCGGCACGGCGGCCCTGCACGCCGCGCTGCACGTGCTCGACCTCGCCCCGGCGGACGAGGTGATCGTGGCCGCCATGACCTTCGTCGCGAGCGCGAACGCCGCGGCGTACGTCGGCGCCCGGCCCGTGCCGGCCGACGTCGATCCCGCCACCCTGCTGCTGGATCCCGCCGCGGTGCGCCGCCGCCTCACCCGCCGCACCCGCGCGATCGTCGCCGTGGATTACGCCGGCCAGCCGTGCGACTACGCGGCCCTCGGGGCGCTCGCGGCGGAGCAGGGGATCCCGCTCGTGGCCGATGCGGCCCACGCCCTGGGCGCCGCGTGGTGCGGGCGGCCGGTCGGGAGCCTCGCCCGGCTCACCGTCTTCAGCTTCCATCCGGTCAAGCACATCACCACCGGCGAAGGCGGCATGATCTGCACCGACGATCCGCGCCTCGCCGCCCGGCTGCGGCAGTTCCGCAACCACGGGATCGCGCGCGACCACCGGGAGCGCGAGACGGCCGGCACCTGGTACTACGAGATGACGGAGCTCGGCTTCAACTACCGGCTCAGCGACCTGCAGTGCGCGCTCGGGCTCAGCCAGCTCCGCCGCCTCGCGGCGGGCGTGCGCCGCCGGCAGGAGATCGCCGCCGCCTACGACGCCGCATTCGCCGGGCTGGCGCCGGTCATGCCGCTCGCACGGCGGGCCGAGAGCTCACACGCCTTCCATCTCTACGTCGTGCGCCTGCAACTCGACCTCCTCAGGGCCCGGCGCGCCGAGCTCTACGGCGCGCTCCGCGCCGAGGGCATCGGCGTGAACGTGCACTACCTGCCGTTCCACCTGCATCCCTACCACCGCACCCGCTTCGGCACCGCCCCCGGCGACTGCCCCGCGGCGGAGGCGGCCTACGAGCAGATCCTCAGCCTGCCGATCTACCCGGCGATGAGCGACGCCGACGTCGCCGACGTCGTCACCGCCGTGCAGAAGGTCGTCGAGGAATACGCGCGGTGAGCGAGTCGCCCGAGTCGGTGCTCGTCGTCGGCTGCGGCGCCATCGGCCGCCGCCATCTGCGCAACCTCGCCGCGCTCGGCGTCGCGCGGCTCGCGGCCTGCGATCCGGACCCCGCGCGGCGTGCGCAGGCCGCGGAGCTCGGAGCCCGCGGCTTCGCCGAGCTCGACGACGCGCTCGAGGCCGCACGGCCCGAGGCGGTGCTCGTCTGCACGCCACCCGCGCTGCACGTCGCGCAGGCGAGCCGCTCGCTCCAGTGCGGTGCGCATGTGTTCGTCGAGAAGCCGCTGGCGCCCGACCTCGCGGCCGCCGATGCGCTCGTGGCGCTCGCCGAGGCGCGGCCGACGAGGCCGCGCGTCGTCCAGGTCGGCTACAACCTCCGCTTCCACCCGGCGATCCGTCGGCTCGCCGAGGTGCTTCGCGCGGGCGAGCTGGGCCGCCCCCTCTGGGCCTTCGCCGAGTTCGGCCAGTACCTGCCGGCCTGGCGTCCGGGCGACGATTTCCGCGCGAGCTACTCGGTGCGCACCGAGGACGGCGGCGGCGTGCTGCTCGACGTCTCGCACGAACTCGACTACGTGCTGTCGCTCTTCGGCCGGCCGCATCGGGTCGGGTGCATGCTCGGCAGCGCCGACGCCCTCGGCGTGGGGACCGAGGAGTCGGCGTCGGTGCAGCTGGCCTTTCCCGGCGGCGCCCACGCCGACGTCCATGTCGACTTCCTCCAGCGCACCTACCGGCGCGGTTGCCGCATCGTCGGGAGCGAGGGAACGGCGAGCTGGCAGTGGGGCGAGCCGTGGCTCGCGCTCGCCTCGGCGGGGCGCGAGGGGGTCGAGTGCATCCCGGTGGACGGGGCGGCCGACATGTACATGGAGGAGCTGCGCCACTTCCTCCACTGCATCGCCACCGCGACCCGGCCCGAGGCGGGTCTCGCGGAAGGACGGGCCGCGCTCCGCGTCGCCCTCGCTGCCCGGGCGGCCGCCGCGAGCGGGCGCATCGAGGAGCTGACGTGGTGACGCGCATCGCGCTGGGCCAGCTCGCGGTGCGGGCCGCGGATCCCGCGGCCAATCTGGCCGCGGTCGCGGCCGTCGCCGCCCGGGCCGGCAGCGAGGGGGCCGATCTCCTGCTGCTGCCGGAGATGTGGGCCACCGGCCTCGATCTGGCCGACGCGCCCCGCCTCGCCGCCGAGGTGCGCCGCCTCGTGCTGCCGGCGCTGCCGGCGCTCGCGCGCCGTCACCGCCTCCATCTCGCCGGCTCGCTGCCCGTCGCCGACCGGACCGGCGCGGTCTTCAACACCTTCGTCGTGGTGCCGCCGGACGGCCCGGCCACCGCCGTCTACCGGAAGGTGCACCTGTTCAGTCCCTGGCAGGAGCACCGGTTCGTGCGCGGCGGTCACCGGGCCGCCACCTGTGCGTTCCCCTGGGGCGACGCCGGGATCGGCATCTGCTACGACATCCGGTTCCCGGAACTGTTCCGGCTGCACGCGCTCGCCGGGGCTACGCATCTGCTGGTCAGCGCACTCTGGGGAGCGGAGCGCGTCGAGCACTGGCGGGTCCTCCTGCGCGCCCGCGCGGTGGAGAACCAGTGCTGGGTGGTCGCGTGCGGCGGCGTGGATCCGGCGCGCGGCGCGTATGCGGGCCGCTCGACGGTGGTCGATCCCTGGGGCGAGGTCACCTGCGAGCTCGGCGACGGGGAGGATGTCGCCCTCGCGACGATCGACCTCGCGGCGGTGGCCGCCGCCCGTGCGCGCCTCCCGGCGCTCGCGGACCGTCGGCCGGCGGTGTACCACCGGCCGCCCCGCCGGGTGCGGCCGGGTGGCGGCGCGCCGGCCGGGGCGGACCCGCCGCCGCCCGGCCCCCT
>DASTRO010000323.1:0-3311 GCA_035761165.1 Gemmatimonadaceae bacterium | reverse complement strand
CGCCTACGTCGTCGCCTCGTCCGCACCGCCGCCGCGCCCGGCCGAGTTGCAGGCGCGCCTGCGGCAGCAGCTCCCCGACTACCTCGTGCCGTCGGCGTTCGTGCTGCTCGACGCGCTGCCGGTGGGGCCTAACGGCAAGCTCGACCGCGCCGCGCTGCCGGCGCCGGCCACCACGCGCGAGCGCGCCGACGGCTACGTCGCCCCACGCACGCCGCTGGAGCGCACGCTGGCCGAGACGTGGGCGGCGGTGCTCGGCCTGGAGCGCGTGGGCATCCACGACGACTTCTTCACGGAGCTGGGCGGCCACTCCCTGCGCGCCGCGCAGCTCGTCGCCCGACTGCACGACGTCCTCGGGGAGGAGGTCCCGCTTCGCTCCGTGTTCGAGACGCCGACCGTCGCCCGCCTGGCGCAGGCGCTCGTCGAGCGGCGCGCCGGGCAGGCGGGGGACGAGGAGCTCGCGAGGATGCTGGCGGAGATCCGCGGCCTCTCGGCGGAGGACGTGCGGCGGCTGCTGGAGACCGGGGAGTCCCTGTCAGGAGATCAACTCGATGGCTGATCTGAGTCGGGCGATCGCGGAGCTCACACCCGAGCAACGCGAGCTGCTGCTCCGCCGCCTGCCGGCCCGTCAGGCGCCCCGTGCGGACATCCCCCGCGCGCCACGCGACGCGGGGCCGCTGCCCACGTCGTATGCCCAGGAGCGCCTCTGGTTCCTGGACCAGCTCGCGCCGGGCAACCCGTTCTACAACATCCCGCTCGCGCTGCGGCTCGCGACCGCCGTGAGCGTCCCCGCCCTGCAGCGCACGCTGGACGAGCTGGTGCGGCGGCACGAGTCGCTCCGCACCACCTTCGACGCCGTCGACGGCCGCCCCGTGCAGGTGATCGGGCCCGCCGCCGGGCTGCCGCTGGCGGTGGTGGATCTCGCGTCGCTGCCCGCCGACCAGCGGGAGGCCGAGGCCACCCGCCTGGCCACCGAGGAGGCGCGCCGCCCGTTCGACCTGGCGCGCGGGCCGCTCGTCCGCGCCACGCTGCTGCGGCTGGGCCCCGCCGACCACGTCTTCCTCCTGACGCTGCACCACATCGTCGCCGACGGATGGTCGATGCAGGTGCTCGCGCGCGAGGTGACGGCGCTGTACGCGGCGGCGCTCACGGGCGGGCCGACGGGATTGCCCGAGCTGCCGATCCAGTACGCCGACTACGCCGTCTGGCACCGGCGCTGGCTCGAGGAGCACGTCCTCCCCACGCAGCTCCCCTACTGGCGGCGGCAGCTGCACGACCTGCCCGTCCTGCAGCTGCCCACCGACCGGCCGCGCCCGGCCATCCAGAGCTTCCGCGGCGCCTACCAGTCGTTCGCCGTGCCGGAGCACGTGACCATCGCGCTGAGGCGGCTCGGCCGGCAGGAGGGCGCGACGCTGTTCATGACGCTGCTCGCGGCCTTCCAGGCGCTGCTGCATCGCTACAGCCGCCAGGACGACGTCGTCGTCGGCACCTACGTCGCGAACCGGCCGCGCGCCGAGGTCGAGGGGCTGATCGGCTTCTTCGTCAACACCCTGGTGTTGCGGACCGACCTGCGTGGTCGCCCGACCTTCCGCCAGCTCCTCGCGCGGGTGCGGGAGGTGGCCCTCGGCGCGTACTCGCACCAGGAGGTGCCCTTCGAGCTGCTCGTCGAGGACCTCGCGCCGGAGCGCGACCTCAGCCGCAACCCGCTCTGCCAGGTGACCTTCCAGCTGCTCGAGCTGCCGGCGTCGGGCGACGGACGCGGCGAGGCGCCCGCGCCGCGGCTGCTCGAGGTGGAGCGCGGCTCGGCCATCTTCGACCTCGCGTGCAGCGTGTACGAGACGCCGCAAGGACTGCAGGGCGGGATCGAGTACACCACCGACCTGTTCGACGCGCCGACCATGGCGCGCATGGCCGAGCACCTGACGCGCCTGCTGGCGTCCGTCGCGGAGCAGCCGGACCAGCGCGTGGACGCGATCCCGCTGCTGACGCCCGCCGAGCGCGAGCAGCTGCTGGTGGAGATGAACCGGACCGGGGCCGACTATCCCGATGGCGCCAGCCTGCACGCGCTCTTCGACCGGCAGGTGGAGCGCACGCCGGACGCCGTCGCCCTCGCCTGGGGCGACGAGCGCGTCACCTACCGCGAGCTGGCCGGGCGCGCGAACCGGCTCGCGCAGCATCTCCGCGCGCTCGGCGTCCGGCCCGAGACACCGGTGGGCATCTACCTGGAGCGGTCGATCGAGCTGGTCGTGGCGCTGCTCGCGGTCCTGAAGGCCGGCGGCGCGTACGTGCCGCTCGACCCGGCCCATCCCACGCGGCGGCTCGCGCTGCTGCTGCGCGACGCCGGGCTGCAGCTGCTGGTGAGCGACGCGCGGTTCGCCGCACGGTTGCCGGCCGGCGCGACGGTCGTGCGCGTCGACGCCGATGCGGACGCGATCGCACGGGCCAGCCCGGAGCCGCCTCCCGCCGACGTGGCGGGCGACCGTGCCGCCTATGTCATCTACACGTCCGGCTCCACCGGCCGCCCCAAGGCGGTGGTGGGGCTGCACCGGAGCACGATCAACCGCCTGCACTGGATGTGGCGCACCTTCCCGTTCGGCGCCGGCGAGGTGTGCTGCCAGAAGACCGCCCTCGGCTTCGTGGACTCGGTGTGGGAGATCTTCGGCCCGCTCCTGCAGGGCGTGCCGAGCGAGATCATCGACGACGACACCGTCCGCGATCCCTTCGCCCTCGTCGAGCAGCTGGCCGCGCGCCAGGTGACGCGGATCGTCCTCGTCCCCTCGCTGCTCGGCGCGATGCTGGACACCGGGCTGCCGATCGGCCACCACCTCCCGCGGCTGACGCACTGGATCAGCAGCGGCGAGACCCTCTCCGCGGAACTCGCGCAGCGCTTCGCGGCGGCCGTGTCGCACGGCATCCTGCTCAACCTGTACGGCTCGTCCGAGGTGGCGGGCGACGCGACCTGGTACGACGCGCGTGAAGGGCAGGCCACGGCGGCCGTTCCCATCGGCCGTCCGATCGCGAACACGCGCGTCTACGTGCTGGACGCGCGGGGGCAGCCGGTGCCCCTCGGCGTCGTCGGCGAGCTCCACGTCGGCGGCGTCGGCGTGGCCCGCGGCTACCTGCACCGCCCCGCGCTCACCGCCGAGCGCTTCGTCCCCGACCCGTTCGGCCGTGAGCCCGGGGCGCGGCTCTATCGCACGGGGGACCTGGTGCGCTACCGGCGCGACGGCGCACTGGAGTTCGTGGGGCGGGCGGACCACCAGGTGAAGCTGCGGGGCTACCGCATCGAGCTGGGGGAGATCGAGGCCGTGCTG
>DASTRO010000322.1:0-10669 GCA_035761165.1 Gemmatimonadaceae bacterium | reverse complement strand
GTGCAGGCACTCCGTGTCCGCCTCAGGGAGAATGTAGCCGCGTCCGGAGCGAGGGCAGTCATTCTTGACGCAGGGGACACAGGGCAGCTCGGGATGGCGCAGCAGCCGCTGGCCGGGGCCGAGCGGCGCGGTGACGGTGGGATCGCCGGCGCCCCAGAGGGAGACGGCGGGCGTGCCGGCAGCCGCGGCGAGGTGCAGCGGCCCGCTGTCGTTGCTCACGAGCAGGCGCAGCGACGCGAGGCCCGCCGCCAGGAGCGGCAGGTCGGTGCGCCCGCCCAGATCCAGCAGGCGGGCGTCGTCGCCCACGGCGGCGGCGATCGCGCCCGTCAGGTGGCGCTCCCCCGGGCCGCCGAAGACGACCACGCGCTCCCCCGTGGCGGCGAGGTGCGCGGCGAGGGCGCCGAAGCGCTCCACCGGCCAGCGGCGCGAGGGCGCGTTGCTGCCGGGGAAGATCCCTACCGCCTGGTGCGCGAAGCCGCCGGCCAGTGCCTCCCAGCGCGCCGCGAGGTCGGGCGGGATGCGCAGACGCGGGGCGATCGGCGCGGCCGGCGCGACGCCGGCCAGCAGCACGTGATAGCGCGCGCTCCGGTGCAGCCCGGCCAGCGCGTCCGTCGGCACGGCGTCGTGCAGCAGCGGGCCGCGGCCGTCGGTGGGGGTGCCGCGCACGCGGCGCACGCCGCCCGCGCGGAAGAGCAGGGCGGAGGAGAGCGACGGCGGCAGCAGCACGCCGCGCGCGTAGCGGCCGGCGCGCAGGCGGCGCGCGGCGCGCAGGAAGCCGCGCGCGCCGCGCTCGAACGGGATGATCGCGCCGCCCACCCCGGCCAGCGCGAGCAGCGGCGCGAGGCCACGTGGCGCCACCACGTCGCATGGCGCGGCGGCGCGCAACGCGGGGAGCGCCATGACGAGGTCGCCCAGGTGGTTCGGCGCCCGCACCACCAGCCGGTCGGCGCCGGTGGGCACGGCTACTCCACCTGCAGCACGGCCAGGAAGGCCTCCTGCGGGATCTCCACGGCGCCCACCTGCTTCATGCGCTTCTTCCCCTCCTTCTGCTTCTCGAGGAGCTTGCGCTTGCGGCTGATGTCGCCGCCGTAGCACTTGGCCAGCACGTCCTTGCGCAGCGCCTTCACCGACGTGCGCGCGATCACCTTGCTGCCGATGGCCGCCTGGATCGCCACCTCGAAGAGCTGCCGCGGGATCAGGTCCTTCAGCTTGTCGGCGATCTTGCGTCCCCACTCGTACGCCTTGTCCCGGTGGATGATCACCGAGAAGGCGTCCACCGGGTCGCCGTTGATCAGCATGTCGAGCTTCACCAGGTCGCTCGGCCGGTACTCGAGCATCTCGTAGTCCAGGCTCGCGTACCCCCGGCTCACCGTCTTCAGGCGGTCGAAGAAGTCCAGGATGATCTCGGCCAGCGGGAACTCCCAGTCGAACTCGACCCGCGACTGGTCCAGGTACGTCATGTTCTTGTAGACGCCGCGCCGCTCGGTGCCGAGCGTCATGATGGGCCCGATGTACTCGCTCGGGGCCATGATGCGCGCCTTGACGTACGGCTCCTCGATGCGGTCCACCACGGCGCTGGGCGGCATCTTGGCCGGGTTCTCGACGAGCACCAGCTCGCCGTCCGTGCGGTAGACGCGGTACTCCACGCTCGGCACCGTGGTGACGAGGTCGAGGTCGAACTCGCGCTCCAGCCGCTCCTGCACGATCTCCATGTGCAGCAGGCCGAGGAAGCCGCAGCGGAAGCCGAAGCCGAGCGCGGTGGAGGTCTCCGGCTCGTACTGCAGCGAGGCGTCGTTGAGCTGCAGCTTCTCCAGCGCGTCGCGCAGCACCTCGTACTGCGTCGTGTCGGTCGGGTAGATGCCGGCGAAGACGAACGACCGCACCGCCTGGTAGCCCGGGAGCGGCGTGGGCGCCTTGCGGTCGGCGTCGAAGATCGTGTCGCCGGCGCGCGTCTCCTTCACCGACCGCACGTTGGCCACCACGTAGCCCACCTCACCCGTGCGCAGCGCGTCGGTCTTCACCTGGCGGAGCTGGTTGTAGCCCACCTCCGCCACCTCGTACACCTCGTCGTTGGCGCCGAAGGTGATGCGCATGCCCGGCCGCAGCTCGCCGTCCACCACGCGCACGCTCGGGATGGCGCCGCGGTAGCGGTCGTAGTACGAGTCGTAGATGAGGGCGCGCAGCGGCCCGTCGGGATCGCCGTCGGGGGGCGGCACCTTCTCCACGATCCGCTCGAGCAGCTCGGGGATGCCGATCCCCTCCTTGGCGCTCACGTACAGCACGTCCTCGGGGGCGCAGCCGATCAGGTCCACCACCTCGTCGCGCCGCCGATCCGGCTCGGCGCCGGGGAGGTCGATCTTGTTGAGGATCGGGATGATCTCGAGCCCGGCGTCCATCGCCAGCAGCAGGTTGGACAGCGTCTGCGCCTGGATCCCCTGCGACGCGTCGACGACGAGGATCGCCCCCTCGCAGGCGGCGAGCGAGCGGGAGACCTCGTAGGTGAAGTCCACGTGGCCGGGCGTGTCGATCAGGTTCAGCTCGTACGCGCGCCCGTCGCGCGCCCGGTAGCCCATGCGCACGGCGTTCAGCTTGATCGTGATGCCCCGCTCACGCTCGAGGTCGAGCGTGTCGAGCACCTGCTGCTTCATTTCACGCTTCTGCAGCATCCCGGTCGCCTCGATGAGGCGATCGGCCAGGGTCGACTTGCCGTGGTCGATGTGGGCGACGATGCAGAAGTTGCGGATGTGGTCGAGCTTCAAGCGGGTCTCGGCGACGGATGATGGGTGCAAACGTGTGCAGCCACGTAATCTAACGGAGCAGGCCGGGAGGGGCGCAGCCGGCACGGCGGGTGTCGTACGCCCGGGGGGCCCCCCCCGAATCACACGATCACGCCAGCGCGCCCGTGCCGTGTCATCACACCATGGCGCACCGTGCCGGATCGCCTCGCGCCTTCCGCGCCCTCGCTCCCCGTTCTAACCTTCGCCTCCTTGCCGACCACCACCACCGTGGACCCCACCCGCACCACCCGCGCCGATCTCTTCGACCCGGCCGCCCTCGCCGCGCTCGGGCGCATCGAGATCGTGGCGCGCTGGATCGTGGACGGCTTCCTCACCGGGCTGCATCGCTCGCCGCGCAAGGGCTTCTCCGTGGAGTTCGCCGAGCACCGCCCGTACCAGCCCGGCGACGACCTGCGCTACCTCGACTGGCGCATCCTCGCCCGCGCCGACCGGTGGGTGGTGAAGCAGTTCGAGGAGGAGACGAACCTCCGCGCGACCATCGTCCTCGACGTCAGCCGCAGCATGGCGTGGAGCGGCGCGCCGGCGCGGCTCACGAAGCTGGCCTACGCCGAGCAGCTGACGGCGGCGCTCGCCCTCCTCCTCCTGCGGCAGCGGGACGCGGTGGGGCTGGTGCGCTTCGACGAGCGGGTGCGGAGCGCCGTGCCGCCGCGCTCGCGCCGCGCGCAGTGGCAACGCATCCTCGTCGCCCTGGCCGATCCGGGCGCCGGCCGCTCGTCGGACGCCCCCGCCGGGCTGCTCCAGGCGGCGCGCCTGGTCCGCCGGCCGGGGATGGTCGTCCTCGTCTCCGATCTGCTGCTCGAGGCGGCGGCCGTGGAGCGCTCGCTGCGCGAGCTGCGCGCCGCCGGCCACGACGTCACGGTGCTCCACATCATGGACCCGGCGGAGCGCGACCTGTCGCTCAGCGGCGACGCGATCTACGTGGATCCGGAGAGCGGGCTTGAGGTGCCGGCGACGCTCGCCGACGTCCGCGACGTCTACCGCGCGACGGTGGACGACGCCATTCGCGAGTGGCGCCGACTCTGCGCCTCGGCCGACGCGGCCTACGCCACCATCCTCACCGACGCGCCCTTCGGCGTCCCCCTGCGCCAGGCCTTCGCCGCCCGCCAGCGCCAGCCGTGAGCTTCCTCGAGCCGCTCTTCCTCGCCCTCGGCATCGCCGCCGCCGTGCCGCTGCTGCTGCACCTCATGCGGCGGCGGGCGGGCGCGCGCGTCGAGTTCCCCGCGGTGCGCTACCTGGTGCGGGCCGAGCAGGAGAACAGCCGCCGGCTGCGGCTGCGCAACCTGCTCCTCATGCTGCTGCGCGTCCTGCTGGTGCTGCTCATCGCGCTCGCTGCGGCGCGGCCCGTGGGACGACTGGCCGGCACCGGGCACCCGGCCACCGCGCTCGCGATCGTCCTCGACAACTCGCTGAGCTCCGCCGCGGCGGCGGGCGGCGAGCCGGTGCTGGCCGAGCTGGCGGGGGCGGCCCGTGCCGCGCTCGCCCGCGCCACCGCCGAGGATCGGCTCTGGCTGGTCACGGCTGACGGACACGTGACGGGCGGCACGGCCGACGCGCTGCTCGCGGTGGTGGATTCCACGCGCCCGCTGGCCGGCGCGGGCGACCTGCCGGCGGCGCTGGCCCGTGCCGCGGCGCTCGTGCAGGCCGCCGGGCTGCCGGCGCGCCAGCTCCTGCTCCTCACCGACGCGCAGGGCACCGCCTGGCAGGAGGTACCGACGCTCCCGCGCGTGCCGGTGGACGCCTTCGTGCCCGCCGGGCCGGTGCCGCCCAATCATGCGGTGATCGCCGCCGCGGCGCGCCCCGTGCGCTTCACCCCGGGCGGCACGATCGTCGCCCGGGTCGCCGGCGCCGACTCCACCACCTACGCCGTCGCGCTGCTGCGCGACGGCGCCGAGCCGCAGACGATCGCCCGCGGCACCGCCCGGGCCGGCGAGGAGATCGTCGTGCACACCACGCCGTCGGTGCGCGGGTGGACGGGTGGCTTCGTCGCCCTGCCGCCGGACGAGCTGCGGGGCGACGACCGGCGCCATCTCGCCTTCTGGAGCGGCGAGCCGCCCGCCGTTCGCGTGGATGCCAGCGCCGGGACCTTCGTCGCGCCGGCGCTCGACGCGCTCGTGCAGAGCGATCGCGCGCGCCGCGGGGCGGCCATCGTCGTCGCCGCCGCGGACGTCGCCGACCGGCTGCCCGCCCTCCTCCTCCCTCCGGCCGACCCCGTGCGCGTCGGTGCCGCCAACCGCAACCTCGAGCGGCTCGGCGTGCCGTGGCGCTTCGGCACGCTGCGCCGTGGCGGCGCCGACGTGCGCGGCGAGCGGCTGGAGGGCGTCACCGCCTCGCAGCGCTACACCCTGCAACCCGCCGCCGGTGCGGTGGCCGATACGCTGGCCACGGCAGGTGGGGACGCGTGGGCCGTGGCGGGGGACGGCTTCGTCCTCCTCGCTTCACCGCTCGCGCCCACCGCCACCTCGCTGCCGGTGCGCGCCGCCTTCGTCCCCTGGCTGGCCGACGTGCTGGCGCAGCGGCTCGCCGCCGACCCGGGCGTGGTGCTCGAGGCGGCGCCGGGCGCGCTGGTGCACGCCCCCGAGTGGGTGACGGCGTGGGCGCCCGCCGCCGGCGGTCCGCAGCAGCTGGTGGTGGAGGGCGCGCTCACCGCGCCGACGGAGAGTGGCGTGTATTTTCTCTTCCGCGGCCCCGCGCGTGCGGGTGCCCTCGTGGTGAACCCGGAACCAGAAGAGTCCGTGCTCGACCGGCTGTCCCCCTCCGTGCTCCGCTCCCGCCTCGGCGTCCGCGACGCCCAGGTGCACGCCAGCCGCGATGCCTTCGCCGCGGCGGCCTTCGACCCCGCCGCCGGCCGCTCGCTGCTCGCCCCCCTGCTCGCCGGCGCCCTGCTGGTGATGGCGATGGAGGGGTGGACGGCCCGGCGCGGCGCGGCCGGCCGCGGCTGATGGCGCTGCCGACGCTCCTCGACGCGCTGGAGCGGCTTCCCGCCTTCACCCGCCTCGCCAACACCCTCCCCGCCCCGCGCGAGACCAGGGTCGTCGGCGGGCTCGCCGGCTCCAGCGACGCGGTGCTGGTGGCCGCGCTGGCGCGGCGCTTTCCCGGCCGCTTCCTCGTCGTCGTGGCCGAGGGGCTTCCGGAGGCCGAGCGGTGGCTGGCCGACCTCGAGGCGGTGGCCGACGTCGGCGTCGCGCTCTACCCGCCGCGCGAGGGATTCGGCGAGGCCGAGCCGCACGCCGAGGTGGCGGGCGAGCGCGTGGAGACGCTGGAGCGATTGGGACGTGGCGACCTGCACGTCCTCCTCACCACCGCCCGCGCCCTGCTCGAGCGCACGCGGCTGCCGCGCGCGCTGCAGGATGCGCGCGTCGAGCTGCGGCGCGGCGACGTGCGCCGCCCCACCGACCTGGCCGCGCACCTGGAGGCGATCGGCTTCGAGCGGGTGCCGATGGTGGAGGACGTCGCCCAGTTCAGCCTGCGCGGCGGCATCTTCGACATCTACGGCTTCGGGATGGCCGAGCCGGTGCGCCTCGAGTTCTGGGGCGACGAGATCGTCGAGCTGAAGCACTTCGACCTGCTCACGCAGCGCTCCACGCGCGACGCCGAGCTGGCGCTCGTGCTGCCGGTGGACGGTGCGCAGCTGCAGCACGGCGAGAGCGAGGAGCGGGTGAGCATCCTCGAGCTCTGGGCGCCGGACACCCTCGTCGTCGTGCCGCAGCACGCGCACCTGGCGCCCGAGCTGCGCCGCACGTGGGACGAGGCGCAGCACCACCTCGAGCTGGCCCGCCGGCGGGGCGAGGACGTGCCCTCGCGCGCCCAGCTGTTCGCCGCGCCCGACGACGTGCTGCGCGGGCTCGATCGCTTCGGCACGCTGGCGCTCGGCGGCCCGGCCGACGAGGGCGTGGAGATCGTCTTCCCGGTGCGGGCGCCGGAGGCCATCGACCGCGACGTGCGCCGGCTGCGCCGCGTCACCGCCGATGGCGTGCCGACGGTCGTGCTCTGCGACAACCTCGGCCAGTGCGAGCGCCTGGAGGAGCTGTTGGGCGAGGACGGTGGGGTGGTGAGCGCGGCGCTCGCGGTCGGTGTGCTGGACGGCGGCTTCGTCATCCCGCCGTGGGGGAGCGAGCCGGGACTGCGCGTCCTCACCGACCACGAGATCTTCCGCCGCGAGCGTCGCCTGCGCCGCGCCCGGCGCTACGGCGCCGGGGTCGCCCTCGAGACGGTCACCGCGCTCCGGCCGGGCGACTACGTCGTGCACCTGGAGCACGGCATCGGCATCTACCGCGGGCTGCAGCAGATCTTCGTCGGTGAGAGCACCGTGGAGGTCGCCGTCATCGAGTACGAGGGGGGCGACCGGCTCAACGTCCCGCTCTACCGCATCGACCAGATCGAGCGCTACCGCGCCGCCGGGCAGGGCGACGGCGATGCGCCGCCCCCGCGGCTGCACCGGCTGGGCGGGCGGCGCTGGCAGGCGCAGCGCGAGAAGACGCGACTGGCGATCGAGGAGATGACCGTCGAGCTGCTCGACCTCTACGCGCGCCGCCAGGTGGCGTCGCGGCCACCCCACGTCCCCGACACGGCCTGGCAGCGCCAGCTCGAGTCCAGCTTCCTCTTCGAGGATACCCCGGACCAGCGCAAGGCCACCGACGACGTCAAGCACGACCTCGAGGCGCCGCGCCCGATGGACCGTCTGCTCGTCGGCGACGTGGGCTACGGCAAGACCGAGATCGCCGTGCGCGCCGCCTTCAAGGCGATCCAGAGTGGGCGCCAGGTGGCCGTGCTCGTCCCGACGACGATCCTCGCCGACCAGCACGCCCGCACCTTCGGCGACCGGCTGGCCGACTTCCCGGTGAAGGTTGCGGTGCTGAGCCGCTTCCAGACGCCGAAGGAGCAGGCGGCGGTGCTCGCCGGCGTGAAGGACGGCACGATCGACATCGTCATCGGCACGCACCGGCTCCTCAGCCCCGACGTGGAGTTCGCGCGCCTCGGCCTGATCGTGGTGGACGAGGAGCACCGCTTCGGCGTGCGGCACAAGGAGCGACTCAAGCAGCTGCGCGTGGAGACGGACGTGCTGACGCTCACCGCCACGCCCATCCCGCGCACCCTGCACCAGTCGCTGGCCGGCCTGCGCGACATGACGCTGATGCAGACGCCGCCGCGCGACCGCTCGCCCGTGCTCACGTACGTGGAGCCGTGGGACGACGCGCTGCTGGAGGAGGGGATCGCCCGCGAGCTGGACCGCGGCGGCCAGGTCTTCTTCGTCCACAACCGGATCGAGACGATCCAGGGCGTCGCCGACCACCTGCAGCGCATCGTGCCGCGGGCGCGCATCGCCGTGGGCCACGGGCAGATGCGCGAGCGGGAGCTGGAGGCGGTGATGCATCGCTTCGTGCACGGCGAGGTGGACGTGCTCGTCTCCACGCTCATCGTCGAGACGGGGCTGGACGTGCCGAACGCGAACACGATGTTCGTGAACCGCGCCGACCACTTCGGCCTCGCCCAGCTCTACCAGCTGCGCGGCCGCGTGGGCCGGTCGCACCGCCGCGCCTACTGCTACCTGCTCGTCCCCGACACGATCGACCTCGAGGCCGAGGCGCGGCTCAAGGTGCTGGAGCACCACACGGAGCTGGGGTCGGGCTACCGGATCGCCCTCAAGGACCTCGAGATGCGCGGGGCGGGGAACCTCCTCGGCCCCGAGCAGTCGGGGTTCGTGCACGCCGTCGGCTTCGACATGTACCTGCGGCTGCTGCAGGAGGCGGTGGGGCGGGTGACCGCGGGCGACGGCGCGCCCAAGCTGGTGCCGACCGACGTCTCGCTCGACGTGCCGGCCTACCTGCCGGACGACTACGTGCCCACGGCCGAGGCGAAGCTGGAGGTCTACCGCCGGCTGACCGCGCTGACCGACCCGACGGCGATCGACGAGCTGCGGGCCGAGGTGCGCGACCGCTTCGGCCCCCTCCCACCTCCCGCCGAGGCCTTCTTCGCCATGGCGCTCCTCCGGATCATCGGCGGACTGCTCCGGGTAGAAGGCATCCTGGTGCGCGGGGACGAGGCCCGTGTTAGCTTTCGCGCCGACGCGGTGCCCCGGATGAAGGGGCTCGCGGCAGCGTTCCACGAGGTGCAGTTCCAGGCCGAGGTCCGCCGGGCCCAGCCGCTCGCGCTCAAGCTCACCAGGCTGGGCGGCGCGGCCATGCTCGACGGTCTCGTGCGCGCGCTACGCAGTCTCCTGGGCTGACGGCCACCCGGCCGGCTCCGCGCGCCACGGGCGTCTCCGCACCTCGGCCCGCCCATCTGTACCCCACCCCCTGTCCCATGAAACGGATCGTTCTCGCGCTGGCCGGCGCCGTCGTCGGCCTGACCGCCTGTGACAGCTTCAAGGAAGCCATGACCGCGCACGTCGACACGGCCGCGCGGGCCGGCTCCGAGGAGCTGTCGGTGGAGCACCTGGCCACCCTCATCGGGGAGTCGCCCCTCCCCCTCCAGGAGGAGGTCGCCAAGGCGGTCGCCCAGGTCTGGGTGAACTACCAGCTGCTCGGCCAGGCCGCCGCGGCCGGCGATACGCTCAACGACCCCGAGCTGCTGCAGGACGCGATGTGGTCGCAATACGCCAACATCCGCATCGGCAAGTTCATGGAGGACGTCTCCAAGGACTGGCGTAGCCCGGCCGCGCCGATGACGGAGGCCGAGTTCAACCAGGGCGACCTCCTGGCCGCGCAGCACATCCTCTTCGGCTTCCCGGGCGCCCCGCAGCAGCAGCCCAGCGAGGCCGTGCGCGATTCCGTCCGCCGCGAGGCGGAGCGGGTGGCGGGGCAGGTCACGGCCGCCAACTTCGCCGAGATGGCGCGGCGCTACAGCACCGAGCCCGGCGTCGACCAGAGTGGCGGCGACCTGGGCGTCTTCGCGCCGCAGCGGATGGTGCCCGAGTTCGCGCGCGCCGTCTCGTCGCTCAAGCCCGGCGAGATCTCCCGGCCGGTGCTGACCCCCTACGGCTACCATATCATTCGCCGCCGGCCGTTCTCGGAGGTCGACAAGGCCCAGCTCGCCGATTTCGCGACGCAGCGCAAGGCGTTCGTCGCCGAGAGCACCTATCACGCCCGCGTGGAGGCCGGGGCGCGCGTCAACGTGCGGCCGAACATCGCACAGCTGGTCCGCGACGTCGCCAAGGATCCGGACGCGCACCGCGAGGACGAGACGGTGCTCGCCACCTACGACGAGGGCGAGTTCACGGCCGGCCGGCTGGCGCAGTACATCCAGGCCGCGCCGCCGCAGGAGCGGGTGCCGCAGCAGATCGCGGCCATGCCGGACAGCGCCGCGCCGCAGGTCGTCCGCTTCTTCCTCTTCCGCGACCTCGTGCTCCAGCAGGCGGACAGCGCCAAGGTCACGGTCGACAGCGCCCAGATGAGCGAGCTGCGCCAGGCCTTCACGTCCGCGGTCACGAATGCCTGGGCGGGGCTCGGCGTCGCGCCCTCGGCGCTCGCCGACAGCGCCAAGTCGCCGGCCGAGCGGAGCGCCCTCGCCGCGGCCCGCGTGGACGCCTACTTCAACAAGCTGGTGCGCAACGAGGCGCCGTTCGTCACCGTGCCGCCGCCGATCGAGGCGGCGCTGCACGAGAAATACGAGTACAAGGTGAACGACGCGGGCATCACGCGGGCGCTCGAGCTGGCGCAGAACGTCCGCGCCAAGGCCGACTCGGCGCGCGCCGCCGGGCAGCCGCCGACGGCCGTGCCCATGCCGGGCGCGGCTCCCGGTACGACGCCCGCCGCCGGCCAGCCGCAGGGGGGCGCCGCCCCGGGCGGCACGCCGCCGGGCACGCCCGCCACGCCGCCGCCGGCCCAGCGCTGACGGGGTGCGGCGCCGCGGCGAGGGCGCATCGCTCCAGCGAT
>DASTRO010000321.1:0-16588 GCA_035761165.1 Gemmatimonadaceae bacterium | reverse complement strand
ACCGGCGGCCGCGCGGCCGCCGGTGCCGCCGAGGCGTGCGTGAGGCAGCCTCGGCCGTGGGGCGGCGCTGTTGCCTTCCTGTCCCCTCTCCCGTCCTTCCTGCGGGTGCCCGCTGTCGCGGAGCCCTGACCTCAGGGGCGGTGCACGCCGTCCCAGGCCCGTACGCAGCGTGCAGGGCCGTGGAACCGCAAGCTCGACGGGAACAGGACCGAATGGCCGGCTCGATCAGGACTCTCCGCCGCCTCGCCACCATGCTGGCGGGCGCGGCGCTCTTCGCATGTGGTGGTGGCGAGACCACCGCCCCGCCTCCGCCTTCGCCGCCGCCGACCGACGTCGGCGCGCTGGCGCTCGTGCGCGTGACGCCGAGCACCGCCGCCGTGGCGGTGGGGGAGAGCACCCAGCTCGGCGCCAGTGGGCAGGACGCGCACGGGCGCACCGTGCGGGGGGTCACCTTCACCTGGGTGGCGCTCGACCCCGAGATCGCCGCCGTCGCCGGCACCGGCACGGTGACCGGCGTGCAGGCCGGCCAGGCCCGGGTGGTGGCGAGTGCGTCCGGCTTCGCCGACACGGCCATCGTCACGGTGAGCGCGGCGCCCGAGCCGCCGGCCGGCCCCGCACCGGTGGCCCGGGTGCAGCTGACGCCCGACGCGCTGGCGCTGCAGCCGGGCGGCGGGTACCAGCTCGCCGCGCTCGTCTTCGACACCGACGGGCTGCCGGTCACGACGGAGCCCATCGCCTGGCGGAGCCTGGAGCCGGCGACGGCCACGGTCTCCGCCGCCGGCTACGTGACCGCGGTCGCCGCCGGCCTGGCGCGCATCGTCGCGACGGTGGACGAGGCCGCCGATACGGTCTCCGTCCTCGTCGCCCCGGCCGTCGAGCCGACCCCGGTGCCGGCGGGCGTGAGCGTCACGCCGTCGCAGCTCTCCCTGGTCGCCGGCAGCACCGGGTCGCTCACCGCCATCGTGCGCGACACGGCGGGGCAGGTGCTGGCGGGCTACGGCGTGGTGTGGAGCAGCGACGACGCGCAGGTGGCCGCCGTGAGCCCGAACGGGCTGGTGACGGCCGTGGGTGCCGGCCAGGCGACGATCACCGCCTCGGCCGGCGGACAGCGCACGACCGTGACGGTGACCGTGACGCCGATCCCGGTGGCCACGGTGCGCGTGACGCCCGCCACGAGCAACATGGTGACGGGCGGGACGCTGCAGCTCGAGGCGAGCGCTCTCAGCGCCGCCGGCGCGCCGCTCACCGGCCGCTCGGTGGGCTGGAGCACGAGCGACGCCTCGGTGGCGCGGGTGGCCGCCAACGGCGTGGTGACGGCGGTGGCCCCCGGCTCGGCGACGATCACGGCGACGGTGGAGGGGAAGACGGCGACCGCCCGGATCCAGGTCAGCACGCCGGCGGCGGCGCCGGCCAGCATCACCATCTCGCCGGCCGCCGTCACGCTCATCGCGGGCGGCACGCAGCAGCTCACGGCCACGGTGCGTGACGCCAGCGGCCAGGTGATCGACGGCTACACGCCGGCCTGGAGCGGCGGGCACCCGGCCGTGGCGACGATCTCGGGGAGCGGGCTGGTGACGGCCGTCGGCCCCGGCTCGGTGACCTTCGTGGCCACGGCGGCGGGCAAGACCGCCTCGGTGACGGTGACGGTGACCCCGGTGACGGTGGCCAGCGTGACGATCTCGCCCTCGCCGGTGAGCCTCGAGCCCGGGCACGCGCAGCAGCTCACCGCCACGCCGCGCGACGCGAGCGGGCGACCGGTGAGCGGCCGCACGGCGACGTGGAGCGGCGGGAGCCCGAGCGTGGCGACGGTGTCCGCCAGCGGGCTGGTGACCGCCGTGGCCGTGGGCTCGACGACCGTCACGGCGACGGTGAGCGGGCGCAGTGCCTCGGTGACGGTGACCGTCACCGCGCCGGCGCCCACGCGTACCTCGCGGAGCCTCACGGCAGTGACGCAGGGGACGATGGCGAGCGACTCGACGCAGGCCGAGCTCCCGCTGCCCGGCGTGCTCGTGGCCGGCGACGACGAGACGAGCGGGCTGGCGCCGCTGCAGGCGGTCGTCGTCTTCTCGCTCGGCGACATCCCGGACGGCGCGACGATCGAGAGCGCGACGCTGCCGGTCACGATGGACCCGGCGGGCGTCTTCGGCGACCCGTACTCACTGGGTGCGCTCTACGCGGAGCGGGCCTCGACCGTGACGATGAACACCGGCGCCGTGTCGGCCGGGGCGTTGCAGCTGGCGGCGGCGCAGACGCCGAGCGTGACGGCGGAGCTGCGATCCATGCTCCAGGCGGCGGTGAACGCCGGCGAGCCCTACCTGATCGTGCGCATCCGCTTCGAGCGGAGCGGCAACGGGAACGGCCAGACCGACCAGCTGGAGCTGGCGGTGGGCGAGCTGGCGGTGACGTGGGTGAAGTGAGCGACGAGCGACGAGCGACGAGAGGAACACCCGCGGGCGGGCCAGTCCTGGCGTCCCGAGGGGTGCGCGGGTCACTCGTCGCTCCGCGCTCGTCGCTCATCGCTCGTCCCGCCGTCCTCGGCGAGCGCGACCTGGAAGCAGCAGCGGGGGCGCGCGCCGTCCTCGCCGTGGTCGCAGCAGGCGCGCACCGGCGCGTGGATGAGCTCGCCGAGGAGGCTCTCCAGGGCGCGGCAGACCTCCGGCCGGCCGTGCACCGCGGCGGCCAGGGCGCAGCCGTAGCCGCGGATGACGAGCCCGGTGCCGGACGGCTCGACGTCGTTCGGCGCGCCGAGCTCCTCGAGCAGCGCGGCGGCGCCACTCACCCGCTGGCGGAGATCCCCACGTAGCGGCGGCCACTCGGCTGCCAGCCGTCGCCCCGCTGCCCGCATCACCTCCTCCAGCTGCTCGCTCGGCAGCTGCTCGCCGAGCACCCGCACGAGCTGGGCGACGAAGGGGATGTAGGCGCGGGAGAGGACGAGCTCCGCCGTCGGGGCCAGCTCGTAGACGACCGCCGGCCGGGTGGCGCTACTCTGCAGCCCGCCCTCGCGGACGAGCCCGTCCCGCTGCAGGGCGGCGAGCTGGACGCGCACGGCGTTGTGCGTCACGCCGAGCCGGGCGGCGATGTCGTTGGCGGTCAGCGGCGAGCGGCGCAGCAGGTCGACGATGCGGCCGCGCGTCCCGTCCAGCGCGCCCGGCGTCAACGGCGGAAGCGACATGGCCGTCCTCCCCGATCGGCGTCGATCGCCGCCCGGTGAGCGAGTAGTTCTTGCAAAAAGTGAAATATCACCTTAATAATCTTCCCTCACTCCTGCCGCCCTGGGTGCGAGTGGGTCGCGAGCGCTGCGGGGGTCGCGAGGCCGGCGGCGAGTGCAGACGAGTGCAGGTGAGTGCGTCCGGTTCAGCCGAGCCGCGTGTCGGCTCAGGAGGGTAGTGCCATGCCGTCCGAGCAGCACCATCCGTCCTCCCCTGGCTCGCGTGCCGGCTCGCCGGCGCGTCGGGTCGCGGTCTTCCTCGCCGTCGAGGTCGGGCTCGCCGCCGTCCTGCTGATGGCGGCCTGCCATGATCGTAACGGCCCGACGGGGCTGCGGCCACCCGACGCCCAGCTGGCCGCCCAGGGGAAGGAGATCTTCCGCTTCGACACCTTCGGCGACGAGACGTTCTGGACCGACACGCTGCGCATGCACGAGGTCATCCAGGCGGCCGTGGACCCGACCACCGCGCTCGCCGTCGGCCTCAAGGTGGACGCCGAGGCGCTGCCGGCCGACGTGGTGACGGGGATCCAGAACGGCACCATCAGCCTCCTCAGCCCGGCGACGACGGTCGCCCTGCTCAAGCTGAACGCGGTCGTCGGGGTGAAGGGGACCGTGGAGACGGTGAACGGCCGCGACACGCTCACCAGCGTCGGCATCACCTGCGCGCTCTGCCACTCGACGGTGGACAACTCCTTCGCCCCCGGCATCGGCCGGCGGCTGGACGGGTGGCCGAACCGCGACCTGAACCCCGGGGCCATCATCGCCCTCTCCCCGGCGCTCACGGCGGCGCAGAAGGCCGTCTACAACTCCTGGGGGCCCGGCAAGTACGACCCGCGCTACAACTTCGACGGCCTGAACGGCCCGCAGGTCATCCCGCCCGCCTACGGGCTGCTCGGCGTCAACAGCGTGACGGCCACGGGCGACGGCGACGAGCTCGCGTACTGGAACCGCTACGTCGGCGTCACCCAGATGCACGGCCACGGGACGTTCAGCGAGCCGCGCACGGGCGTGAACGTGAACAACACGCCGCCCGACCTCGTCACCGACAAGCTCCCGGCGCTCCAGGCGTACCAGCTGAGCATCGCCGCGCCCGAGCCGCCGCCCGGCAGCTTCGACCCCGCCGCCGCGGCGCGCGGCCGGGCCGTCTTCGTCGGGGCGGGGAAGTGCGCCACCTGCCACACCGGCGTGCTCCTCACCGACGCCAACGTCCGGCTGCACGCGCCCTCCGAGGTCGTGAGCGAGCCGGAGCCGGACGGTGTGCCGAGCTACGCGTCGCGCAGCGCGACCAAGATGTACCGCACCGCGCCGCTGCACGGCGTGTGGCAGCACCCGCCCTACTTCCACAACGGCATCGCGCCGACGCTGGAGGCGGTGGTCGAGCTCTACGACACGCGCAAGGGGCTGCACCTCACGGCGCAGCAGAAGGCGGATCTCGTCCAGTACCTGAAGTCGTTGTAGCGACGCCCGTGCGGGCGTCGCCGGGCGGTCATCGGCCGGCCAGGTGGTAGAAGGCGCCGATGACCGCCCCGTAGACGACGTGGGCGACGAGGGTGACGAGCGGCGTGCGCTGGCCATAGTTGAGCGCCAGGAAGCCCGGCGGCTCGAGCGCGCGGGTCGGCTCCGGCCCGCGCTGCTCGCTCGCCATCCGCGGGTGCAGGCCGGGGAGCACGGGCATCAGCGCGACGAGCACGACGAGCCCGTGCAGGAGGCCGATGCCGGCGCCGAGCCACCAGGTGGCGCGCTGCCAGCTCTCGAAGGCCAGGGCGTAGAGGAGGGCGAAGAGCCAGCCGAAGACGACGTGGCCGAGGAAGCCCACGGCGCCGGCGCGCCCGCGGTGCCCGGTGAACATGGTGCCGACGACGAACGGGATGCTCATGCGCGACAGGCCGAGGCCCTGCGCCCCCTGCATCAGCGCCGTCAGCACCACCGTGGCCACGAAGCCCCAGAGCAGGATGCTGCCCACGTTCACCATGCGTCACACCTCGCTGGAGATGCCCGTGTCCACGGCGGCCGATCGCCGGCCGCCCGCCTCGCGAGCGCCGGCCGCGAGCGCCGCCGGCTCCGGCGTGCCGCGCTCGACGCCGCACAGCGTGAGCGCCGCGTCCACCAGGCCGACGTGCGTGAACGCCTGGGGGAAGTTGCCGAGCGCCTCTCCGGTCGCCGCGTCCACCTGCTCGGCGAACAGCCCCACGTCGTTGGCGTGCGCCAGGATGCGCTCGAAGCGCTCGGCCGCCCCGGCGCGGTCGCCGGCCAGCGCCTGGGCCGTCACCGCCCAGAAGCTGCAGATGCCGAACGTCCCCTCGCCGGGGGGCAGGCCGTCCTCGTCCACGTAGCGGTAGAGGAGGCCGTTCGTCCCCAGCCGCTCGCGGACGGCGTGCAGGGTGCCCCGCATGCGCGGCGACGCCGGATCGGCGTAGCCGTAGCGGCCCAGCTGCAGCAGGCTCGCGTCCACCGCCGCGCCGTCGAGGACGCTGACGTAGCTGCCGAGCGCCTCGCTGTAGCCGCGCCGCTCGATCTCCTCCCGGATCGCCGCCCGCTCGCGTGCGAACGGCGCGGCCGCCAGGCGGAGGCGCCCCGCCTCGTGCAGGCGGAGCAGGCGGTCCAGCGCCACCCAGCACATCGCCTTGGAGTAGGTGTGGTGCCGCCGCGTGGCGCGGATCTCCCAGATCCCCTCGTCCGGCTCGCGCCAGCGGCGGCAGACGGTGCGGCCGAAGCCGACGAGCATGCGTCGGGTGGTGCGGTCCAGCCGCCCACCGCGCCGCACGAACTGGTAGACGGCGTCGAGCACCTCGCCATAGACGTCGAGCTGCAGCTGGTCCTGCGCCGCGTTGCCGACGCGCACCGGACGCGAGCCGGCGAAGCCCTCGAGGTGGGGGAGCTCCTCCTCGTGCAGGTCGGGCCGGCCGTACACGTCGTAGACGATCCGCAGCTCCGGCCAGGTGATGCGCGTGGTGTGGGTCAGCCAGCTCATGAACGCCTCCGCCTCCGCCGGGTAGCCGAGGTCGAAGAGCGTCTGGAGGGTGAGCGAGGCGTCGCGCAGCCAGCAGTAGCGGTAGTCCCAGTTGCGCACGCCGCCCGGCTGCTCCGGCAGCGACGTCGTGGGGGCGGCGACGACGGCGCCCGACGGCGCGAAGGCCATCAGCTTGAGCGTGAGCGCGCTGCGGACCACCGCGTCGCGGTACGGGCCCTCGTACGTGCACCGCCCCGCCCACCGCTCCCACCACGTCGTCGTCTCCCGGATCCGTCGCTCGGCCGCGTCGCCCAGCGGCGGGAGCACCGCCGGCTCGCGCTCGGCGAAGACGAGCGAGAGATACCGTCGCTCGCCGGCGCGCAGGGTGACGCGCCCGCCGGCGCCGCTCCCATCGGGTGCGAGCGCGAGCGGGAGGTCGCCGCGCAGCACGAGCACGCTGTCGCGGTGCTCGAAATGGATCCCGAGCGGCCCCCGGTCATGCCGGCGGGGCGTGGCGCGGGCGTAGTCGGGGCGCGGGTCGCAGGAGAGCTCGAACGTCACCTCGCCCTCCAGGCACTCGACGGCGCGCAGGAGCTCGTGCTGCGGCCAGAGCTCGCGCCGCTGCCCGGCCTCGTCGGCCACCGGCATGAGGTCCGTCAGGCGCGCCGTGCCGGTGGGTGTGCGGAAGGTGGTCTCGAGGACGTTGGTGTCGCCGACGTAGCGCCGCCGGGCGGTGAAGTCGCCCGCCGGGCGCACGGCGAAGCGTCCGCCCCGGCGCCGATCGAGCAGCGCGGCGAACCAGGAGGGGCTGTCGAAGCGCGGCCAGCAGAGCCAGTCGATCGATCCCTGGCGGGAGATCAGCGCCGCCGACCGGGCGTTGCCGATCACCGCGTAGTCCCCGATGGACGGGCGGCCACTGGCCGGGCCGCGCTCTGGCGGGGGGCCCGGATGGTCGTGCATGGTTCAAGCTATACACCGCAGCGCCGCCCGACCCCCCGGCCAGCGTTTCCCCGTGCGGTCGCGTAAGTCCGGCAGCCCTGCTCGCGCCCCGCCTCCCGTGCGGCGCGAGTCCGTGCGCGTCCCCCCACCCGGCACTCGCATGCCTCCTTCCGTTCGCCCCCGCTCCGCGCCCGCCCTCCTGCTCCCCGCCTGGCTGCTGCTCGCCTCGGCGTCCGTCGCCGCCGCGCAGCAGGGGGAGGGCGCCCCTGCCAGCACCGCCGCCGCGGCCGCGCTCTCGTCGCGGGAGATCCTCGCCCAGGAGCGCTACGTGCGGCCGCCGGCCGCCATCGAGCGGCTGGTGCTGGCGCCGCGCCAGAACAACGTCTCGCTCTCCGACCAGAGCCCGGACCGGAAGCACTTCCTCGAGCCGACGAGCGACGGGCTGCCGACGCTGGCGGCGTTCGGAAAGCCGCACTACTACCTGGGCGGCCTGCAGGTGGACTTCGCCGCCAATCGGGCGCGCTCGCTGACGACGCGCGGCGCCACCGGGCTGTCGGTGATCGACGCCGCCACCGGGCAGTCGCGCACGCTCGAGACGCCACGCGGCGCGACGGTGAGCGGCGCGGCGTGGTCGCCGGACGGGACGCGGATCGCCTACATCGCCAACTTCGACGACGCCTCGCGCCTCTACGTGGCGGACGTGGCGAGCGGGAAGTCGCGCCAGCTGACGGCCACGCCGCTCCTCGCCACGCTCGTCACCGACGTCCAGTGGACGGCCGACGGGAAGAGCGTCGCGGTGGTGCTCGTGCCCAGCGGCCGGGCGGCCGAGCCGAAGCGGCCGGCGATCGAGACGACGCCGCTCGTCCGTCTCACGGAAGGGCAGAAGAACCAGGAGCGCGTCTACGCCAGCCTGCTGCGCGACCCGTACGAGAAGGCGCTGCTCGAGTACTACACCACGGGGCAGCTGGCGCTCGTCGACGCGAAGTCCGGGGCGGTGCGGAAGATCGGCGCGCCGGCGATGATCGACGACGTGGACGTGGCGCCCGACGGGCAGTACCTCCGCGTCACGCTGATGCAGAAGCCCTTCTCGTACATCGTGCCCTACGGCAGCTTCGGCCGCGTGGAGCAGCTCTGGGACGCGCGCGGCACGGTGGTGGCCACGCTCACCGAGCGGCCGCTGCGCGTGGACCGGCCGGGCGACGACGACGACCAGCCGGGCCCCGGCGGGCGCGGCGCGGACACGGCGCGGCGCGACTTCGGGTGGCTGCCCGACGGCTCGGGGCTCTACTACCTGCAGCAGGATCCGGCGCCGGCCGGCCGCGGTGGCCGCGCGGGCGGCGACAGCGGTGACAGCGCGGCCGCGCCGGATGCGCCGGCCGCCGGCGGGAGCGCCGGGCGCGGCGCGGCGCGGCGCAAGGACCGCCTCTTCGCCTGGCGCCCGCCGTACGACGCGAACAGCCGCACCGAGCTGCTGGCGAGCGACAACCGCATCGGCGGCGTCCTGTTCTCGGACGACGCGAAGACGGTGTTCGTGGCCGAGAACGCGAACGGCACCGGCCACCTGTACGCGGTGAAGCTGGACGAGCCCACGAAGCACTACACCCTCTGGCGGATGCGCGGCCTGACGGCGAGCGTGGGCGGCCGCGGACGCGGCTTCGGCGGGCGTGGCGGCAACGGCGCCGACTCGCTCACCTTCTACCAGAACCCCGGCAACCTCGTCACGACGCGCGGTCGCCTGGGGCAGACGGTGGCGCTCCTCTCGAGCGACGGGCAGTCCGTCTTCCTGAACGGCACGCAGTACGCGCGCGACTGGCAGCACGAGGCACCGCGCCCCTTCGTGGACCGCGTGGACATCGCCACCGGGCGCAAGACGCGCCTCTTCCAGAGCGCGGCCGACGTCTACGAGGACGTCGTCGCGCCGCTCGACGCGGACTTCGCGCGGATGATCATCACGCGCGAGTCGCGCACCATGCTCCCCGACGCGTACCTGCGCGACACGCGGAGCGGCCAGGTGGTCAAGCTGACCAACAACGTGGACTACATGCCGGAGTTCACGCAGGCCATCCGCAAGAAGATCCCGGTGACGCGCGTGGACGGCATCCGCTTCTTCGTGGACCTCACGCTGCCGCGCGACTACACGGCGGGCACGCGGCTGCCGGCGATGCTCTGGTTCTACCCGCGCGAGTACACCGAGCAGGCCGAGTACGACCGCACGCTGCGCACGGAGAACGTGAACGAGTTCCCGTCCGGCGGGCCGCGCACCATCGAGTACCTGGTGACGCAGGGCTACGCGGTGGTGAACTTCAGCCCGCCCATCATGGGCGACCAGGGGCGGATGAACGACAACTACATCGCCGACCTGCGGAACAACCTGGCGGCGGTGATCGACGAGCTGGACCGGCAGGGCTACATCGACCGCACGCGGCTCGCCATCGGCGGGCACAGCTACGGCGCGTTCAGCACGGTGAACGCGATGACGCACACGCCCTTCTTCAAGGCGGGGATCGCCGGCGACGGGATGTACAACCGGTCGCTGACGCCGAACGGCTTCCAGAGCGAGCGGCGCGACTTCTGGGAGGCGCAGGAGACCTACCTCGAGATGTCCCCCTTCCTCGAGGCGGACAAGCTGCAGGGCGCGCTCCTCATGTACCACTCCATCGAGGACCAGAACGTCGGCACGGCGCCGATCAGCTCGATCCGCATGATGCAGGCGCTGCAGGGGCTGGGCAAGACGGCGGCGCTCTACATGTACCCGTACGAGGACCACGGGCCGGCGACGGCCGAGACGATCCTCGACCAGTGGGCGCGCTGGGTGGCGTGGCTGGGCGTGTACGTGAAGAACGCCGGCACGCCGGGGACGACGAACGTGACGACGAAGGCGATCTCGCAGGAGATGCCGTAACGGCTCGCGCACGACGGTCCGCGGGACCCCTGGCCAGGCGGAACGCGCCCGGACACCGAGGTGTCCGGGCGCGTTCCGCGTCGGGGCCGTCCGCCCCCGTGGGCGAAGGGGCGCACGCCACCGGCGACGGCACGCGACGGCGACCAGCCGTGCCGTCGACCGCACGCACGGTTGACCGCACGCGCCGCGGACGGCACGGTTCGTTCATCCGGCCGGGGCACGCCGCGGCCCGTGCCCGCCGCCCCACCCGTCGATCCATCTCCCCAGCCGACTCCTCCGTGCTCCATCCCACACGACGCCCGCGCGCGTCGCTCGCCCTGGCCGCGCCCGTCGCGCCCGTCGCGCTCCTCGCCGTGCTCGCCCTCGCGGCGCCGGCCGCACGCGCGCAGGGGCGCGCCGGCACGCCGCTCCCGTCCGACAGCGCGCAGCGTGACTCGACTGGCGTGCAGCCGCTCCCCGAGGTCAGCATCACCGTCACGCGCGACGACCAGCCGCTCTCGCGCGTGCCCTGGGCCGTGGGCGTCGCCGGCGTGCGCGAGCTGCGCGCCGGCCAGCCCACCATCGGCCTCGACGAGGCACTCGGGGGCATCCCCGGGGTCCTCGTCGGCAACCGGTACAACTTCGCCCTCGACCAGCGCCTCGCCATCCGCGGCTTCGGCAGCCGCGCCAACTTCGGCGTGCGCGGCGTGGTGGTGCTGCTGGACGGCATCCCGCAGACGCTCCCCGACGGCCAGAGCCAGCTCACCAACGTGGAGCTCGGCGCCATCGACCGCGTGGAGGTGCTGCGCGGCTCGTCGTCGTCGCTGTATGGCAACGGCTCGGGGGGCGTCGTGAGCTTCACGAGCGACCTGCTCGCGCCGGATCCGCTGCGCCAGAGCGTGCGCGCGGAGGCGGGCTCCTTCGGCCTGGCCAAGTGGCAGGCGCGCACCGCGGGGCGCCACGGGCGGGCCGGCGGCATGCTCTCCGTGTCCCGCCTCTCCTGGGAGGGCTTCCGCGAGTACAGCGCCGCCGACTCGCGCCAGCTCAACGCCGGCGTGGACTACGCGCTCGGGCCGGCCACCACCGCCTCGCTGCGCCTGGCGCTGGCCGACCTGGCGCGGGCCGAGAATCCCGGCGCGCTGACGGCGGAGGAATTCGCCGCCGATCCGAGCGCGGCAGCGCCCAACAACATCCGGCGTGGCGCCGACAAGCGCACGCGCCAGGACCAGCTCTCGCTGCGCGTGCGGCGCGAGAGTGCGCCGGACGGCGTCTCCTTCGACGCCAGCGTGTACGGCCTGACGCGCGACCTGCGCAACGCCATCGCCGCCGCGCCGCCGCCCCCCGCCGCCCCCGAGAACGGCACCTACATCACGATCGACCGCGCGGTGTACGGCGCGCGCGCCTCGGCCACGCTCCCGCTGGCCGGTGCGGGTGGGCCGCGCCTCACCGCGGGGGCCGAGTGGCAGCGCATGCGCGACGCGCGGCAGAACCGGCGCAGCACCGCCGGGCGCCCCAGCGCCCCCGCCGACACGCTGCTGCTGGACCAGGTGGAGACGACGTGGAGCCTGGGGCCGTTCGCGCAGCTCCTCTGGGACGCCACACCGCGGCTGACGCTGAGCGCGGGCGGGCGCTACGATCGCGTGCATTTCGACGTGCGCGACCGCTTCCTGAGCGACGGCCGCGACGATGGCGACCGCGTGCTCCCCGCCTGGAGCGGCCACCTCGGCGCGACGTACGTGGCGAGCGAGGCGTTCGCGCCCTACGCCAACCTCTCCACGTCGTTCGAGACACCGACGACGACGGAGCTGCAGGAACGCGCCGACGACCTGGGGGGCTTCAACGACGCATTGGGCCCGCAGCGCGCGCTGACGACGGAGCTCGGCGCCCGCGGCAGTCTCTGGGGGCGACGCGTGACGTACAGCGCGGCGCTGTTCCGGGCGCACGTCAGCGACGCGATCGTGCAGTACGAGGAGACGAACGGCCGCGCCTACTTCCGCAACGCCGGCGCGACGCGGAACGACGGCGCCGAGCTGGGGCTGGGGGTGCGGGCGAGCGACGCGCTGGGGGTGGACGTGGCCTACACCTGGTCGCACTACCGCTTCACCGACTACCGCGTGGTGAGCGGCGACGCGGTGGACGTGCTGGACGGCAAGCGACTGCCCGGCGTGCCGGAGCACTTCCTGCGCGTCGGCCTGCGCACGCGGCCGACGGCGCGCACGTCGCTCGACCTGGACCACACGGTGAGCTCGTTCGTCTACGCCGACGACGACAACACGCAGCGCGTGGCGGGGTGGGGGGCGGGGATCACCGACGCGCGCGCGACCTGGTCGGCGCGGGTGGGGCGGACCGAGGTGCAGCCGTTCGTCGGGGTCCGGAACCTGTTCGACAGACGGTACGTGAGCTCGGTGGTGGTGAACGGATTCGGCGGGCGCGTGCGGGAGCCGGGGCCGGGGCGGAACTGGTATCTCGGCGCGGAGATCGGGGTGCGGGTGAGATAGGGAGGAGGGAAGAGGGACCGGCGGGACGGAGCTTCCCGAGGCTGTTCCTCTTCCCTCTTTCCTCGCTCTCCTACTCCACCCGCACCTTCACGATCCGCCCGTTGGGCCCCACCAGCCACCCCGCGTGCGGCGACGCGAAGCCCACGCCCCAGTAGCTCAGCGTGTCCAGCCGCGCGAAGGTGCGGCCGTCGTCCACCGACCAGTCCGCGCCACCCGGGCCGACGAGGACGAGCGTCGGCCGTTCGGCGCCCGGCACGTACGCGCCGCCGTAGATCGCCCCGGCGAAGGTCGGGCGACCGCCCGTGCGCCAGGTGGCGCCACCGTCGGTGGTGACGGCCACGTAGTCGCCGCGGGCCTGCGGAGCCCCGATGTCGCCGCCCAGCGCGACGCCGACCTCGGCGTCGCGGAAGGCCACCGACGCCCCGCCGGCGCCCTCCCCGCCGGGGAGCGGCGGCTCGCTCGCCGCCCACGTGCGGCCGCCGTCGGCCGTGTGCAGCACGCGCGGGCGGGCGGCATTGCCGGTCGCGATCCAGGCGTGCCGCTCGCTCCCGGCGGTGCGCGCCGCGACGCAGGTGCCGCTCGCCGCGAAGCCCCCCTCGTCGGGTTGGGCTGCCGGCAGCCGCGAGTCGTCGATGCGGCGCCAGGTCGCGCCGTCCGTCGTCTCCAGTACCACGAGCCGTCCGTCCACCGCGTCGCCGTACACGAGGCCGTGGCTGGCGTCCCAGAAGGCGAAGCAGTCGTAGAAGCCGGCCGAGTCGGGGTTGACGTGCTGCTCGGCCCAGCTGCGGCCGCCGTCGACCGTGCGGAAGATGCGCGACAGGGCGCCGGGACCGGCGCTGAGGAGGAAGGCGGTGTCGGCGCTGGCGGCGTAGACGTCGCGGAACTGCAGCGTGTCGGCACCGGGGACGTGCCCCGTCTGCCAGGTGGCGCCGCCGTCCAGCGTGCGCGCCCAGGTGCCGCGGTGCCCGCTCACCCACACCACCCGATCGCTGACCGGGCTCACGGCCTGAAGGAGGGCCGTGGTGCCGCTCTGCTGTGGCTGCAGTGTCGGCGTGCTGCCCGCGACGCTCGCCGCGCCGGCGCCAGCGGCCGCGCCGCTGTCGGAGGTGGCCGGAGCCGGCGGTGTGCACGCGACGAGCGCGGCGGCGAGGGCGGCGAGGGCGGCGAGGAGCGCGGCGGCCGGTGCGGCAGCGGGCCGCGCGGCGGCGCGCACGAGGGCAGGGGGGCGGGGAGCGTTCGGGGTCGGCATGGGGCGAAGATGCCGGCGCCGGACGGCCGCCGCCAGCCGTCGGGCGATCGTGTCCGTCGCCTCCCGTTAACTTGCGACTGCCGAGCGCTCCGCCGGCGCTCCCCCGAACCCCGGCCGCCCGTGCGCAAGACCTACGTTCGTCTGCTGACCGAGTACGGCATCGTCGCCGTCGTCGTCTGGTTCACGCTCTTCTTCGTCGTGCTCGTCGGCGCGTGGGCGGCGATCCGCTACGGCTGGGATCCGGCGCCGCTCGCCGCCCGCCTCGGCCTCGACCCGCGTGGGCTGGTGGCGACGGCTGGCGCCTGGGCGCTCGCCTACGTCGTCGCGAAGCTCACCACGCCATTGCGGGTCGTGGTCACGCTGGCGCTGACGCCGATCGCGGCGCGGGCGTACGAGCGGGTGACGGGGCGGAAGGCGGGCGGGGTGATGGAGGCGGATCACGGCGCGACGACGGGGTGAGGCGGGGGGAGGAGCGGCGAGCGGCGAGCGGCGAGGGCGCGGCGCACGGATCGCAACGCGGGGGCCCCCCCCGAACTACAGGATCGCGCCGGCTCGGCCCGCGACCATCACCAGACGAACGCCGCCTGTACCCTTCCCGCTCGACGCCCCTCGACGCTCGACGCCCCTCGACGCTCGACGGCCCCCGGCACCACCGACTGACCGGCACACGCGAGCGGGGCTCCGACCTGCATCGGAGCCCCGCTCATCGCTCATCGCTCATCGCTCGCCGTTCACGGCACCACCGCCTCCCTCCGGCGCACGCGCATCCCCGTGTGGTACGCCGTGAATGCCCAGATGTCCGCCAGTTCCATGATCCGGCGGTCCAGCGGCCGGTAGCCGTGACTCCCCTGGGCCTCGATGCGGATCAGCACCGGGTTCGTGCACCCCGCCACCTGCGCCTGCTCCGTCTGCATCGTGGCGGCGAACTTGAACGAGTGGCTCGGCACCACCCGGTCGTCGTGGTCGGCCGTCGTGATCAGCGTGGCCGGGTAGCAGACGCCGGAGCGGATGTTGTGCAGCGGCGAGTAGGCGCGCAGGTACCGGAACGCCGTCGAGTCCGACGACGAGCCGTACTCCGTGGCCCACGCCGCGCCGCCGGTGAAACGGTCGTAGCGCAGCATGTCCATGACGCCCACCTGCGGTACGGCGACCGCGAACAGGTCGGGGCGCTGCGTCATCGCCGCGCCCACCAGCAGCCCGCCGTTCGAGCCGCCGTTGATCGCCAGGTGCTCCGGCGACGTGTACCGCTCGCGCACCAGCCACTCGGCCGCCGCGACGAAGTCGTCGAAGACGTTCTGCTTGCGCTCGAACTGGCCGGCCTGGTGCCACCGCTCGCCGTACTCGCCCCCGCCGCGGATGTTGGCCAGCGCGTAGACGCCCCCCTGCTCGATCCAGGCGATCACCGCCGGGCTGAAGCTCGGGCGCGAGCTGATCGAGAAGCCGCCGTAGGCGTAGAGCATCGTCGGGTTCTGCCCGTTCTTCGGCAGGTCGCGCCGATGCGTGAGGAACATCGGCACGCGCGTGCCGTCCTTGCTCTGGTAGAAGACGCGCTCCGTCTCGAACCGCGACGGGTCGAAGGTGAGCTTCGGCGCGTTGAACGGGCGGCTGGTGTTGGTCGCCGCGTCGTACAGGAACGCGGTGGACGGCTGTAGCGGCGAGGTGAAGCTGTAGAAGAGCTCCGGCCGGTCGAATCGCCCCACCAGCCCGCTCGCGCTGCCCAGCCCCGGCAGCGGCACCTCGCGCTCCAGCGTGCCGTCCAGCCGGTAGAGCCGCACCACGCTCGCCACGTCCTGCAGCGAGAGCACGCCGAGCCGGCCGGCCACGAGCGACGCCCCCTCGATCGGCATGTCGCCCTCGGGGATCACCGTCGCCCAGTGCGCCGGGTCGGGCGTGGCCACCGGCGCCGCCACGATCTTCCGGTTGGGCGCGTCGCGGTCCACCTGGAGGTAGAGCCGCCCGTCGGCCACGCCGAGCGGGCTGTAGTTGGCGTCCTGCCCCGTGACGACCGGACGGATGGGCGCGCCCACGTTCGGGTGCAGTGGGTCGCCCAGGTCGGCGATGTACAGCTCGTTCTTGTCGGTGCCGGGCGACGTGGTGACGAACAGGTAGCGCCCCGTCTCGTCGGTGCCGCCGAAGACGAACCAGCTCGGGTGGTCGGGCCGCGCGTAGATCTTCACGTCCGCCGACTGTGGCGTGCCGAGGCGGTGGTAGTAGAGCGTCTGGTGCTCCAGCTTCACCTCGAGCTGCTTCCCCGCTGGGGGCTCGGGGAAGCGCGAGTAGAAGAAGCCCCGGCCGTCGCGCGTCCAGCTCGCGCCGCTGAACTTGGACCACCGCACCGTGTCCGCCGTGTTGCGCCCCGTCGCCAGGTCGCGCACGTACCACGTCACCCAGTCGGAGCCGCCCTCGCTCTGTCCGTAGGCGAGGTGCTCGCCGTCGGGCGACGGCGAGAAGCCGGAGAGCGCCACCGAGCCGTCGGGGGAGAGCGCGTTCGGGTCGAGGATGAGCCGCTCGGGGCCGTCGAGCGTCTCGCGCGCGAACCACACGCTCTGCCGCTGCAGCCCGGCGTTGCGCGTGTAGAACCAGCGGCCGCCCTCCCAGAAGGGGACGCTCGTGCGCGGGTAGTCGTACAGCGCCGTGATGCGCTGGGCGAGCAGGTCGCGGCCGGGGAGCGCGGCCAGGTACGGCATCGTCACGGCGTTCTCCGTCTTCACCCACGCCGCCACGTCGGCGCCGTCGATCGCCTCCAGCCAGCGGTAGGGATCGGGCACTCGCGTGCCGAAGTAGTTGGTCACCGTGTCCACGGTGCGCGTCTCCGGGTAGTGCACGCGCGCCGGCGGACCCTGCGCCGGCGCCGTTGCCGCCC
>DASTRO010000320.1:0-2445 GCA_035761165.1 Gemmatimonadaceae bacterium | reverse complement strand
GCGGCTCGATGAAGCGACCGCCGGCCAGCGCCAGCGCGGTGCCGATGGCGACGCCGGCGGCCGCCGTGGCGAGGCCACGCGAGAGGATCAGCCGCCGGATGTCGCGCGCCTGCGCGCCGAGCGCGATGCGCACGCCCATCTCGTGGGCGCGCTGCGCCGTCACGTACGACATCACGCTGTAGAGCCCCACCGCGGCGACGAGCATGGCGAGCGCGCCGAAGACCGTGAACATCGTCGCGCCGAGCCGCCAGGGACGCACCTGCGGCTCGACCGCGTCCTGCAGCGACCGCACGTCGATGTAGCCGAGCGTCGGGTCGATGCCGCGGAGCGTGCGGCGCAGCTGCGTGGCCAGCGCCGCCGATGCGCCGTGCGGGCGGACGAGCAGCATCCCGCCGCCAATCTGCCGCTCCTGCCCCAGGGGCACGTAGTACTGCATCGCCGGCTCCTCCTGCAGCTGGAAGCGCCGCGCGTCCTCGGCCACGCCCACCACGCGTGCGCACGGTGCGTCCTCGTCGCCGATGATCAGGCACTGGCCCAGCGCCTCCTGGCCGGGCCAGAGCGTGCGCGCCATGGTCTGGTTGACGATCGCCACCGGCTCGCTCCCCTCCCGGTCCGCCGGCGTGAAGCCGCGCCCGTGCACGATCTCCGTGCCCGCGGTGGCGAAGTAGTCGCTCGACACGGCGCTGATGTACGGCCCGCCGCCGGGGAGCGCGGGGAGCGTGTCGCGCCCCGGCACGCGCAGCGTCACCCCCATGGCCGAGTTGAACGGCGTGCCGATCGACCACGCGGTCGACTCCACCCCCGGCAGTCGCGCCAGCTCGGCCAGTGCGCGGTCGCGCACCTGCGTCTGCCGCGCCCGCTCGGCGTCCCGCTGCTCCGCCGGCAGCTCGTAGACCTCGCGCGCCCACGCCCAGTCCACGGCCAGCACGCGCTCCGTCTCGATCCCGAGGTCCAGGGCGCGCACGTTCCAGAGGCTGCGCACGAACAGCCCCGCCCCCACGAGCAGCACCACGGAGAGCGCCGCCTGCGTCGTCGTCAGCACGGCGCGGAGCGGCGAGCGCGCCGCGCCGCCCTGCCGCGTCCCCTCCTTGAGCGCGCCGGTGAGATTCGGCCGACTGGCGCGGAGGGCGGGGACGAGGCCCACCAGCACGCCGGTGGCGATCGTCGCCGCGGCGGTGAAGAGGAGCACCCGGCCGCTCACCGGCGGGCCGCCCCAGGCGATGTCGGGGAGCAGCGTGACCCGGATCAGCTGCCCACCCCAGTAGGCGACGAGCAGCCCCACCGCGCCGCCGACCGCGGCGAGCACGAAGCCCTCCGCCAGCAGCAGCCGCACCAGCCGCGCGCGACCCACGCCCAGCGCGAGGCGCACGGCGATCTCGCGCCGCCGGCGCAGCGCGCGCGCCAGCAGCAGGTTGGCGACGTTGGCGCAGGCGATGAGCAGCACCACCACCGCCATCCCCACCAGCCAGCGCGAGACGGCGACCTCCATCGACTCCTTCCCCTCGCGGTCGAAGCGCAGCGGCCGCACCGACAGGCTCGCGTCGCGCTCCCATTCCTGCTTGCCGTCGTACGTGCGCCGGTGCGCCAGCGTCGCGTCGGCGCTCGCCTGCGCGGGCGTGACGCCGGGCTTCAGCCGACCGATGATCCGCAGCCAGTACATGTTGCGCGTCGTCGGCCAGTTGGGCGAGGAGCCGGTCTGCGCGTGGCCCACCGGCATCCAGAGATCTACCGGCTGCAGCTCCGGCCCCGTGAAGCCGCGCGGCGCGACGCCGACGATCGTCACCGGCTCGTCGCCGATCTCCAGGCTCCGCCCGATCACCCCCGGATCGCCGTCGAAACGCGTCTGCCACGCGTCGTAGCCGAGCACCGCCACCGCCTGCCCGCGCGGCGGGCGGTCCTCCTCCGGGGTGAAGAAGCGGCCGAGCGCCGGGCGCACGCCGAGCAGGGGGAAGAGCGTCCAGGTGGCGTGCTGCCGCTCCAGGCGCTGGATGTCGGCGCCGTGCCCCACGGAGATGGCGCCCGCCGTGGTGTACGCCGCCACCTCGGCGAAGGAGCGCGTGCCCTCGCGCACGTTGGTGTAGGTGACGTACGGGAAGACGCTGCCGGTGCGATCCTCCTGCCCCGGCGGCCCGCCGGTGACGTAGAGCCGGAGGACGCGGTCGGCGTCGACGACGTGCGACGGCCCGCGCAGCAGCAGGCGGTCGATGACGCCGAACATGCTGGCGTTGGCGCCGATCCCGAGCGCCAGCGTGACGACGACGAGCACGGCGAAGCCGGGCTCGCGGCGCGCCGAGCGCAGGGCGTAGCGCAGGTCCTGGGCGACGGCGGCGATCCATTCACGGGCGCGCATGCGGTCCTCCCGCCGGCGGGCGGCGGCATAGAGTCGGCGGTCGACGTCGCGCAGCGGGTGCGTCGCGCGCCCGGCCCGACCGGGGGCGACGCCGA
>DASTRO010000319.1:0-2254 GCA_035761165.1 Gemmatimonadaceae bacterium | reverse complement strand
CGATGAGGTTCTGGCCGCCGTCGCCGCGCGTCAGCGAGAGGTAGGCGGTCTCCACGCGCTGGCCGCGGGCCAGCCAGGTGATGAGCTGCGTGTCCTCGTCGTCCGGGTGCGCGCCGATCATCAGCACGCGCATCGTCTGGCCGATGCCGTCCACGGCCTGGGCCAATGCGGCCGCACCGCGCTCCTGGGCATCCAGGGAGCGCGGTGCGGCGACCGACGAGGCGGTGAGGGCGGCAGCGAGGACGACGGCGGGGAGCAGCGCCCGCCCGCTCACGCGCGCCCCGCCGTCTGCCGCTTCGCCGGGCGCTTCACCGGCGGCGCGTCGGCCAGCGCCTCGGCGACGATGCGCGCCTGCTCCGCCTGGTGGGCCCCGAGGTGGCCCTCCGCCGGGCTGGCCCGGTCGGGGCGGCCGACGTAGCGCGGCACGGCGCCGAGCAGCTCGGCGAGGCGCGGCGCGACGAAGGTCCAGGCGCCCATGTTGCGCGGCTCCTCCTGCGCCCACATCACCTCGGCCAGGTTCGGATAGCCGGCCAGCACGCGCTGCAGCGCCTCGGCCGGCCAGGGGTAGAGCTCCTCCACGCGCACCACCGCCACCGGCGCGTCGCCGCGCTCCCTGACGATGTCGTAGAACAGCTTGCCGCTGCACAGCACGACGCGCGTGACGCCGTCGCGCCGGTGCGCCACGCCGACGTCGTCGATGACCGGCTGGAAGGCGCCGTCGGTGAGGTCGGCGAGCGTCGCGCCGGCCTCCTTGAGGCGCAGGAGGCTCTTGGGCGACATGACGACGAGCGGCCGGCGCACGGTGCGCTTGGCCTGCCGGCGCAGCAGGTGGAAGATCTGCGCGGCGGTGGTCGGATAGGCGACCGAGAGGTTCCCCTCGGCCGCGCTCTGCAGGTAGCGCTCGAGGCGCGCGCTGGAGTGCTCCGGCCCCTGCCCCTCGTAGCCGTGCGGCAGCAGCATGACGAGCCCGGAGTCCTGCCCCCACTTGGCGCGGTCGGCGACGATGAACTGGTCCACCACCATCTGCGCGACGTTGGCGAAGTCGCCGAACTGCGCCTCCCAGATCACCAGCGTGTCCGGCGCGGCCACGCTGTAGCCGTACTCGAACGCCAGCACCGCGGTCTCGGTGAGCGGGCTGTTGTAGATCTCGAAGGCGCCGTTCGCGCCGGGCAGCACCGCCAGCGGCGTGAAGGTGCCGCCGGTGTTCACGTCGTGCAGCACCGCGTGGCGGTGCGAGAAGGTGCCGCGCTCCGCATCCTGCCCGGTGAGGCGCACGGAGGTGCCGTCGGTGAGCAGGGTGGCGTAGGCGAGCGTCTCGGCGTGGCCCCAGTCGATCGGGCCGCCGAGCGCCGCGGTGGCGGCGCCGTCGCCGGCGGCGTTGGCGGCGGCCCCATTGGCGCTGGCCCCGTTGGGCGACGCGCCGGCGCCGCCACCCGCCTGCAGCGCGTCGCGCCGGCGCTCGAGCTGGCGCGCCAGGCGCGGGTGCGGCGTGAAGTCGGACGGCCAGGTGAGGAGCAGCTCGTTGAGGCGCGTCAGCTCCGCCGCGGGGACGGCGGTGTCCCGCGCGACGGGCGCCGGCGGCGCGCCGGTCTCGCCCGGCTCGTGCGACGGGCCGGCGTGGCCGCTCCGCACCTCGCCGTGGATCTGCTCGAGGCGCTGGCGCACCTCGGCCTCCATCGCCTGCACCTGCTCCTGCGTCACCACGCCGTCGGCCACCAGGCGCTGCGCCCACACCTCGCGCGGCGTGGGGTGCGCCTTGATGCGCGCGTAGAGCGCCGGCTGCGTGAACGTCGGCTCGTCGCCCTCGTTGTGGCCGTGACGGCGGTAGCCCACGAGGTCGATGACGAAGTCCTTGGCGAAGCGCGTGCGGTAGGCCACCGCGAGGCGCACCGCCAGCACCACCGCTTCCGCGTCGTCCGCATTGACGTGCACGACGGGGATGTCGAAGCCCTTGGCCAGGTCGCTGGCGTAGTGCGTCGACCGCGCGTCGATGGGGTCGGTGGTGAAGCCCACCTGGTTGTTGACGATGACGTGCAGCGAGCCGCCGGTGGTGTAGCCGCGCAGCCGCGCCATGTTCAGCGTCTCGGCCACCACGCCCTCGCCGGGGAAGGCGGCGTCGCCGTGCATGACGACGGGGAGCACGGCGAGCGGGTCGCGCGTGCCCGGCGCCGCGCCCGGCACGCGCTGGTGCGCGCGCGCGACGCCCTCGAGCACCGGCCCCGCGACCTCGAGGTGGCTGGGGTTCGGGATGAGC
>DASTRO010000318.1:0-13549 GCA_035761165.1 Gemmatimonadaceae bacterium | reverse complement strand
TTGCGGATGACGAGGCCGCGGAAGCCACGGTCGCCGACGAGGATGTTGGCGCCGAGGCCGAGGACGAACCAGGGGACGCCGAGCTCGCGGGCGGTGGTGACGGCGCCGGCCAGCTCGTCGGCCGTGGTGGCCTCGTAGAAGGCGTCGGCCGGACCCCCGATGCGGAAGGTGGTGTACGGAGCGAGCGGCACGGCGCGCCGGACGCGGTCGCGCCCGAGCCGCTCGGCGAGGCGGCTGACGGTCATGGTGGCGGTGGTGGTCGGCATCGCGGGAAGATAGCGGGCTGAGGACGGGGGAACGGCAGGCGCCAGGCGCCAGGCGCCAGGCATGCGGGGGTGCGGGGATGCGGGGATGCGGAGGACGGATCGCGGCGCGGGCCCCCCCCGAATCACACGATCGCTTCACGCCACCGGTCTCGCGCAACCATCTTTCCGCGGCCCGTACCATGCGCGCGCACCTCGCGCCGGCGTCGCTCGTCGCGCGTCGCTCGTCGCTCGTCGCTCGTCGCTCGTCGTTCCGCTCGTCGCTCGTCGCTCCCCCCTCACCCCGCCCTCATGCCCCGCTGCCCCCTCCCGCGCCGCTGGCGCGGCCGGCTCCGCGCCGCGCTCGTCGCCGGCGCGCTCGCCGTGCCGGCGACGCTCGTGCCACCCGCCACGGCCGCCGCGCAGACGCGGGCCGAGCTCGAGAAGATCCTCCAGCGCCGGGTGCTCGACAACGGGCTCGAGGTGATCGTCGTCGAGGCGCACGGCGTGCCGCTGGCCACCGTGGAGCTCGACGTGCGCAACGGCGCCTTCACCCAGACGCCGGAGTACGCCGGGCTGGCGCACCTCTACGAGCACATGTTCTTCCGCGCCAACGCCACCTACCCGCAGCCCGGCGCCACGCTCGACCGCGCCTCCGAGCTCGGCGCCGTCTTCAACGGCACCACGCAGGAGGAGCGCGTCAACTACTACCTCACCGTCCCCGCCGACAGCCTCGAGGGCGCCATGCGCTTCCTCGACGCCTCGGCGCGCGCGCCGCTCTTCCTCCCCGAGGAGCTGGCGGCCGAGCGCGAGGTGGTGATCGGCGAGTACGACCGCAACGAGTCGAACCCGTTCTTCGACTTCCAGAACGAGATGACGCGGGCGCTCTACCCGGGGAGCTTCAGCCGCAAGAACACCATCGGCGACCGCCAGGTGATCCTCACCGCGACGCCGGAGATGATGCGCACCATCCAGCACAAGTACTACGTGCCCAACAACTCGGTGCTCATCGTCACCGGCGACGTGGACCCCGCGCAAACGTTCGCGCTGGCCGAGCGCATCTTCGGCAGCTGGGAGCGCGGGCCGGACCCGTTCGCCGCCGATCCCATCCCCGAGATCCCGCCGCTCCCCGGCGACAGCGCGATCATCATGGAGCGCCCGGTGAGCGCGGTCACCGTGCTCCTCCAGTGGCAGGGGCCGAGCGTGGGGAAGGACCGCGCCGCCACCTACGCCGCCGACGTCTTCTCCGACGTGCTCAACGACCCCGCCTCTCCCTTCCAGCGGCGGCTCGTGGACAGCGGGCTGTGGCAGGGGGTCGGCGTCAACTACTACACCCTCAATCACGTCGGCCCGATCACCATCAGCGGGCAGACGACGCCCGAGAAGCTGAAGGCCGCGCTGGCCGCGCTGGAGGACGAGCTGCAGAAGGTGGGCGACACCGCCTACTTCTCCGCCGAGGCGCTGCAGGCGGCCAAGGCGCAGCGCGCCGTCAGCTCGGCCTTCGGCGCCGAGCGCGCCTCGGGGCTCGCGCACACCATCGGCTTCTGGTGGAGCGTGGCCGACGTGGACTACTTCCTCGGATACGTGGACAACATGGCGAAGCAGGCGCCGGCGGACCTCGTGCGCTACGCGCGGACGTACATCCTCGGCCAGCCGCGGGTGGTCGGCGTGCTCCTCTCGCCCGAGGCACGTCGCCAGTCGGGGATCACGAAGGCCGATCTGCTGCGGCCGGGGAGGATCCAGTGAGCGCGACGCGCCTGGGCCACCGAACGGCCACCGCACGCCGCGGAGCACGCGGTCCACTCGTCGCGCTGTTCGCGTCGCTCGCGTTCGCCATGCCCGTCGTGGCGCAGCGGCCGGACACGGCGGTCGCCGCAGCCGCCGTGGCCGACACGGGGACGACGAGCTACGAGGTGGCCGGGATCCGCGTCATCCAGCGACAGGCGTCGAACGACGTCGTCGCCGCCAACCTGTACCTGCTGGGCGGCGTGCGGCAGCTGACGGCGGCGACGCAGGGGATCGAGCCGTTCCTGCTCGAGGCGTCGTCGCACGGCACGCAGCACTACCCCGAGGACACGCTGCGGCGCGTGATGGCGCGGCTCGGCACGAGCATCGTCGTCGACCCGGAGGAGGACTGGACGATGCTCGGCGCCCGCGCCACGGTCTCGACCTTCGACTCCACCTGGCGCGTCCTCGCCGACCGGCTCATGCACCCTACGCTCGACCCGGCGGAGGTGGAGCAGGTGCGCGCGCAGCTCCTCAACGCGCTGGCGCAGCGGAAGGACAGCCCCGAGGCACTGGTGAACGCGCTGGCCGACAGCGTCGCCTTCGCCGGCCACCCGTACGCGCTCGACCCCATCGGCACCGAGGCGTCGGTGGCGGCCATCACGCGCGACGACCTGGCGCGCTACCAGGCCACGCAGATGGTGAAGTCGCGCATGCTGCTCGTCGTCGTCGGCAACGTGCCGCGCGCCGACCTGGAGCGACTGGTGCGCGAGACGATCGGCACGCTGCCGGCGGGCGACTACCGCTGGACGATGCCGCCGCCGCTCCCCGACGCCGCGCCGACGATGGCCATCGTGCCCATGCGCCTGCCGACCAACTACATCCTCGGCTACTTCGACGGCCCGCCCGCGTCGAGCCCCGACTACGCGGCGCTGCGCATCGCCACGGCGGTGCTCTCCGGGCGGATGTTCAACGAGATCCGCGTCAAGCGGAACCTGACGTACGCGGTGAACGCGCCCTTCGTCGAGCGCGCCGTGTCGGCCGGTGGGCTGTACGTGACGACGGTGGCGCCGGACACCACGCTCGCCCTCATGCACATGGTAGTGGACGAGCTGAAGAGCGGCTTCATCTCGCCGGACGGGCTGGAGCAACTGGTGCAGCAGTTCATCACCGAGTACTTCCTGGACAACGAGACCAACGCCGACCAGGCCGACTTCCTCGCCCAGGCCCAGCTCTTCCGCGGCGACTGGCGCTACGCCGACCGCTTCGTCGAGGAGCTGCGGAAGGTGACCCCACTCGACGTCCGTCGCGTCGCCAACCAGTACATCGAGGACGTCCGCTTCGCGTACGTCGGCGACCCGGCTCGCGTGCCGGCCCACATCCGCGCCTTCTGAGGCCACGGCTCGCGCGGCGCGCGCCGCGCCGGCGCAACCGCGCCACGGCGGAACGGCCTACCGCGGCTCTGCGCCGCGCGCCGCTGGCGCACGCGGATCGGCTCCGCGGTACGCCGGAGCTCCGTGGGCCGGGGGCGGGCATCTACGCTCATGAGGAGAGCGGATGCGACGGAAGAGGCGCGGAGGCGGCGGATCGCTCCCCGGAGCGTCCACGGCGCCGTGCGCCGGGGCCGAGAGGAATGGGGTGGGCTCTGCCGCACTCACCCCTCCGTGCACCAGGGCTGGAGATGGTTGGGGGTGGGCTCCTCGGCCCCTACACCTCCGTGCGCCGGACCAGGCGCGAGGAGAGGTGGGATGAGTACCGCCCCACCCCCAAGTCGTCGCGGTCCTGGCGCGAGGTGGCGTGGGCTGGGGAGCACCCCACCCCCAATCAGTTTCGCTCCTGGCGCGAGGAGACGCGGAATGGAGCGGAGCGCGATCCGGAGCCTCCGGAGCCTCCGACGCATCCGTGTTCCCCCTGAGCGTAGATGCCAGCACCGGCGCGAGGAGCCCCGGCGTGCCAGGGAGCCGATCCGCGGCCGTCGCGACGTGATCCGCGGCCGCCGTTCCACGTGATCCACGCCTGCTTCCGCGTGATCCGCGGCTGCAGTTCCGCGGTCCGGCGGCCGATACCCAGAGGTGTACCGGGTCGTGCTCGCGCGTGACGCGGTGCCGCGCCGCCGCGTCCACTCGGTGGCGGCCGGCCACGATGGTCCAGACCGGCCGGCCGGCGCCGCTCCGGCCCCGGACCCTCCCGTCCCTCCCGATCGCGATGCGACCGTCCGACGCCCTCACCGGCCTCGCCCGCCTCCCGCGCGCCGCCGGCCCGATGCTCCTCCTCGTCGCCGCAGCGTGCGGCGACGGCGCGCTCGGGGGCCCGGGGCTGGACGGTGGATCGGTGGCGCTGCGGATGCAGCCGCGCTTCGACGTGCAGGCCGGCAGCCCGGCGTTCACGGTCACGCACGTGCGCCTCTCCGTCACCCGACTCCCCGACGGCGCGCCCGTGCTCGACACCCTGGTCGCCTTCGACGGGCCGGGCGGCACCGCGCTCGACCTCGACGTGCCGATGGCGACGCCGCAGGACCGTTTCGAGCTGCGCTTCGCCGCCGCCGACGCGGGCGGCGACACGATCTATCGCGCCGTCGACACGGCCGACGTCTCGCGGGCCGGGATGACCCGGCCGGTGGACGTGCTGCTGCGCTACGCCGGCCGCGACACGCTCTTCCGCCGGATCGACGCCGGCCCTCGCGATACCGCCGTCGCCGCCGGGACCGAGCTGCCGATGTGGGTCGTCGGCTTCCGCGACGGCTCCACCCGACCCGAGCCGCTGACGCACGTCACCTGGTCGTCGAGCGACGCCGCGGTCGTGCGCGTCTCGCGCACCGGCGGGCTGGCCACCGCCATCGCGGTCGGCGGCACGGCGTGGATCTACGCCAGCACGCCCACCGGCCTGGTGGACTCGGCCCGCGTCGCGGTGCGCGCGCCGCTCGCCCGCCTGCAGCTCTCCGCGGCGGCCGACACGATCCTCGTCGGTGGCACCTCGGCGCTCGCCGCCACCGGCCGCGACGTCGCCGACGCGGTCGTCACCGGGCAGCCCGTCAGCTGGTCCACCGCCGAGCCGTCGGTGGCCGTCGTCTCCACGCAGGGGGTGGTGACTGGCGTCGCTCCCGGCACCACGACGGTCACCGCCACCAGCGGCGCGCTGAGCGACACGGCGACGATCGTCGTCCGGCCCGCCCCCGTGGCGGCGGTCGGCGTCACCCCCGACACCATGGCCCTCACGGTGGGACAGCGCGGCGTGCTCAGCGCGCGCGCAACCACCGCGGCCGGCGCGGTCGCCGCCACGCCGGCGGCCACCTGGACGACCAGCGACGCCGCCGTCGCCACCGTCTCGGCCAGTGGCGAGGTGACGGCGCGTGGCATCGGCACGGCGAGCATCGTCGGCGCGGTGGATGGGGTGTCGGACACCGCGCGGGTGGTCGTCGCCGCGCCGCCCGCCGATGCGGTCGTCGTCTCGCCGGCCGCCGTCACCATCGCCCACGACGGCGCGCAGCTCCTCACCGCATCCGTCACCGACAGCGCCGGCCAGCCCGTGCCCAACGCCGCCATCACCTGGAGCAGCTCCGACCCGGCGGTGGCCACCGTCTCGGCAGCCGGGTTGGTGACGGCGCGGGGGACGGGCGCCGCCATCGTCGCCGCGACATCGGGCGGGAAGGAGGGCTCGGTGGTCGTCACCGTGCTGCCGCCACCGGTCGCGACGGTGGAGCTCACGCCGAGCTCGGCGACGCTCGTCGTCGGCGACCGCCGGCAGCTCGCCGTCACGCCGCGCGACGCGGGCGGGCTGGCGCTCGCCGGCCGGCGCGTGCAGTGGAGCTCGAGCACGCCCGGTGTCGCCGTCGTGTCGTCGAACGGGCTCGTGACGGCGCGCGGCGAGGGGAGCGCGACGATCACCGCCTCGGTCGAGGGACGGAATGGCTCGACAGCCATCACCGTGCGCCGGGTCCCGGTGGCCTCGGTCACGCTGGCGCCGGCGTCGGCCACCCTCCCGACGGGGGCCACGCAGCAGCTGACGGCGACGCCGCGCGACCTCGGTGGCACGGTGCTCACCGGGCGCGTCGTCACCTGGCGATCGAGCGACGCGACGGTGGCCAGCGTGGCCGCAGACGGGCTGGTGACGGCGCGGAGCGCCGGCACGGCGACGATCACGGCCACCGTGGACGGCATGGCGAGCGCCGCGACGATCGTCGTCCCCACGCCGGAGCTGCGCACGGTGCGCGTCACGCCGGCGAGCGTGACGCTGCACGACGGTGAGACGGTGGCGCTCGCGGCGCAGGCCTACGTGGGCCTCACCCCGGTGAGCGGCACCTTCGCCTGGAGCAGCCGCGGCGCCGGCACCGCCACGGTGAGCCCGGGCGGCATCCTCTCGGGTGTCGATCCCGGCAGCACGTGGATCGTCGCCACCGACCAGACCGGCGCGCGCGACTCGGTCCGGGTCACCGTCGTCACCCGTCGCGCGCTCGCCTTCGACGTCTCCACCGCCACGCTCGGCCTCGGCCAGCGCTGGGGCACGGGTGCGGGCACCCGTCAGATCTGCCGCGACGCGGCCGACGCCGGCCCGCTGACCGTCGCGCTGGCGAGCACCGACGCGGCGCGCCTGCGGCCGCAGAGCAGCGTCACCATCGAGGCGGGCGCCCGCTGCGCCCCGTTCGACGCGTCGGCCATGGGCTCGGCGGGGAGCGCCAGCATCCTCGCCTCGTCGCCGACGGCCGACGGCGTGGAGTGGACGACCGACACGCTCGACGTCGCAGTGGGGCAGCCGCGGCTCCGCCTCACGCTCCCCGCCTCGCTGACGACGGCGAGCAACGGCGTCACGGCCACCATCGAGGCGCTCGACCAGGCGGGGGTGCCACGGCTCGTCACCGAGCCCATCCCCCTCACCCTCGGCTCGAGCGATGGCGGCGTGGCCGCGTGGACGGACGGCGCGGCGACGATCGCCGAGGGAGCGGGCGCGACGACGGCGACGCTCAACACGAGCGCCGTGGGCAGCGCGACGCTGACGGCGACCGACGCGCGCACGGGCGCCGCCATCTATGCGCCGGCGAGCGCGACGGCGACGGTGGCCTTCGGGCCCGGCACGCTGGAGATCGTCGGCTGGCCGGCGGACGACCAGTTCATCGAGGATGCGGAATACCGGATCCGGATCTATCCGGCCAACCCCGACGGCACCCGCCGGGCGAGCTTCGGCCGCGACGTGACGTTCCGCTTCGACCAGGACGGCGAGCTGCGCGTCTACGACGACAAGTACCCCACGCTGCTCGGCATCATCACGCTGGGCAGCAAGGGCAACCGCGTGTCGGACGACGGCACCCTCACGGTCTCGGCCGGCGACGCGTACCTGACGATCATCGTCACGATCCGCGATCACGACAAGAGCGGCGACCTGACGATCTCGGAGACGCAGGCCGTCTACGAGACGGTGCGGCTGCACGGCTGGGTGCCGAAGAACTGACGCGCGGCGGCTGAGCGGAATGCCCGCGGGGGCGGGCTGCCAGGTGGCAGCCCGCCCCCGCGTCGTTTCCCCGGACGGCGATGGGCGCGACGGTCAGCCCGCCGCGCGCTCCGCCAGGACGCGACGGACGTCGTCGAGCGAGACGCCGGCGGCGCGCAGCGCGACCAGCGTATGGTAGAGGAGGTCGGCGCCCTCCTCGGCGGCGCGCGGCCCATCGCCGTCGGCACAGGCGAGGACGAGCTCGGCCGCCTCCTCGCCGAGCTTCTTGAGGCGGAGGTTCCGGTCGGCGAGGAGGCGCTGGGTGTAGCTGGGCCGGGGGGGCGGGGTCGCGGCCGCCGCGGCCGCCGCGGCGGTGCCGGGCGGCGATGCGGCGATGGCGGCGGCATTGGGCGGATGATGCGCCACGGGCGCGGTGAGGTGATCGTGTGATTCGGGGGGGGCCCCCCGCGCCGCGACTGCCGGCGACGCCGGCGACGCCGGCGACGCGGCCAGCGCCGTCGCGCGTGCTCGCACGGTGGCGTCCAGCATGCCCAGCGCGTCCGCCGCCAGCGCCGCGTCGCCGAAGCAGGAGACGGATCCGGTGTGACAGGCGGGCCCCGCCGGCCGCACGCGCGCCAGCACCGCGTCGCCGTCGCAGTCGGCGCTCAGCGACACGACGCGCTGCACGTTCCCGCTCGTCGCCCCCTTGTGCCAGAGCCCCCGCGTGCGCGACCGGTAGTGCATCTCCCCGCTCGCCACGGTGCGCTCCAGCGCCTCGCGATCGGCGTGCGCCACCATGAGCACGGTCCCGCTCGCGGCATCCTGCGCGACCACGGTCACGAGCCCGTTCCCCTTCCCGAAGTCCAGCGTGTCCAGATCGAGCATCGGTGCGTCATCTCCTCCACGAACGGCGAACGGCGGCCGTCTCGGCATGGTCCGCGGCGGCCGTACGCCGATCAACGATCTGCCACGAGCAGCGCCCGCGCCTCCGCCGCCACCGCAGCATTGGTCGCGACGACGCTGCCTGCGAAGGCGCTCGGTGTGCCCTGCCAATCGGTGAAGACGCCCCCCGCCTCGGCGACGATCGGCTGCAGCGCGGCCGAGTCCCACGGCGACATCACCGGATCCACCATCACCTCGGCGCGACCCGTGGCGACCAGCAGGTAGCCGAAGCAGTCGCCCCACGTGCGGCTCACGCGCGCCGCATCGGCCAGGCGGCGCCACCCCGCCGCGTACGCCGGGCGCTCGCGGAAGCGCTCGTCGGTCGTCAACACCGTCGCCTCGCCCAACGTCGCCACCTCCGACACGCGGCAGCGGCGCTCGTTCCACCAGCATCCCTCCCCCGGCGCGGCGGCGAGCAGCTCGCCCATCGGCGGGAAGTATGCCGCCCCGGCGAGCACCGTCTCCCCCTCGGCCACGGCGATCAGCGTCCCCCACAGCGGCACGCCGTGCACGAAGCTCTTCGTGCCGTCGATCGGGTCCATGATCCAGCGTCGGCGCGCCTCCGGCCGCTCCACGCCGAACTCCTCGCCCAGCACGCCGTCGGCCGGGAAGCGCCGCCGTACCCAGTCGCGCGCCGCCTGCTCGGCCGCGCGGTCGGCGACGGTGACGGGGGAGCCGTCGCCCTTCGTCTCGACGGCGACGCCGGTGCGGAAGTGGCGCAGGGCGACGTCGCCGGCCAGCCGCGCCAGCTCGGCCGCCGCCTGGAGCAGCGTGGCGGGCGTCTCGCTCATCGTGCCGCCGCCCGCGCGGGCGTCTCGCGCACCGGCAGCCCCGCCTCGCGCATCGCCGCCTTGATCGCGCCCACCGTCGTCACGCCGTCGTGCAGGATGCCGGCGACGAGCGCCGCGTCGGCGTGCCCGTCGGCGATCGCCTCACGGACGTGCGCCGCGCTCCCCGCCCCGCCCGACGCGATCACGGGCACGTCCACGGCATCGGCGACGGCGCGCGTCAGCGCGAGGTCGTAGCCGGTGCGCGCGCCGTCGCGGTCGATGCTCGTCAGCAGGATCTCCCCCGCCCCACGCCGCACGCACTCGCGTGCCCAGGCGACGGCGTCGAGCCCGGTGGGAGTGCGGCCGCCATGGGTGAACACCTCGTGGGCGACGAGCGTCGAGCGTCGAGCGTCGAGGGAAGACGGTTCGCCGGGCAAGGTTTCGATGCCGGCCGCGGCCTCGACCGGCGCGATCGTGTGCTTCGGGGGGGGCCCCCCGCGCTCGGCCCTCGACGCGGCGGCGCTCGCCGCTCGCCGCTCGCCGCTCGGCGCTCGCCGCTTCGCATCGATGCTCACCACCACGCACTGCGCCCCGAACCGGTACGCCGCCTCCTCGATCACCTCGGGGCGCTCCACGGCGGCGGTGTTGATGCTCACCTTGTCCGCCCCGGCGCGCAGCACGCGCGCGACGTCGTCCGCGGTGCGCACGCCGCCGCCGATGGTCAGCGGCACGAACAGCCGCTCCGCCGTGCGACGCGCGACGTCGAGCAGCGTCGCGCGCTCCTCGGCGCTGGCGGAGATGTCGAGGAAGCACAGCTCGTCGGCGCCCTCGGCCTCGTAGCGCTCGGCCAGCGCCACCGGGTCGCCGACGTCGCGCAGGTCGACGAAGCCCGTGCCCTTCACCACGCGTCCGCCCTTCACGTCCAGGCAGACGATGAGTCGGCGGGTCAGCATGGGAACGGCCAGGGAGCGGGATGCAGGGAGCAGGACCACTCCCGGGACGCTCCGCCGCGCGCCCTCGCGCCGCGCGCCGCGCGCCGCGCGTCCGCTCGTCTCTCGCGCGCCGTCACGTCGTTCGCCTCCCGTCCGCTCCCTGCTCCCCGCTCCCTGACTCCTCCAGCCCCGATCCCTCACGCACCGAGACGGAGCCCTTCGTACTGAACACCGCCCCCGTCTCCACGAACGCGTCGCGCACGGCGAGGCCGAGCGCCTTGAAGCCCGCCTCCACGATGTGGTGGCGGTCGGTGCCGCGCAGCACGCGCAGGTGCAGCGTGGCGCGCGCGTTGTCGGCGAAGGAGCGCATCCAGTGGTCGTAGAGCCGGCTGGGCAGCGGACCCTGGTAGAAGGGACGGCCACCGAGGTCGAGGCACGCGTGCACGAGCGCGTCGTCCATCGGGATCGTGCGGTCGCCGTAGCGGGCCGCGGTCGCCGGGAGCAGCCGCGCCACCGCCGCGCCGACCACGATGGCGACGTCCTCGATCGTGTGGTGCCGCAGGTCGCCGCGCGCCTGCAGCGTGAGGTCGAGCCCCGCATAGCGCGCGAAGGTCACCAGCACGTGATCGAGGAAGGGGATCGCGGTGTCCACCTCCGCGCGCCCGCTGCCCATGGCGAGCATGACGCGGATCTGCGTCTCGCGCGTCTCGCGTGAGAGCGTGACCGCCGGCATGACGTCGGGCGTCGTGTCGGACGTCGTCATGCGCCGAACTCCGCGGCCGTCGCCTGCGGGTCGAGCGCGCCGGTGTAGAGCGCCATGCCGAGGACGGCCGCGGCCACGCCGCGCTCGGCCAGCTCGCGCAGGTCGCGCGCGCCGGCGATGCCGCCGGAGGCGTACACCGGCAGCCGCGACGCCTCGACGACGTCCTCGACCAGGAAGTAGTCCGGGCCCTGCATCTGTCCCTCCTTGTGGACCGCCGTCACCATGACGGCGGCGAGCGGCAGCTCGGCCAGCTCCTCCACCGTGTCGACGATGTCGCGCGGGAGCGTGCGTGCCCAGCCGCGCGTGGTCACCCGCCGGCCGCGCACGTCGGCGGCGACGACGAGCACGCCGGGGAAGTCGTGCGCCAGCTCGGCCAGCCAGTCCGGCTCCTCCAGCGCCCGCGTGCCGACGACGACGCGCGCCGCGCCGAGCTCGAGCAGCGCCTCCACCCGCTCGGCCGAGCGGACGCCGCCGCCCACCTGCACGGGGACCGCCACCTCGCGCAGCAGCTCCTCGATCACCGCCGCGTTGGAGCCGCGTCCCGTGGCGGCGTCGAGATCGACGACGTGCAGCCGTTGGAAGCCGGCGCGCACCCAGTCGCGCGCCACGGCCGCGGGGTCGTCGAGCCGCACGCGCTCGGCGTCGTAGGCGCCGCCGACGAGCTGCACGCAGGCACCGTCGCGGAGGTCGATGGCAGGGATGGCGATCACGGGCGCTCCTCGTGCGACGTTTCGATGTGGTCTGCATCGGAACGGTGCTGGCCGACCGGAGCGACCGCGGCATCGTGTGGTTCGGGGGGGGCCCCCCGCGCCGGGAGGCGTCTGCCACCGCGTCTCCCCTCGTCGCTCGCCCCTCGTCGCGCGTCGCTCGCCGTTCCCACCACTGCCCGCAGGAACGCCACCCCCGCCGCCGAGCTCTTCTCCGGATGGAACTGCACGCCGACGGTGTTCCCGACACGCACCGCGGCCGCGAAGCGGTCGCCCTCGTGCGTGCTCCAGGCGATCACGGCCCCGTCGCTCGCCGGCCGGCAGACGTAGCTGTTGGCGTAGTAGGCCACGCCGAGGGGCGCCCGCGCGAAGAGCGGATCGCGCACGTCCTCGATCGCGTTCCAGCCGATCTGCGGCACGCGCCGCGCACGCAGCCGCTCCACGCGCCCGGGCACGACGCCGAGGCCCACGCCCTCCCCCTCGTCGCTCCCGTCGAGGAGGAGCTGCATGCCGAGGCAGATGCCGACGCACGGCAGCCCGTCCTGCAGCGCCGCGCGCATCGCGTCGCGCCCCGGCGCCAGCCGTGCCGCGGCCGCCGCGAACGCGCCGACGCCGGGCAGCACGAGCAGGTCGGTGTCGAGCGCGCGCACGGGGTCGGGCTCCACACGCACGGTGGCGCCCGGCATCTCGAGTGCCTTGGCCAGCGAGTGCAGGTTGCCGGCGCCGTAGTCGAAGAGGGTGATGAGCATGGAGACAGCGATCAGCGATGAGCGATGAGCGATCAGCGATCAGCGGACGCGGGACGGAGCATCCCGAGGGCCGTTCCTGCTTCCTGCTTCCTGCTTCCTGCTTCCTGTTTCCTGTTTCCTGGCTTCGTCGTACGCCCGCAGGCAGGTCTCCAGCATCGCCCACGGCCCCACCGAGATCCGCAGCGCGTCCCCGATCGCCGGTAGGCCGACGAACGGCCGCACCGCCACGCCGAGCTCGCGCATCCGGGTCGCCAGCCGCGCGGCGTCCGGTACCGGGACGAGGACGAAGTTGGCCTGCGACGGCAGCGGCGCCAGCCCGCGCGCGCGCAGCTCGTCGGCCAGCCGCTCGCGGTTGGCGACCGCCTCGGCCACGTGCGCCCGCACCCAGGGCAGGTCCTCCGTGAGCGCGGCCACCGCGGCGCGCTCGGCCAGCGCGTTCAGCTTGTACGGCCCGCGCGACTTCTCCACCTCGGCCACCAGCGCCGGCGCGCCCACCACGTAGCCCACGCGCAGCCCCGCCAGCCCGAACGCCTTGGACAACGTGCGGCAGACGAGCACGCGGTCGCTCTCGCGCAGCAGGTCGAGCGCGCTCCGCTCGGCGAACTCGGCGTATGCCTCGTCCACGATGACGACGCCCGGCGCCTCGCGCACCACGCGCCGCATCGCGTCCGCGTCGAGCGGGTTGCCCGTCGGGTTGTTGGGCGAGCAGAGATAGATGACGCGCGCGCCGGAGGCGAGCATCGCGCCCGCGTCGAGCGCCGTGCCGCCCGCGAGCGGCACCAGCACCGGCTCCAGCCCGTTCATGCGCGCGAAGATCGGGATCATCGCGAACGAGGGATCCGGCACCGCGACGCGCTCCCCCGGCTCGCAGAACGCGCGGATGGCCGAGTCGAGCACGTCGTCGCTGCCGCAGCCGGTGACGAGCATGTCGGGCGTCACGCCCAGATACCCGGCGAGCGCCTCCTTCACCGCCGGCGCGTAGAGCGACGGGTAGCGCGTCACGGTGGACACCGCCGCCTCGCGCAGCGCGCGCTCGGCCGCCGGCGGCACGCCCCACAGGTTCGTGTTGTCCGAGAGGTCCACCGCGCACGGCGCGCGGTCGGGCGCGTACAGCGCGATGTCGCGGTAGGCCGCCCGCGCGATCTCCAGCGCCGGCAGTGCCGGCAGTGCCGGGCCGCCGCCCTGCTCGACGCTCGACGCTCGACGCTCGACGCTCATAGTTTCTCCCCCGCCAGTCGCACCGCGTCCGACCCCGCCCAGAAGCGCGCCGCCGCGGCGGGCGCCGGCCGCCCCGCGCG
>DASTRO010000317.1:0-2701 GCA_035761165.1 Gemmatimonadaceae bacterium | reverse complement strand
CGAGATGATGAAGGCCGGCACGCTCCGCTTCCCGGCCATCAACGTCAACGACTCGGTGACGAAGTCCAAGTTCGACAACCTGTACGGCTGCCGGCACTCGATCGTGGACGGCCTCAACCGCGCGACCGACGTGATGCTGGCCGGCAAGGTGGCGGTGGTCTGCGGCTACGGCGACGTCGGCAAGGGGTGCGCGCAGGCGCTGCGCGGCCAGGGCGCGCGCGTCGTCATCACCGAGATCGACCCCATCTGCGCGCTCCAAGCGGCGATGGAGGGCTACCAGGTCCTCACGCTCGACGACGTGATCGAGACGGCCGACATCTTCATCACGGCGACCGGCAACAAGGACATCATCACCGCGGCCCACATGGCGCGGATGAAGGACAAGGCCATCGTCGGCAACATCGGCCACTTCGACAACGAGATCGACATGGCCGGCCTGAAGAAGGTGCCGGGGATCCGGCGCAACAACATCAAGCCGCAGTACGACGAGTGGGTCTTCCCCGACGGCCACTCGGTGCTGATCCTGGCCGAGGGGCGCCTGCTCAACCTCGGCTGCGCCACCGGCCACCCGAGCTTCGTGATGTCGGCCAGCTTCAGCAACCAGGTGATGGCGCAGATCGAGCTGCACCAGCACGCCGACCGGTACGAGCGGAAGGTCTACACGCTGCCCAAGAAGCTGGACGAGAAGGTGGCGCGCCTGCACCTCGACAAGCTCGGCGTGAAGCTCACCGAGCTCTCGAAGGACCAGGCGGACTACATCGGCGTGCCGGTGGAGGGGCCGTACAAGCCGGAGCATTATCGGTACTGAGCGAACAGCGCTCAGCGAACAGCGAACAGCGCAACAGCCTCGGGCCGGCCAGTACTCGCCAGCCCGAGGCTGTTGCGCTGAGCGCTGAGCCCTGAGCGCTGTTCGCTGAGCGCTGTTCGCTCGCGGCTCCTCGTCGCTCCCGCTTCTTGACATTTCTCCTCATAACGACTATCCTCATATCGTAGGAACGCATCGGTACCCTCACCACGACACGCATGCCCACACGACTGGGAGACACGACGGGCCGCGTGTGGCTGTTCGATACGCACGAGACGCCCGAGCGCGAGATCTATCTGCTGCTGCAGCACGTCGCCGGCGCGTTCCTGCAGGAGCTGGCGGTGGTGCTCCGGCCCGCCGGCATCACGCCGGAGCAGTATCACGTGCTGAAGATCCTGCGCGATGCGGGCCCGGGCGGGCTCGCCTGCAGCGCCATCGGCGAGCGCTCCCCCAGCGGCGACCCGGACGTGACGCGCCTGCTGGACCGGCTCGAGACGCAGGGGTGGGCCAGCCGCACGCGGGATCCGTCCGATCGGCGGGTGGTGGTGGCGCGGATCACGAACGACGGGCTGCACCTGCTCGCGGAGCTCGAGGAGCCGGTCGCCACCCTCCATGCCCGACAGCTCGAGGGGCTCTCGGCGCGGGAGCTACCGGTCCTGCGCAAGCTCCTGCAGACGCTGGGCGGAGCCCGACAGGCCTGAGACGCGGTTCATCGGCAGAGATATTCCTCATAACGACAATCCGCACGAGGAGGCAGTCATGGCCACGAGACGAGCCCGCCCCGCCACGGGAGCGCGCGCGCGTAGCCCGCGGACGAGCGGCGCACCGACCCGGGCGCAGCTGCGGGCGCTGGAAGCGGAGCTGCTCGCCGAGCGCAGGCGGCTGGAACGATCGATGGGCGCCGCCGCACCGGCGACGCGTGTCGACGCGCTCGTCGGCGCGCGCTTCGGGAGCGTGCCGGAGGGCGATCCCGACGACGCCCTCCGCCTCGCGCTCCACGGCCGCGTGCATGCGCGCTACGAGGCCGTCAGCGCCGCACTGCAACGCCTCGTCGACGGCACGTACGGCCGCTGCGGCGGATGCGGGGAGTTCATCCCCTTCGGCCGCCTGCTCGTGATGCCCGAGAGCGAGCGCTGCATGGCGTGCGGCCCCCTCGCGTGAGCCGCTCCACGCCCCACGCGCCCCACGCGCCCCACGCGCGGCGCCGCGACGCCGCGACGCCGCGACGCCGCGACGCATCGATCGCCGGGTCACATCCGCCGCACCACCCCACGCACCGAGGAGAAGCATCATGCGCACGACGACATCCGAGAGCTCGCGCAGCACGCCCCTGGTCACCTCGCGCATGGCGACGCCGCCGCCATCGCCCACGCTCGACCTGCACGACGCCGACACGGTCGTCGGATGGATCGACGGCCCCGCGATCGGCTTCCGCGGCTTCGGCCACGAGACCGAGGCGGTGCACGCGGCATGGATCGCCTACCGGACGATGGCGCGCCGAGTCGCGCGCGAGAGCGGCGGCCGCCCGCTACCGATCGACACCGAGCCGCTGGCGCTCGCCCGAGACGGCGACGTCGAGCGGATCCTGGCCAGCGGGCGGCCGATCGCGACGCTCGTCCGGCCGGAGGCCGGGAGCCGGAGCGGCCCGGCGTCGTTCGGCTTCGAGCTCCAGGTACCCGCACCCGCGGACGAGCTGACGGTGCGCGCGACGGCGCACCTGGTCTACCGCACGCTGCGGCGCTCGGGCATCCGCTGGGCGCTGTGGGCGCCCCCACCGCGGGCATCGCGCGTGGCGGCACCGGCGGCGGCCCGCGCGGAGGATCGCGGGCCCACCCCGGCGCGGGCCCCGCGCTGGCCGCGCCGCCGGGCCGCCGCCGCGGCCGCCGCCGCGGCCGC
>DASTRO010000316.1:0-20658 GCA_035761165.1 Gemmatimonadaceae bacterium | reverse complement strand
GTGCAGCGCGGCTGCGACTACCGCTGCACCTACTGCATCGTGCCCTACACGCGTGGGCCCGAGCGCAGCCGCCGCCTGGCCGACGTCGTGCGCGAGGCCGAGCAGGTGGTGGCCGACGGGATGAGCGAGGTCGTGCTCCTCGGCCAGACGGTGAACTCCTACCACGACGGCACGCACGACTTCGCCGACCTGCTGCGCGCGCTGGGCGGCGTGGCCGGGCTGCGCCGCATCCGCTTCACCAGCCCGCATCCCAACGACTTCACCGACCGGGTGATCGCCGCCATGGCGGAGGTGCCGGCGGTCTGCGAGCACGTCCACCTGCCGATGCAGAGCGGCTCGTCGCGCACGCTCAAGCGGATGCTGCGGCGCTACACGCGCGAGGGCTACCTGGACTGCGTCGCGCGGCTGCGCGCCGCGATCCCCGGGCTCGCGCTCACCACCGACGTCATCGTCGGCTTTCCCGGCGAGACGGACGAGGATTTCGAGGAGACGCTCAGCGCGATGCGCGAGGTGGGGTTCGACGACGCCTTCACCTTCAAGTTCTCGCCGCGCGAGGGCACGCCCGCCACGCGGCTGCCGGCCGAGCTCGTGGTCCCCGGCGAGGTGGCGTCGGCGCGGCTGGAGCGGCTCATCGAGCTGGTGCGCGCCGGGGCGCGCGCCCGCAACCTGACGATGCTCGGCCGCCGCGCCGAGGTGCTGGTGGAGAAGGTCTCGCGGCGCGGCGAGCTGCTGCAGGCGCGCACGCGCGACTTCCGCACGGTGCTCGTCCCCGGCGGTGAGGAGCTGATCGGCCGCTATCTGACGGTGCAGCTCACCGGCACCACCGGCTCCACCTTCACCGGTGCGGTGGTGGAGGAGCGCCGGGCGCTGCCGCTGGCCGGCTGAGCCCGCGCGGCGAATCGCGCCGCCCCGCGGCGCCAGGACGCCGCCGCAACCCTCCGCGCGCACGATGATCGACGGCGCCGTGCCACGCGCCCTCGCATCGTGCCACTCGTCGCCCTCGCCTATCTCGCCACGGTCGCCGGTCTGACGGCCGGGCTCACGCTGCCACGCGGCGCCGCGCCCGTCGTGGTGGGCGGCGGCGCCCTGCTGCTGGGGGTGGCGGCGCTCGTCCGCCGTCGCCACGCGGCGGGTGGGCTCCTCCTCGTCCTTGCCGCGGCCCTGGGCATTGCACGGGTGCATCGGGAGCGTGAGGCGGCCTGCCGCGCGCGGGTGGCCGCGTCCCCTGCCTGGCGCGTGATCCTCGCCGACGCGGTGCGCCCCGGTGCGCGCTCCCGCGGTCGCTGGGTGGATGCGCCCAGGTGTGCGCTCGACGTCTCGATTGGCGTGGCGCACGGCAGTGCGCCGGCGGGGGCGCTGGTGCTCGTCGCCGGCGAGGCGCTGCCCGCCGGCGGCTCGGTCGCCCTGCGCATCGTCGGTGCGCGCGTGCGCGAGCTGCCCGGTGGCAGCCGGCGCCTCCGGCTGCACGCGCGCGTCCGCGCCACCGTGGACGCGCTCTACGGGGACCGCGCGCCGCTCGTCGCCGCGCTCACCATCGCCGACGACGACGATCTCGACCGGGCCGTCCGCGACCGCTACGCCGACGCGGGGCTGGTGCACGCGCTCTCCGTCTCGGGGCTGCACGTGGGGATCCTCGCCGTGGCCATCGAGCTGCTGGCGGGGCTGCTGCGCTGTTCACGTCGCGTGGGGCGGATCGCCGGCGCCGTCGGCGCGGCGATCTACGTCCTCTTCCTCGGTCTTCCGGCACCGGCGCTCCGCGCGGGCGCGATGCTCGCAGCCGTGGCCGCGTCGCGGCTGCTGCAGCGCCCCACCTCACCGTGGGCCGTCCTGGCACTCGGGGCGGCCGCGCCCCTGCTCGCCGATGCGGGCGCCATCGCGCGGCCGGGCTACCAGCTCTCGGTGGCCGGTGTCGCCGCGCTCGTCGCCTGCGGGACGCTCCTGCGCCGCCGTCTCCCGCGCCACTGGCCGCGTCCCGTGCGCGTCGTGGCCGCCTCGCTCGCCGCCTCCACCGCGGCGACGCTCGTCACCGCCCCGCTGGTGGCCTGGCACTTCGGTCGCCTGAGCCTCGCTGCGCCGCTCACCAATCTGGCCGCCGCGCCGGTGGTGGCCGTGCTCCAGCCGACCCTCTTCCTCTCGCTCGCGCTGGCGCCGCTCGGTGCACCCGCACGGCTCGTCGCCGACGCCGCACGGCCCATGCTGGCCGCGCTCGATGCGGTCGCCAGCGCCGGCGCGGCGCTGCCGATGGCGGCGGTGAGCGTCGGCCCGACGCTCGGCACGGCGCTCTGCTGCGGCGCCGCCGTGGCGGCACTCCTCGTGGCCATGGCGGCCCACTTTCCCATGCGAGCGCTGCTCGCCGCCGCGGCGTCGCTCGCCGTCGCCGTCTGGGCGCCGCTGGCCGCACCGGGTCCGGGCCGCATGGAGCTGCACGTCATCGACGTCGGCCAGGGCGACGCGCTGGCCCTGCGCTCGCCCCGCGGGCGCTGGGTGGTCGTCGATGCGGGACGCATCTGGAGCGGCGGCGACGCCGGCCGCCGCACGGTGCTGCCGTACCTGCGGCGCCGTGGCGGTGCGGTGGTGGCCTTCGTGCTCTCGCATCCACACGCCGATCATGTGGGTGGCGCCGCCAGCCTGCTCGCCGCCACTCACCCGCGCGAGTTCTGGGATCCGGGCTACGCCGAGCCGACCAGCGTCTACCGGCACACGCTGGACGAGGCGGCGCGCGACGGCGTGCGCTGGCAGCGCGTGCATCCCGGCGACTCCCTGCTTGTCGACGGCCTCGTGATCACCGCGCTGGCGCCCGATTCCGCCTGGGCGGCCTCGCTCCGCGACGCCAACTCGGCCAGCACCGTGCTGCTCGCCCGCTACGGCGCGGTGCGCTTCCTGCTCACCGGTGACGCCGAGGCGCCGGAGGAGGCGCTGCTCGTCGGCAGGCTGGGCGCCGCGCTGCACGCCGACGTCCTCAAGGTGGCGCACCACGGCAGCTCCACCAGCACCACGCCAGCCTTCCTGGCCGCCGTGCGGCCGCGCGTGGCGGTGGTGTCGGTCGGCGCGGGGAACATGTATGGTCACCCCAGCCCGGACGTGATGGCCCGACTGCTCGCGGCCGGTGCGCAGGTGTTGCGAACGGATCAACTCGGGAGCGTGGTCGTGTGGACCGACGGTGAGGAGCTCGGCGTGGACGCGGCGGGAGAACGATGGCGATTGCGCGCGCCGTCCAGGCCCTGATCGGGGAGCCGCTGGCGCTGCCGCCAGCGCTGCTCGCGCGCTATCCGGAGCTCGAAGCGGCGCGCTTTCGCCGCGGCGGGCTCCTGGTGCGGATCGGCGGGTGGTGCCTGGGCACGCGGAGCGTGGCCGGCATCACGCTCTGGCGCACGGTCTGGCTCGCTCCGGAGGCCGCGCCGGCGCCGCGCCTGCTCTTGCACGAGCTGCGACACGTGCACCAGTTTGGTGCCCGGCCGCTGTTGTTTCCACTTCTCTACGTGTGGGAGAGCCTCCGCCGGGGCTATCGCGCCAACCGCTTCGAGGTCGACGCGGAGGCGTTCGCCCGTGGGCGGCTGGCTGCCGTCACGCCTCCCGATTCCCCGAAGCCCTCATGACCGTGGTCAAGCACACAGCGACGTCGGTCGTCACGATCGACCGGTACATCATCGAGCAGGAGCACCTGCACCCGCACGCGACGGGCGAGCTGTCGGGGATTCTCTACGACCTCGCGCTCGCCGCCAAGATGATCGCCAACAAGGTGCGCGCCGCCGGCCTCGCCGACATCCTCGGCGCCACCGCCGTGCAGAACGTGCAGGGCGAGGTGCAGCAGAAGCTCGACGTCATGGCCAACGAGATCATCGTCAAGGCCATGGACCACGGCGGCCGCCTCTGCGGCATGGCCTCCGAGGAGGAGGAGGGGATCATCGAGATCCCCAAGCACTTCAAGTGCGGCAAGTACCTCCTCCTCTTCGACCCACTCGACGGCTCGTCCAACATCGACGTCAACGTCCCCGTCGGCACCATCTTCTCGGTGCTCCGCAAGCAGGGCGAGCACGAGCGCGCGACGGTGGCGGACATGCTGCAGCCCGGCGTGCAGCAGGTGGCCGCCGGCTACGTCATCTACGGGTCCAGCACGATGCTCGTCTACACCACGGGGCAGGGGGCGCACGGCTTCACCCTCGACCCGTCGATCGGCGAGTTCCTGCTCTCGCACCCCAACATCCGCACGCCGGAGCTGGGGCGCTACCTGTCGGTGAACGACTCGTACTACAAGGGGTGGCAGGAGCCGGTGAAGGCCCTCATGCGCCACTACCGCGGGCTCGATGGCCAGCGCGAGTCGATGAGCGTGCGCTACGTGGGCTCGCTCGTCGCCGACTTCCATCGCAACCTGCTCGGCGGCGGCATCTTCTGCTATCCGGCCAACACCAGGAGCCCGAACGGCAAGCTGCGCCTCCTCTACGAGGCCAATCCGCTCGCCTTCATCAGCGAGCAGGCGGGGGGCGGCGCCACCGACGGCCATCGCCGCATCCTCGAGGTGGAGCCCACGTCGCTGCACCAGCGGACCCCGCTCTTCCTCGGCAGCAAGCTGGACGTGGAGGCCGCCGAGCGCTTCCTGGCCGGCGTGCCCTCCGGAGTCGGCGCGTGACCCTGCGCTCCCCGGCCGCCGACACGGAGCGCCAGTCGCCCTCGGGCATTCCCGTCGCGGCGGTCTACCGGCCCGAGGACGCCGCGCTCGACTACGCGCGCGACCTCGGCGATCCCGGGCGGTACCCGTTCACGCGCGGCGTGCAACCCACGATGTACCGCTCGCGCCTCTGGACCATGCGCCAGTACGCGGGCTTCGGCACGGCCGCGGAGACCAACGCGCGCTTCAAGCTGCTCCTCGAGGCGGGGCAGACGGGGCTCTCCGTCGCCTTCGACCTGCCGACGCAGATGGGGATCGACTCCGACTCCCCCCGCGCGCTCGGCGAGGTGGGGCGCGTCGGCGTGGCCATCGACACGGTGGACGACATGCACGTCCTCCTCGATGGCATCCCGCTCGACCGCGTCTCCACGTCGATGACGATCAACGCCACCGCGGCCACGCTGCTGGCGATGTACGTCGTGGTGGCCGAGGAGCGCGGCATCCCGCGCGGCGCGCTCTCGGGCACCATCCAGAACGACATCCTGAAGGAGTACATCGCGCGCGGCACGTACATCTACCCGCCCGCACCCAGCCTGGACCTCGTGGCCGAGACGTTCCGCTTCTGCGCCGCGGAGGTGCCGAGCTGGAACCCCATCTCGATCAGCGGCTACCACATCCGCGAGGCGGGATCGACCGCGGTGCAGGAGCTGGCCTTCACGCTGGCCAACACGCTCGAGTACGTGCGCCGCGCCATCGCCACCGGGCTGCCGGTGGACACCTTCGCCCCGCGCCTCTCCTTCTTCTTCGCCGCGCACAACGACCTGTTCGAGGAGGTGGCGAAGTTCCGCGCTGCGCGGCGGCTCTACGCGCGGCTCATGCGCGAGCGCTTCGGCGCCGCCGAGGCCAGCTGCCGCCTGCGCTTCCACACGCAGACCGGCGGCGTCACGCTCACCGCGCAGCAGCCGCTGAACAACGTCGTCCGCGTCACCGTGCAGGCGCTGGCTGCGGCGCTCGGCGGCACGCAGTCGCTGCACACCAACGGCTACGACGAGGCGCTGGCGCTCCCCACGGCCGAGGCGGCGACGCTGGCCCTCCGCACGCAGCAGATCGTGGCCCACGAGAGCGGCGTCGCGCAGACGGTGGACCCGCTGGCCGGCAGCTACTACGTGGAGCGCCTGACGGACGAGCTGGAGCGCCGCGCGCGCGAGCTGCTGGACCGGGTGGACGAGCTCGGGGGCGCGGCCGAGGCGGCCGCGAACGGCTACTTCCAGGAGGAGATCGCGAAGAGCGCCTACGCGCACCAGCTCCGCGTGGAGAGCGGCGAGACGGTGATCGTGGGCGTGAACCGCTTCGCCGACGACCGCGAGCCGCCCGTCATCCCGTCGCCGGACTACTCGGCGCTCGAGCGCGGGCAGGTGGCGCGCCTCGCCGCCGCGCGCGCGGCGCGCGACGCGGCGGCCGTGGAGCGCGCGCTGGCCGCACTCCGCGAGGCGGCCCGCGGCTACGGCCGATCGGCTGACGGGGCGGGGGAGGCGGTGCGCGAGCCGCTCATGCCGCTCGTCGTGGACGCGGTGCGGGTGCGCGCCAGCGTCGGGGAGATCGCCGACGCGCTGGCGCAGGAGTGGGGTAGGCACCACCCGCAGCGCTGAGCGGGGCGGAGCCGGGGCCGCGAGCGCGACTCGAGGTCGCCGACGCGGGGGCCCCCCCGGATACCACATTACTGCCAGGCAGCCGACCGAGCGGCATCGAATCTCCGCGCGTCGTGCCGGAATGCCCCCACGGCGTCGCCGCGCGCGCCGCTTGAATGCCCCGCCGCGCCGGGCTACATTCCGCTGTTTCGTCTGCCATCAAATAAGTGCTTCGCATATGCCCACTTACGAGTTTCGCTGCCCGAACGGGCACGACTTCGAACGCTTCTACGGCCGCATCTCGGAGGCCCCGAGCGAGGTGGCCTGCCCGGAGTGCGGCGCCATCGCCGAGCGCCGCATCTCCGGCGGTGCGGGGCTCGTCTTCAAGGGGTCGGGCTTCTACATCACCGACTACGGCAAGGACGGCAAGAAGGACCTGAAGGCCGCCGCGACGTCGAAGGAGGCCGGCGGCTCGAAGAGCGAAGGCGGCGCCAAGAGCGACAGCTCGTCTTCCGGCGCGTCCAAGCCGGACGGCGGCGCGTCGGCGGCGCCGGCCGCCAAGCCATCGAAGCCGGCGGGCGGCGAGTGACGGGCGAGGAGCGCATCCGCTCCGCGCTCGCCGCGGCCGCCGAGCGCATCGGCGCCGCCGGTCCGGTGGCGCCCGTGCTCGAGCGACCGCGCGATCCCTCGTTCGGCGACTGGGCCACCAACCTGGCGATGACGCTCGCGCGGGAGCTGAAGCGCAAGCCGCGCGAGGTGGCCGAGGCGCTCGTCGGGGCCTTCGACGCGCCGGGGGCCGGCGTGGCCTCGGTCGAGATCGCGGGGCCGGGCTTCATCAACTTCCGGCTGGCGCAGGACGCGCTCGCCGCCGTCCTCCCCGAGATCGTTCGCGCCGGCGACGAGTACGGCCGCACGCGCGACGGCGGCGGCCGGCGCGTGGTGGTGGAGTTCGTCTCCGCCAATCCCACGGGCCCGCTGCACGTGGGTCACGGTCGCCAGGCGGCGCTCGGCGACGCCATCTCGACGCTGCTCGAGAACGCCGGTTGGGACGTCTCGCGCGAGTTCTACTACAACGACGCCGGGGTCCAGATCCAGAACCTGGGCCTCAGCGTGCAGGCACGCCTCGCCCAGTTGGCCGGGGAGGAGCGTCCGATCCCGGAGGGCGGCTACCACGGCGAGTACATCCGCGAGATCGCCGAGCGCTACGCCGAGCGCCACCCCGACGACCGCGCTGGCACCGACCTCGCGACGGTGACCCGCTTCGCCGTCGCCGAACTGCGCAAGGAGCAGGACCTCGACCTGCAGGCCTTCGGCGTGCGCTTCGACACCTACTTCCTGGAGTCGTCGCTCTACACCGACGGCAAGGTCGAGGAGACCGTCGCCCGGCTGACCGGGCGTGGCAAGACGTACGAGCAGGACGGGGCGCTCTGGCTCTGCACCACGCAGTACGGCGACGACAAGGACCGCGTGATGCGCAAGCGCGACGGCACGTACACCTACTTCGTGCCGGACGTCGCGTACCACGTCACCAAGTGGCAGCGCGGTTTCATGCGCGCCATCAATGTGCAGGGGGCCGACCACCACAGCACGGTGACGCGCGTGCGCGCGGGGCTGCAGGCGCTGGAGCTGGGGATCCCGCCCGGCTACCCGGATTACGTGCTGCACCAGATGGTGACGGTGATGCGCGGGGGTGAGGAGGTGAAGATCTCCAAGCGCGCCGGCAGCTACGTCACCGTGCGCGACCTGGTCGACGAAGTGGGACGCGACGCCGTCCGGTACTTCTTCCTCATGCGCAAGGGCGACTCGCAGCTCGTCTTCGACGTCGACCTGGCCCGCGCGCAGTCGGAGGAGAATCCGGTCTACTACATCCAGATGGCGCACGCCCGCCTCAGCGGGATCTTCCGTGTGGGCGAGGTGGATGCCGAGCGCTTCGCGGTCGACGGCATCGACCTGTCACCGCTCTCGGCTCCCGAGGAGCAGGAACTGCTGAAGGCGCTCGCCGACTATCCGCGCATGGTGGCCGGCGCCGCCGAGTCGCTGGAGCCGCACCGCGTGGCCAACTGGCTGCTCGAGCTGGCGCGTCAGGTACACGGCTGGTACCACAAGTACCACGTGCTCGGCGAGCCCGAGGCGGTGACGCAGGCGCGGCTCGCGCTGGCCCGCGGCGCACAGATCGTGCTGCGCAACGGCCTCGGCCTGTTGGGAATCCGCGCGCCGGAGCGGATGTGAACTGACTGATGGACCGGGGAGCCGGGAGCCGGGAGCAGGATGCAACTGCGAACTGCGTTCCGACTTCCCGCGTCCTGCTCCCTGTTTCCTGCTCCCTGGTCTTCACCACCCGGCAGCCGTCTTCGGTCCGCTGAATCCTCCCTGCACCAGACCCGTCCAGCCATGTCCGTCCTCGTCGTCGGCTCCGTCGCCCTCGATTCCGTCGAGACTCCCTTCGGCAAAGCCGATGAGGTGATCGGCGGCTCGGCCACCTACTTCTCCGCCTCGGCCAGCCACCTCACCCCCGTGCAGCTCGTCGGCGTCGTGGGCGACGACTATCCGGTCGATCGCCTGCAGGCGCTGGCCGAGCGGCGCGTGGACCTGGCGGGGCTGCAGCGCGAGGAGGGAGCGAGCTTCCGCTGGCGCGGCCGCTACCGGCACGACCTGAACACCGCCGAGACGCTGGAGACGCACCTCGGCGTGTTCTCGCATTTCCGGCCGAGCATCCCCGAGCAGTTCCGGAAGGCGCCCTTCGTCTTCCTGGCCAACATCGACCCGCGGCTGCAGCTCGACGTGCTCTCGCAGGTCGAGCGCCCCAAGCTGGTGGCCTGCGACACGATGAACTTCTGGATCGAGAGCCGCCGGCCGGACCTGCTGGCGCTCCTCGAGCGCGTGGACCTGATCACGCTCAACGACGCCGAGGCGCGCCAGCTCACCGAGCAGACGAACCTCGTGCGGGCGGCGCGGTGGATCATGGATCGCGGGCCGCAGCACGTGGTCATCAAGAAGGGCGAGCACGGCGCCTTCATGTTCACGCGCGAGTCCGTCTTCTTCGCCCCGGCCTACCCGCTGGAGTCGGTGTTCGATCCCACCGGCGCCGGCGACTCCTTCGCCGGCGGCTTCATGGGCTACCTGGCCAGCACGGGCGACCTCAGCGAGGCCAACATGCGACGCGCCGTCGTCTTCGGCTCCGCCATGGGCTCCTTCGCCGTGGAGCGCTTCTCGGTCGAGCGCCTGCTCGAGCTGGACGGGCGCGCCATCCGCCGCCGCGTGCGCGACTTCCAGCGGCTCGTCGCCTTCGACATCGAGATGGACGAGGCCGAGGCGGTGACGGCGGGCAGCGGGACCGCCGGATGAGCGCCCCTCTCGACTATCGCGCCGCCGGCGTCGACATCGACGCGGCCGACGACGCGAAGTCGCGCATCCGGCGGCTGGTGGAATCCACGCTCACCGCCGGTGCGCGCGGCGCCTTCGGCGGCTTCGGCGGCATGTTCCGGCTGCCCGAGGGGCTCGCGCGGCCGCTGCTCGTGGCGAGCGCCGACGGCGTCGGCACCAAGATCCGCGTGGCGATCGAGGCCGGCCGGCACGACACCATCGGGCACGACCTGGTGAACCACTGCGTCAACGACGTGCTGGTGCAGGGCGCCGAGCCGCTCTTCTTCCTGGACTACGTGGCCTTCGGCGTGCTCGATCCGGCGGTGGTGGAGCAGGTCGTGGCCGGCGTCGCGGCCGGGTGCCGGGAGAACGGCTGCGCGCTCATCGGCGGTGAGACGGCGGAGATGCCGGGCGTCTACACGCCCCCCGATTACGACCTCGCCGGCTTCCTGGTGGGCTGCGTGGAGGAGCAGCGCGTGCTCGGCCGCGAGCGCGTGCGCCGGGGCGACGCGCTGGTCGCGCTGGCCAGCAGCGGGCTGCACACCAACGGCTACTCGCTGGCCCGCCGCATCGTCGCCGAGCGGCTGCGCCTCGGCCCCGCCGACCCGTTCCCGGGCGAGGAGGCACCGATGGCGGACGTGCTGCTCCGCGTGCACCGCTCCTACCTGGCGGCGCTCCGCCCGGTGCTCGGGCGGCTGCACGCGCTGGCGCACATCACCGGCGGCGGCCTGCCGGGCAACCTCGATCGCGCCCTGCCCGCCGATCTCGACGCGCGCGTGCGGCTCGACAGCTGGCAGGTGCCGAACCTCTTCCGCGTGCTCGGCGAGGCGGGGGGCGTGGATCCTGCCGAGATGTTTCGCGCCTTCAATATGGGCGTCGGTATGGTGGCGCTCTGCGAGCCGGCGGACGCCGACGCCGTCGTCGCTGCCGCGCAGGCGGCCGACGTTCCCGCGTGGGTGCTCGGGGACGTCGTCGACGGCTCGGGGCAGGTGCGGCTCGCCTAGCGCGGCCGTCGCACGAGGCGGCGGCCGACCATCCCGAGGAGCACGAGCATGAGCCTTCGCATGTCTGATCGGATCGGAGTACGGATGATCGCCCGCGCCGCCGCGGCCGTGGCACTGGGCGCGATGATGGCGCTCCCGCTGCAGGCGCAGTCGGCGTCGTGCATGGATCAGCCGCTGCCGCTTCAGGACGCCTGCCAGAAGGCGGCGGACCTCTTCGCCTTCGTCGCGCCGCAGCTCAGTGCGTCGCTCGCCGGTGGCAACGCGACGCTCGGCCAGACGGGCAACCTGGGCGGGGTGGGGCACTTCACACTCGGGGTGCGGGCCACCGGGCTGCGCGGCGAGCTCCCCGATCTGAGCGGCACCGGGGTGAGCATCGCCGGACCGCAGAGCGAGACGTACGAGGTGCAGGATCAGTGGGTGGCGCTGCCGCAGGTGGATCTCGCCCTCGGCATCTTCGGCGGCGTGCCGGTCGGGCTCACCAGCATCGGGGGCATCGACCTGCTGGTCAGCGGCTCCTGGGTGCCCGAGGTGGACGGCGACGGGGTGAGCGTGCGCACGCCGGAGGGCCAGTTCACCTTCGGTTACGGCGCACGCGTCGGCCTGCTGCAGGAGACCGCGATGGCGCCGGGCGTGTCCGTGACGTACCTGCGCCGGTCGCTACCGGAGGTGGCGGTGGACGCCTTCGTAGATGACGACTCCCTGCTCGTCGGCGACGCCAAGCTGACGACCGACTCCTGGCGGCTGGTGGCTGGCAAGAACTTCTTCGCCTTCGGGCTCTCGGCCGGCATCGGCCAGGACCGCTACGACTCGCACGCCGACGTGGCGGCGGTGGTGAACGACATCGGGGGGCCGTACCGCACCACGACGCCGGCCGACTTCTCGCAGAAGCTGACGCGCACGAACGCCTTCGCCAACCTGGCGATGAACCTCGCCGTGCTGCGCCTGGTGGTCGAGGTGGGGCGCGTGTGGGGGGACGACGCCCCCACCTTCAACAGCTTCGCCGGGACGTCGCCGACCGAGCCGCGCCTCTACGGCTCCGTGGGGCTGCGCGTCGGCTTCTGATGGCGTGAGCGCCGGCGGCGCGACGGACGACGCGGCGGCCCGGCGCGACCGGGCCTACATGCGGCGCGCGCTCGCCCTGGCGCGCCGCGGCTGGGGACGGACGGCGCCCAACCCGATGGTGGGCGCCGTCGTCGTCCGCGACGGGCGGATCGTGGGCGAGGGATGGCACGCCGAGTACGGCGGACCGCACGCCGAGGTGGTGGCGCTCGCCGCCGCCGGCGAGCTGGCGCGCGGCGCCACGCTCTACGTCACGCTCGAGCCCTGCGCGCACCACGGCAAGACGCCGCCGTGTACCGATGCGATCCTGCGGAACGGGATCGCGCGCGTCATCGTCGCGGCGCGCGATCCCAACCCCGCGGCCGCTGGCGGGCTGGCCCGCCTGGCGGCCGCCGGTGTGCGGGTCGAAGCGGGGGTGGAGGAGGCGGCGGCCCGCGAGCTCGACCCGCCGTTCTTCTTCCGCTTCCGGGCCGACCGCCCGTGGGTGACGCTCAAGCTCGCCCTCTCCGTCGACGGGGCGATCGCCGATCACACGCGCCGGCCGGGCTGGCTCACCTCGCCGGCCTCCCGGCGGCAGGTGCACCGCCTCCGCGCCGCCGCCGATGCGGTGGCGGTCGGCATCGGCACCGCGCTGGCCGACGACCCGGCGCTCACCGTGCGCGGCGTGCGCGCGCCGCGCGTGCCGCCGCGCCGCGTCGTCTTCGATCGCGAGGCACGCCTGCCACTGACCTCGCGACTCGTGCGCACGGCGCACGACGTCCCGACGCTGGTGCTCGCCGCACGCGACGACACGGCGCGGGCGAGCGCCCTGCGGGCGGCCGGGGTGGAGGTGCTGGCGGCGGCGACGCTGGACGAGGCGATGCGCGCCCTGGCCGTGCGCGACGTCCGGTCGCTGCTCGTCGAGGGAGGCGCGGCGCTGGCCGGTGCGCTGCTCGATCGCCGCCTCGTGGACCGGCTCGTTATTTTTCAGGCGCCGCTCCTGCTCGGAGCCGGCGCGCTGCCGGCGTTCGCCACGGCGCCGGCGCGCACCGTGCGCGAGGCGCGGCGGCTGCGCGTGCTGTCGCGGCGGGCCCTCGCCGACGACCTGATGACCGTCTACGCCCTCGACGAACCCTGATGTTCACCGGCCTCATCGACGCCGTCGGCACCCTCGAGCGGGTGAGCGATTCCCCCGCCGGGCGCGAGCTCGTCGTGCGCTGCCCCTACGAGGGGATCGTCGTCGGCGAGAGCATCGCGGTGAACGGCGTCTGCCTCACCGTGCGGGAGGGCGGTCCGGGCTGGTTCGCCTGTGCCGCGGTCGAGACGACGCTCGGACGCACCACGATCGCCGACTGGCGCGCCGGCCGCCGCGTGAACCTCGAGCGCGCGCTGCGCGTCGGTGACCGGCTGGGCGGGCACATCGTGCAGGGGCACGTGGATGGGGTCGGCCTGGTGCAGCGTGTAGAGCAGGGCGGGGACGCCCGGCTCGTGGACGTGGCCGTGGCGCCCGAACTGTTCGAGCTCATGGTGCCGCACGGCGGGCTCGCCGTGGATGGCGTCAGCCTCACCGTCAACGCGCTGCCGGCGCCCGGCGTCGTGCAGCTCTCCCTCATCGACCACACGCTCGCCCACACCACCCTGGACGAGCTGCGCGCGGGGGACCGCGTGCACGTGGAGGGTGACGTCGTCGGCAAGTACGTCCGCGCCCTGGTCGCGCCACACATCGCCGCGCTCTCGTAGGATCGACCCATGCCTTTCGGAACCGTACAGCAAGCCATCGACGACCTGCGCCACGGCCGCTTCGTGCTGGTCGCGGACGACGAGGATCGCGAGAACGAGGGCGACCTCATCTGCGCGGCGGAGCTGATCACGCCGGAGATGCTCAACTTCATGTTGAAGGCGAAGGGGATGATCTGCCTCGCCCTCACCAACGAGCGTGCCGATCAGCTGGGGCTGGCCGCGATGTCCGACGACAATACGGAGGCGATGCGCACCGCGTTCACGGTGAGCATCGACGCCGCGCCGCGCTTCGGCGTCACCACCGGCATCAGCGCCGCGGACCGCGCGACCACGATCCGCGTCGCCGTGGATCCGGCCACCGTGCCCGCCGACCTGCGCCGCCCGGGACACGTGCACCCGCTGCGCGCGCGCGACGGCGGCGTGCTGCAGCGCGTGGGCCACACCGAGGCCGCCGTGGACCTGATGCGCCTGGCCGGGCTCACGCCGGCCGGCGTCATCTGCGAGCTGCTGAACGAGGACGGCACCGCCGCGCGCCGTCCGGAGCTCGAGCGCTTCGCCGAGGCGCACGGCATCACCTTCATCACCGTCGCGCAGCTCGTCGCCCATCGCCTGCAGCACGAGCGGCTGGTGCACCGCGTGGCCGAGGCGCGCCTGCCCACCGACTTCGGCGAGTGGCGCATCGTCGGCTACCGGAACGACGTGGACAGCCACGAGCACGTCGCCCTGGTCTACGGCGACGTGGCCGAGGGCGAGGACGTGCTCGTGCGCATGCACTCCAAGTGCCTCACCGGCGACGTCTTCCACTCGCTGCGCTGCGACTGTGGCTGGCAGCTCCACGCCGCCATGGACATGATCGCCAAGGAGGGGCGGGGCGTCGTCGTCTACCTGGACCAGGAGGGGCGCGGGATCGGCCTGCTCAACAAGCTCAAGGCCTACGAGATCCAGGACGCCGGGGCCGACACGGTGGAGGCCAACGAGCAGCTCGGCTTCAAGCCCGACCTCCGCAACTACGGCATCGGTGCGCAGATCCTGCTCGACCTGGGGCTGCGCTCCATCCGCGTCCTGACCAACAACCCGCGCAAGCTGGTGGGGCTGGAGGGCTACGGCCTCCGCATCACCGACGGCGTGCGCATCATCGCGCCGACGAACGCGGAGAACGCCGCCTACCTGACGACCAAGCGGGCCAAGCTCGGCCACCTCATCGCGTCGTGATCGACGCGTGAGGCGGATCGCCGCGCGTCCGCACGCCACATCCCACCCCCCGTATGCCTGAGTTCTCCGGGTCTCCCGACGGCCGCGGCCGCCGCTTCGCCGTCGTCGCCAGCCGCTTCAACGAGCACGTCACGCGCGCCCTCGCCGAGGGGGCGGTGGACGCGCTCGTCCGGCACGGTGTCGCCTTCGACGACGTCGACGTGCTCTGGGTGCCGGGCGCCTGGGAGCTGCCGTCGGCCGTGCGGCGCGCCCTCGCCAGCGAGCGTTACGACGGCATCGTCGCCGTCGGTGCGGTGGTGCGCGGCGAGACGCCGCACTTCGACTACGTGGCCGGGGAGGCGGCGCGCGGCCTGGCGCAGGCCGGCGCCGACTACGAGGTGCCGGTGGGGCTCGGCCTGCTCACCTGCGACGACATGGCGCAGGCCGAGGCGCGCGCCGGCGGCGCGCATGGCAACAAGGGCTGGGACGCCGCTGTCGCCACGCTCGAGATGGTGGACCTCTTCGAGCGCCTCGACCTGATGCAGGCTGCCGAGGACGACGACACGGGCTGCGGCGGGGCGGAGGACGATGGCGACGCGGCTTGAGTCGCGGGCCCGCGCCCGCGCGCTGCAGGCGCTCTACGCGTGGGACATGCGCGGCGGCCGCGAGCTCGAGCGCGTGGCGGACGAGGTGTGGGACGACCTCGCCGTGCCGCCCGAGGAGCGCCGCCTCGCCGGGCTGCTCGTGCGCGGCATCATCGCCGACGGCCCGGCGCTGGACCGCGACATCGCCGAGGTGACGAGCAACTGGCGCCTCGAGCGGCTGGGCGCCATCGAGCGCTCCGTGCTGCGGCTCGCGGCCGCCGAGCTGGCGCGCGGCGACACGCCGCCACGGGTCGTCATCAAGGAGGCGGTGCGGCTGGCCGAGCGCTACGGCAGCGTGGCCAGCGCCAAGTTCGTGAACGGCGTGCTGGACGCCCTGGCGCGTCGGATGGGCAAGCTCTGAGACTCCTCCTCGTCAACTGGCAGGACCGGGAGAACCCGCAGGCCGGCGGCGCCGAGATCCACCTGCACGAGATCTTCGGCCGCCTGGCGCGCACCGGTCACGACGTCACGCTCCTCTGCGGCGGCTGGCCCGGCGCCGAGCCGCGCGTGGAGCTCGACGGCATGCACGTGCACCGCGTCGGCACGCGCTACACCTTCCCCTTCCTGGCGCGCCGCTACTTCCGGCGCAGGCTGGCCTCCGAGCGGTGGGACGCGCTGGTCGAGGACATCAACAAGGTCCCGCTGACCACGCCGCGCTGGGGGGTGCGTACCACGGTCGCCCTCGTCCCGCACCTCTTCGGCTCCACCGTCTTCCAGGAGGCCCCGTGGCCGGTGGCGGCCGCGGTCTGGGCGGCCGAGCGGCCCCTGCCGCACTGGTACCGGGGGATCCCCTTCGAGGCGATCAGCGAGAGCACCGCCGACGACCTCGCCGCGCGCGGCATCCCGCGAGGCGACGTGCGGGTGATCTACCCCGGGATCGACGCCGCGCACTACACGCCGGAGCCGGCGGCCCGCGCCGCCACGCCGCTCTTCGCCTACCTTGGCCGCCTCAAGCGCTACAAGGGCGTGGACCTCATCCTGCGTGCGTTCGCTCGCCTGGCGCACCCCGCCGCCCGGCTCGAGATCGCCGGCACGGGGGACTACCGGCCGGAGCTGGAGCGGCTGGCGAATTCGCTTGACCTCGGTGAGCGCGTGCGGTTTCTTGGATTCGTCAGCGAGTCCGAGAAGCTCGCCCTGCTGCGGCGGGCCTGGGCGCTCTGCTTCACCTCGCCGAAGGAGGGCTGGGGCATCACGAACCTCGAAGCGGCGGCCTGTGGAACGCCGGCCATCGCGTCGCGCTCGCCCGGGCTACGGGAGTCGGTGCGCGACGGCGAGACCGGCTTCCTCGTACCCCACGGCGACATCGCCGCCCTCGCCGCCGCCATGGAGCGGCTGGCGGCCGCGCCGGACCTCGTCGCCACCCTCGGCGCGAGCGGCCGGCGGTTCGCCGAGAGCTTCACCTGGGAGCGTGCGGCCGGCGAGACCGCCGCCCATCTGACGTCGCTCGTAGCACAAGGAGGGTAGCACCGGTGGACATCATCTTCCAATCGCACCACGCCACCGTCTCGCAGTTCCTGCGCGATCGCGCCGCTCGCCGCGTCGAGAAGGCGGCCGCGCGCCTCGCCCGCGCCGTCGACGCCGTCGTCTGCTTCGAGGTGGACGGCCCGACCCGCCGCGTCGAGATCGTGCTGCACCAGCCGCGGCACCGCGACGTCCGCGCCGTCGGCGAGGGTCCCCGCTTCACCACGGCGCTCAGCGCCGCCATGGCCCGCCTGGACGCCCAGACCCGCGATCCCAAGCGCCCGCGCCGCATCAACCCGCTCAAACCCGCCTTCAGCGCGTGAGTCCCTCCCTCACCGTCGGTCGCCTGTTCGAGCGCATGCGCGCCCTGCTGCAGCTCGAGCAGGTGACCGGTGACTACGGCCTCGACCGGCCGATCACCAGCAGCGAGGCGCACAGCCCTGGCCTCGTCCTCGCCGGCTATACCGAGCGCTTCACCGGCACCCGCCTTCAGGTGTTGGGCGAGACGGAGATCAGCTACCTGTTCTCGCTCTCCGACGAGGAGCGCTGGTGCAACCTGGAGCGCTACTTCTCCTTCACCTTCCCCTGCGTCATCGTCACCAAGGCGCAGGAGCTGCCGCGCGGGCTGGAGGAGCTGGCCGTCCGCAACGGCGTACCGATCCTGCGCACGGCGCTCAAGACCAACGAGTTCTACCGGCGTCTGAAGCCCTTCCTGGAGGACGAGTTCGCGCCGGCCACCACGCTCCACGGCTCGCTGGCCGACGTCTTCGGCGTCGGCCTCTTCTTCACCGGCCAGAGCGGGATCGGCAAGTCGGAGTGCGTGCTCGACCTGGTGGAGCGCGGCCACCGCCTGGTGGCCGACGACCTCGTGCTCTGCCGGCGCCGCGGCAACGACATCATCATCGGCCGCGGACACGAGCTGCAGCGCCACCACATGGAGATCCGCGGCGTCGGCCTGGTGGACGTGCCGGCCATCTTCGGCGTGCGCGCCGTCCGGCAGCAGAAGCGCATCGAGGTCATCGTGCACCTGGAGCCGTGGGATCAGGACGCCGTCGTCGAGCGCACCGGCCTCGACACCGACACCACCGAGATCCTCGACGTCCAGCTGCCGCGCATTCGCGTGCCGCTCAACCCCGGCAAGAACATCACGGTGATCGCCGAGGTCATCGCCCTCAACCACCTCCTGGCCTACAGCGGCGTGAACACGGCCGAGTCGTTCAACCAGCGGCTCATCAGCCGCATGCGCCAGGCGGCCGATGTCCGCCGCTACCTGCAGGAAGACGATGAGTGAGGGGGAGGGGCAGGGGCCCGCCAGCTCCGCTGCCGGCGGCGTGGGGGAGGGCGCCGGATCCGATCGGGACGCGGCGCGGGACCCGGTCTGCGGGATCGTCGCCGGCCACGGCGACCTCGCCGCCGGGCTGGTCTCCGCGGTCGCCCAGATCACCGGGCGCGGGTCGCTCTTCCTGCCACTCAGCAATCGCGGCCTGGGCGGCGAGCAGCTGGAGGCCACGCTGCGCGAGGCGCTGGCGCGCACCGGCGCGCGCCTCGTCTTCACCGATCTGCCGGGCGGGAGCTGGACGATCGCTGCGCGGCGCGTGCAGCGCACCGAGCCCTCCGTCGTGCTCGTCACCGGCGTCAGCCTGCCGATGCTGCTGGACTGCGCCTTCCACGAGGACGCCCCGGTGGACGAGGCGGCACGCGGGGCGGTGGAGCGTGGGCGGGGCGCGATGACGGTCGCCGGGGGCGAGCATGGGCATTGAGCTCTACCGGATCGACGACCGCCTGATCCACGGGCAGGTGGTGGTCGGCTGGGGCCAGCCGCTCGACATCGCCTTCCTCGTTCTCGTCGACGACGAGGTGGCCGCCAGCGACTGGGAGCAGGAGCTCTACCGGATGGGGGTGCCGCCGGGGATGACGGTGAACTTCGAGTCGGTCGCCTCGGCGGCCGAGGCGCTCCCTCGCTACCGTGCGGACCGGCGGCGCGGCATCCTCCTCACGGCCGACATCGACACGATGCGCCGGCTGGCGGAGGCCGCCGAGATCCCGGCCGTGAACCTGGGCGGCATCCATCACCGCGCCGGCCGGGCACAGCGGCTGCGCTACGTGTTCCTGAGCGACGAGGAAGCGGAGGCGTTGCGGGCGCTGCAGCGGCGCGGGGTCACGGTGACGGCGCAGGACGTGCCCGCGGCGCGCGTCGTGCCGCTCGACGAGGTACTGGCCGCGCATGGAGAGGGCTGACGTGGTGCTGCCGTCGTTCATCGACCTGCTGCCGGTCGCGCTGCTCGGCGCGGTCCTCGGCCTGGACGTGGTCAGCTTCCCGCAGGCCATGGTGTCCCGGCCGATCGTCGCCGCCACGCTGGCCGGCGCGCTGGTCGGCGCACCGGCCGCCGGACTGCTGGTCGGCGCGACGCTGGAGCTGGTGGCCATCGAGACGCTCCCCTTCGGCGCCTCGCGCTATCCGGAGTGGGGCTCGGCCGCGGTGGTGGGTGGGGTGGTGTTCGCGTCGCAGCCCGGCGAGCGCGCCGGAGCCCTGCTCGTGGCCGTCGTGGCGGCGCTGCTGACGGCCGGCATCGGCGGGCGCACGATGGTCTGGCTGCGCCGCCTCAACGCCCGCCTCGCGCACGCGCGGGGGCAGGCGCTGGAGCACGGCTCCGGACGGACGGTCGTCGGCCTGCAGCTCCTCGGAATGACGGCCGACCTGGTGCGCGGCGCCCTGCTGACACTCCTCGCCGTCTGGCTCCTCCAGCCGCTCGCCGCGCTGGTGCTGGCGCGGTGGAGCCTGCCCGAGCCACTCTCGCGCGTGGCGGTCGTGATGGCCGTCGGGGCGGTGGCGGCCGGGGCGGCGTGGAAGCTGTTCCATGCCGTCCGGCGGGCGCGCCAGCTCTTCGTCGCCGGGCTGCTCGGTGGCACCGTCATCCTGCTGCTGCGCGTCGTATGAGTGCGCCCCGCTCCGCCACCGGGGCCACCCCCGCGCCCACCCTGCCGCTGCTCGCGCGGCTCGACATGTTCCTGCGCCTGCTCGCCATTCAGGGTGCCTGGAACTACGAGACGATGCTGGGCAACGGGCTGGCCTTCTGCATGGAGCCGGCACTCAAGCAGCTGCCGGGCGGTCGCGGCGGCGCGGCGTACCGGGCGGCGATGGCGCGGCAGAGCCGCTACTTCAACGCCCACCCGTACCTCGCGGCGGTGGCGGTCGGGGCGCTCGCTCGCGCCGAGCTCGACGGTGAGCCGCCGGCGCGCATCGAGCGCTTCCGCACCGCCGTCTGCGGCCCGCTCGGCAGCTGTGGCGACCGGCTGGTGTGGGCCGCCTGGCTGCCGCTCTGCTCCCTGCTGGCGATCATCGCCTGGGCGCTCGGCGCCGGGCCCGTGCCGGTCGTGGTGCTCTTCCTCGGGCTCTACAATGCCGGCCACCTGGCCCTGCGCGCCTGGGCGCTCCACGTCGGGCTCACCCGGGGGCTCCAGGTCGCGTCGGCGCTCGCCGCGCCGTGGCTGCAGGCCGGGCCCGAGTATCTGGGCCAGGTGGGGGCCGCGGCCGCGGGGCTGGCGCTCCCGATCGCGCTCGGTCGGGTGCTCGGATCCGCCCACTGGGCCTCGCTCGGCGTGGCGATGGGCGGCGCGGTGCTCATCGGGCTGCTCTTCGTGCGCGTGCAGGGCCGCTGGCAGGGCTGGCGGCTGGCGCTGCCCGCGCTCGCGCTCTTCGTCCTCATCTCGGTCATCGCATAATGGCGGAACGCTCCGTCCAGATCCTCAACAAGAACGGCCTCCACGCCCGGCCGGCCGCGGAGATCGTCCGCGCCGCGTCCCGCTTCGCGAGCGAGGTCACCATCGTTCGCGACGACCTGGAGGTCAACGGCAAGAGCATCATGGGCGTGATGATGCTCGCCGCCGAATGCGGCGCGACGCTCACCCTCCGCGCCCACGGACCCGACGAGGACGCCGCCATCGGCGCGCTCGCCGACATCATCGCGGCCAAGTTCGGCGAG
>DASTRO010000315.1:0-11018 GCA_035761165.1 Gemmatimonadaceae bacterium | reverse complement strand
GACGACGCGACCGCGGTCATGGCGGCGCTGGCCTACCTGCCGCAGCCCGTGCCCCCCGCCGTGGTGGACGCCACCGTGCGCCTGGCCCGGGCGCGCAGCCGCGAGCTGGCGCGGGCGCAGCGCGAGGCCGCCGAGGCACGGCGGCAGCTCGAGAACCGCAAGGTGATCGAGCGGGCCAAGGGGATCCTCATGCGCCGCACCGGCGCATCCGAGGAGGAGGCGTACTCGGTGCTCCGGCGCACCAGCCAGGACAATTCGGTCCCGATGGTCGAGATCGCGCGCGCGGTGCTGGCGAGCGAGCCGGGGCGCCCGAGCCAGGACTGATCCTCGGCCCGCCAGGCCGACCCCGCGCCGGCGCCTCGCCGGCGCCTCGCCGGACGGTCGGATCGCGACGACGGCCGCGGAGGAATCCTCCGCGGCCGTCGTCTATCCCTTCGCCTCCACCACCGCCGACTCGGGCGCCGCCGCCTGCTGCGGGATGCGCATGCTCAGCAGCAGCGTGGCGGCCACCAGTGCGCTACCGATCCAGAACGGGGCCCCGATCCAGATGTGGTCGTAGGCGAGCCCGAAGGCCGCCGGCAGCACGGAGCGCGTGATCCCGCCGAAGGTCTGCTGCACGCCCATGTACAGCCCGCGCTCGCGCGGCGAGATGACGCGCGAGAGCAGCGCCGTAACGCACGGGAAGGTGAACGCCGTGCCCAGCGGCAGCAGGGCGACGGCGATGGCCAGCGTCACGAAGTCGCGCGTCAGCGGGAGCATGAGCAGCCCGAGGGCGAGCAGCGTCGTGCCGATGCGACTCAGCCGCAGCTCGCCGAAGTGGTCCACCATGCGCCCCAGCACCACGGCGCGCGAGAGCACCGAGAGGACGCCGATGTAGGTGAAGAAGAAGCCGATCGTCTGCTCGGTGACGCCGAAGCGCGCGGCCAGGAAGAGCGCCAGCACGGCGTTGGTGCTCTGGAAGGCGCCGATGGCCACGGCGTAGATCCAGACGAGGCGCGACGCCGCGTCGCCGGGGTGCGAGAGGACGCGCAGCAGCGCCTCGCCCGAGCGGCGCACCCGCGGTTGCCCGCGGCCGCCGGCCACGTCGTGCGACTCGGTGAGGAAGCGCGCCGCGAAGAGGATGTTGACGAGGCAGAGCGCGGCCGCCACCAGCCCCGGCGCCGGGCGCCCGAACGCCATCGTCCCGGAGCCGAGCACGGGGCCGATGGCCACGCCGAGATTGGTGGCGGCGGAGAGCCAGCCGAGGCTCTTCGCCCGGTTCTCCGGCGCGCTCGTGTCGGCCACGTAGGCCTGCACCACCCCGGTCGTGCCGCCCCCCGCCCCCTGCACCAGCCGCGAGAGCAGGAGCAGCCAGAGGGAGTCCGCGTAGGCGAAGATGACGTACGCCACCGCCGACGCGGTGAGCCCCACCAGCAGCGCCGGGCGGCGCCCGTAGCGGTCGGAGAAGCGCCCCCAGAGCGGTGCGCTGACGAGCTGCGCCACCGAGAAGGAGGCGACGAGCAGGGTGACGACGAAGCCGCTGGCCCCCAGATCGGTGGCGTAGAAGGGGAGCAGGGGGATCACCATGAGGAGACCCACCATGTCCACGAACGCCGTGATCATAAGGACGACCAGCCGGCCGTCCGGGCCTCGTCTCATTCCATCTTCCCCAGCGCCGCCGGCGGCACCGCGCGTCCCACCACGCCGGCCAGCGCCACGATGGTGAGCACGTAGGGGATCATCTCGACGAACTGCGACGGCACGAGCTGCAGCCCCTGCAGGCGGATCTGCAGCGTCTCGGCTGCGGCGAAGAGCAGGCAGGCGAGGAGCACGCGCCGCGGCTCCCAGCGGCCGAAGATCACCGCCGCCAGCGCGATGAAGCCGCGCCCGGCCGTCATCCCATCGGTGAACTGGTGCTGGTCGGTGGCCAGGTAGGCGCCGCCCAGCCCGGCCAGCGCGCCGGAGAGGAGCACCCCCGCGTAGCGCAGCCGCGCCACCGGCACCCCCAGCGAGGCGGCCGCCGCCGGATGCTCCCCGACGGCGCGCGCCCGCAGCCCGAAGGGCGTGCGGTAGAGCACCCAGGCGAGGATCGGCAGCGAGACGAGCCCACTCCAGACGAGCGGGTTGGCCAGCGTCGCGATCGGCCCGGACCCGGCCAGGTCGCCCCCGAAGCCGGGCACGCGCGGCGAGTTGGAGGAGCTGTCGAAGGCCAGCCGCAGGAAGAAGCGCGTGACCCCCGTGGCGAGCAGGTTCACGGCGATCCCGCTGACAACGTTGTCCGCCTTGAAGCGCACCGAGGCGATGGCCAACAGGAGCGCCGCCAGCATGCCGCCCGCGGCGCCGGCGAGCAGGCCGATCCACGGGCTCCCGCTGTAGTAGCTGCCGAGCGCGGTGCAGAAGGCGCCGGTCAGCATGTAGCCCTCCAGCGAGAGGGCGATCACGCCCACCCGCTCCGAGAGCACGCCGCCGGCCGCCGCGAAGAAGTACGGCACGGCGATGCGCAGCGTCTGCGCCAGGAAGCCGAATACGGCGAGCGCCGTCATGCCGCCCCGTCCCGCCGGGCCAGCCGCAGGAGGCGGCGCACCTCGGGCACCGAGGCCACCAGCGCGAGGATGACGACGGCCTGCAGCACCTCCACCATCTGCTTCGGCACGAGCGCGTTCACCGCCAGCCCTCCCTGCGAGAGCGTGGCGAAGAGGAGCGCGGCCAGCGGCACGCCGAGCGGGTGGTTGCGCCCCACCAGCGCGACGGCGATGCCGAGGAAGCCCGAGCCGCCGGCGAACCCCTCCTCGTAGTACTGCTTGTAGCCGAGCACGAAGTTGACGCCGCCCAGCCCGGCCACCGCGCCGGCCAGGGTGAAGGCGCGGATCCACATGCCGCCCACCCGCACGCCCCCGTACTCGGCCGCTTCCGGCTGCAGCCCCGCGGCGCGCAGCTCGTAGCCGCCGCGCGTGCGAAAGAGATACCACCAGAGCGCCAGGCACGCCGCGGCCACGAGGACGATCGTCAGGTTCGCCGCCGAACCGCGGAAGACGTCGCTGAGGTCGGCGAAGCGGGGGACCGCGCCGGCCGCGATCTCCGGCGTGTGCAGCGTCTCGGGGACGTGCAGGTGCGTCGCCACCACGTAGTTGAGCAGGGCGAGCACGATGAAGTTGAGCATGATCGTGACGATCACCTCGTTCGCCCCGAAGCGCGCCCGGAGCGCCCCCGGCACCGCCCCCACGATCCCCCCGCCGACCAGCGCGGCGAGGACGAGGAGGGGGATGGCGAGGATGCCCGGCATCCCGGTGGGGAGCACCAGCCCGACGACGCCGGCGGCGAACCCCCCGGCCGCGAGCTGGCTCTCGGCGCCGATGTTGAACAGCCCGGCCCGCGCCGCGATGGCGAACGAGAGCCCCGTGCAGGTGAGCGTCGTCGCCTTGTAGAGCACCTGGCCGAAGCCGTAGGCGTTCCCCCACGTCCCCTCGAGCAGCAGCCGGTAGACGGCGGCCGGCGACTGGCCGAAGGCCAGGATGAGCAGGTCGCCGATGACGAGCGCCAGGGCGAGCGCGACGAGCGGCGGGAGGATCGCCTCCTCGAGCCGCTCACGCCGGAGCTCGCGGCGCGTCTCGGCCGAGGCGGCGGCGGTGGCCACGGCGGTGGTGGTGGCCGGCGCGGTGCCCGAGGTCATTCGGCGGGAACCGACGCGGCGCCGGTCATGTAGGGGCCGAGCACGTGGGGGGAGGCCTCCGCGCGGGGGAGGACGGTGGCGAAGCGGCCGCGGTACATCACGGCCACGCGATCGGCGAGGGCGAGGATCTCCGCCAGGTCCGCGGAGACGAGGAGCACGGCCTTCCCCTCGGCGGCGGCGGCGCGCAGTTGCGCGTGGATGAACTCGATCGCCCCGACGTCCACGCCGCGGGTGGGCTGCGCGGCCAGGAGGACGCTGAAGTCGCGTCCCATCTCGCGCGCGACGACGATCTTCTGCTGGTTGCCGCCGGAGAGCGCGCGTGCGGGCAGCGCCGGCGTCGGCGGGCGGATGTCGAAGGCGGCGACCTGGGCGCGCGCGTTCTCGCCGATGCGCGCCCGGTCCAGCGCGAGCCCGCGCGTGAAGTGGTGCTGCCGGCCGAGGATGAGGTTGTCGGCAACGGGGAAGTCGAGCACGAGCCCGCGGTGGTGGCGGTCCTCGGGGACGTGCGACAACCCCAGGTCCGCTCGCTCGCGCACGCCGAGCGGGGTGACGTCGTGCTGACGGCCGTCGGGGGCGAGCAGGGTGATGCGGCCCTCGCTGATGGCGGCCAGCCCGGCGATCGCCTCGACGAGGGCCGTCTGCCCGTTCCCCTCCACGCCGGCGATGCCCAGGATCTCTCCGGAGGCGACGGTGAAGGAGACGTGGTCCACGACGCACCGGCCATTGGGGGCGTGGACCACCAGGTCGTGCACCGCGAGGGCGGCGGTGAAGGCCGTGCGGTCGTCGGGCGGCGAGGCGGTGCGGCGATTCGCGCCGACGGGCGGGCCTTCGGTGGCGCGGCGGGCGGGCGGCGCGGCAATCATGTCTTCGGGGGGGGCCCCCCGCGCCGCGTCGGCCGCGCGCTCGTTCGGCTGCCGTCCCGTCCCCGCCCCCACCGGCGGCCGCTCGCGCTCGCCCGCCGCCTCGGCGCGCGAGCCGGCCACCGTCGGCCCGCTGTCGGCCATCGCTGCCGGCGTCGCCCCGGCGGCCAGGTCGCCGATGCCGAGCTCCAGCTCCGTGCTCGCCAGCCTGACCTCGCGCCCCACCATCGCTCGCGCGATCGCCGCCGGCGTCGTCTCCGCGGTGCGCAGCCGGTCCACCGTCGTCCCTGCACGCATCACCGTGATGGCGTCGGAGATCGCCACCACCTCGTCCAGCTTGTGCGTGATGAGCACCACCGTCCCGCCCTCGTCGCGCAGCCGGCGCAGCACGCGCCAGAGCTCCTCCACCTCCGGCGGGGAGAGGACCGCCGTCGGCTCGTCGAGGATGAGGATGCGCGCGCCGCGGTAGAGCGTCTTCAGGATCTCGACACGCTGCGCCTCGCCGACGCTCAGCTCGGAGACCAGCCGCTCCGGCGCCACCCGCAGCCCCGTGCGCTCGCCCAGCTCGCGCACGGCCTGCTCGGCCGCCGCCCGGTCGAAGCCCAGCCCGCGCCGCGGCTCGCGTCCGAGCACCACGTTCTCCGCCACCGTCAGGGTGGGGACCAGCATGAAGTGCTGGTGGACCATGCCGACGCCGGCGGCGATCGCCTCGCTCGTGCTCCAGCCGGTGACGTCGCGGCCCTGGACGCGCATCGTGCCGGCGTCGGGCGCGTACATCCCGCTCAGCACGCGCATCAGCGTGCTCTTGCCGGCGCCGTTCTCGCCCACCAGTGCGTGGATCTCGCCCGCGGGCACGCTGAGCGTCGCACCGCGATTGGCGGCCACGGCGCCGAACGACTTGTCGATGCCGATCAGCTCGATGGCGGGCGGCGGGGAGCTGGTCATCGGCGCCATGCGTGGGCGGCGGCGCTGCCTCGCTCGCGCGACGCTCCTCGCGTCGAGACTGACCGCTCAGCGGCGATGCTCGCGCGTCGAGCGTGCAGCGTCGAGGGACGTACGGCGGTGCACGTCGAGGGGTCGGCGCGACAGCCCGCAGCGGGGGGCCCCCCCCCGAATGACACGATACCCCTGGGCCTCGGCGCGACCCGCATCGAATCCACGCCCTCCGTACGCTTCACGCTCGACGCCCCTGGACGCTCGACGCCCGACGCCCGACCGCCGCCGCTGCGGGGCCGGCCCACGCCGACGGGAGCCCGGCCCCGCACCGGCCCCATCCTCGCCACTCGCCGCTCACCGTCGCTCCGTGGGCACCTGGATCTCTCCGGCGACGATGCTGTCCTTCAGCGCCTCCAGCCGCGTGCGTACCGAGTCGGGGATGAGCGCGCGGTTGTGCTCGTCGTACACGTAGCCGACGCCGTTCTCGGCCAGGCCGAACTCGTAGATGCCGCCCGTGAAGGTGCCGTTCTTCACGCGCGTGATGACGTCGTAGACGGCCGCGTCCACCCCCTTCACCATCGACGTCAGCACGTGCCCGGGCGCCTCCTGGTACTGATCCGCGTCCACACCGATCGCCAGCTTGTCCGTCGCGCGCGCCGCCTCGAAGACGCCGAGCCCCGTGGAGCCCGAGGCGTGGAAGATCACGTTCACCCCGCTCTGGTACTGGCTGAGCGCCAGCTCCTTGCCGCGTCCCGGATTGCGGAAGGCCTCGGGCGTCACGCCGGCGTACTGCGCCACCACCGTGCACTCCGGGCAGACGTGCTCCACCCCGGCGCGGTAGCCCGCCTCGAACTTGTGGATGAGCGGGATGTCCATGCCGCCGACGAAGCCGATGCGCGTGGTCGGCGTGTAGTGGCGGTCGCCGATCTGCGTCTGCTGCGAGACGAGGGCGGCCAGCGCGCCCACGAGAAAGGAACCCTGCTCCTCGCGGAACTTGAGCGCGGCCAGGTTGGGCGGCGGGGGGATGACGCGGCCGGTGGAGTCGGTGGCGAGCGCGTAGTCGACGCCCGCAAAGGCCGTGTTGGGGTACTCCCTCGCCAGCTGCGTCAGGTCGTCGGTGAAGATGAAGCCGACGCCGATGACGAGGTCCACCCCCTCGGCGGCGAGGAGCCGCAGCCCGGCCTCGCGGTCGGAGCCCTCGCCGGGCTCGATGAAGCGCACGCGCGCGCCCAGCTCGCGCTCGGCCCGTTCCGCGCCCAGGTAGGCGCCGTCGTTGAACGACTTGTCGCCGCGCCCGCCGACGTCGAAGACGACGCCCACGTCCAGGGCGTCCCCCACCGGCGCCTGGGCAGCGCCGGGCGGATGCACGAAGAGCAGGGCGACGTGCACCGCCAGGAGCACGCCGATGGCGACCAACAGCTTTCGCATGGGCGAAGTTTCGCGGGCCGGAAGGGCGGAGGGAAGGGGGAGGAACGAGCGGCGAGCGGCGAGCGGCGAGCGACGAGGGGAAGACCCTCGGACCGGCGGTTACTGGCCAGCCCGGGGCCGTTACGCTCATCGCTGATCGCTCATCGCTCATCGCTCGCCGTTCCGCTATTCTCCCCGCATGGTCGAACGCATCCGAACGCGCTTCCTCGTCGTCGGCAGCGGGGTGGCGGGGCTGCACACCGCCTGGCGGGCGAGCGAGCGCGACGAGGTCGTGCTCCTCACCAAGCGCTCCCTCTTCGACAGCGCCACCGCCTACGCGCAGGGCGGGATCGCGGCCGCGCTCGGCGCCGGCGACTCGCCCGAGCTGCATCGCGAGGACACCCTGGCCGCCGGCGCCGCGCTCTGCGACGCCGAGGCGGTCCAGGTGCTCGTCGAGGAGGGTCCGGCGCGCGTGCGCGAGCTGCACACCGCGGGCGCCGACTTCGACCTGGAGCCGAGTGGGCGCTTCCGCCTCGGCAGGGAGGCCGCGCACTCGCGGCACCGCATCGTCCATGCGCATGGCGACCAGACGGGGGCCGAAGTGGCGCGCACCCTGGTCGCCCGCGTGCGCGAGAGCGCCAACATCGACGTCGTCGAGAAGGCCCGCGTCCTCGACCTGCTCTGCGACGCCGGGCGCGTCTGCGGCGTGCGCGCCAGCGTCGCCGGGAGCGCGGTGGAGTTCATCGCCGACGCCGTGGTCCTCGCGACCGGCGGCTGCGGCCAGGTCTACCGCTACACCACCAATCCCCAGGTGGCCACCGGCGACGGCTTCGCCATCGCGCATCGCGCCGACGCGCGGCTGGCCGACATGGAGTTCGTGCAGTTTCACCCCACCGCGCTCGACACGCCGGAGAACCCGCTCGCGCTCATCTCCGAGGCCGTGCGCGGGGAGGGTGCGGTGCTCCGCAACGACCGCGGCGAGCGCTTCATGCCCGCCCGCCACCGGCTGGCCGAGCTGGCGCCGCGCGACGTCGTGGCGCGCGAGATCTTCCGCGAGCGCGCCGGCGGCCACAAGGTGTACCTCGACGCCCGCCACCTGGGCGACCGCTTCGCCGAGCGCTTCCCCGGGATCACCGCGCTCTGCCGCGCGCGCGGCATCGATCCGGGCTCGGAGCTCATCCCGGTCACCCCGGCCGCGCACTACATGATGGGCGGCATCGTCACCGATCTCGCCGGCCGCTCCAGCCTGCCGCGCCTCTACGCCGCCGGCGAGGTCTCGCGCACCGGCGTGCACGGCGCCAACCGGCTGGCCTCCAACTCGCTGCTGGAAGGGCTCGTCTTCGCCGAGCGCGTGGCCCGCGATCTCCTGGAGACCCCCAGGCTCACCGGCGTGCCGCGCCGCGGGAGCTGGGCCGTGCCCCCCCTCGCCGACCGTGGCGCCGCGCAGGTGGCGGCCGACGCCGTGCGGTCGGTGATGTGGGAGCACGCCGGCATCGTCCGCACGGCACGCGGGCTGCGCACCTGCGTCGCCCGCCTCGTCGAGATCGAGCAGCGGCTGCCCGAGGGCGCGACCGAGGAGCTCAACATCGTCCAGACGGCCCGTCTCATCGCCGAGGCCGCCCTGCTGCGCAAGGAATCGCGCGGCGGCCACTTCCGTGGCGACTTCCCGCGCGCCAAGCGGAAGTGGAAGGGGAGGCATATTGAATGGTGAGCGGTCAGCGAGCAGCGGTCAGCGATCAGCGTAACGGCCTCAGTCGGGCTAGTACTTGCCAGCCGGAGGGGGTTACCCTGAGCGCTGAGCGCTCAGCGCTGAGCGCTCGCCGTCCACTATCTTTCGTCCCATGACCACCACCCTCCATCCCCACGCGGCGCTCGATCCCGCCGAGGTGCGGGCGCTACAGGACGACATCCGCGACCTCGCCCGCGAGCGCAACGCGGTCATCCTGGCGCACAACTACGAGCGCCCGGAGGTGCAGGACGTCGCCGATTACGTGGGCGACTCGCTGGGGCTGAGCCGCGAGGCGGCCCGCACCGACGCCGAGGTCATCGTCTTCTGCGGCGTGCACTTCATGGCGGAGACGGCGGCCATCCTCTCGGCGCAGAAGACCGTCCTCCTCCCCGACCTGGCCGCCGGCTGCTCCCTCGCCTCCACCATCGACGCCGACCAGCTCCGCGCCTGGAAGGCCGAGCATCCCGGCGCCGTCGTCGTCGCCTACGTCAACACGACGGCCGAGGTGAAGGCGGAGAGCGACTACTGCTGCACCTCGGGGAACGCGGTCGAGGTCATCAATGCCATCCCGCCCGAGCGCGACATCCTCTTCCTCCCCGACATGTTCCTCGGCGCCCACGTGCGCCGGGCCACGGGCCGCGAGAACATCCACGTCTGGATGGGGGAGTGCCACGTCCACGCCGGCATCGACCCCGAGCACATCAGCCGCCAGCGGGCCGAGCACCCGGGTGCCGAGTTCCTCATCCACCCGGAGTGCGGCTGCGCCACCAGCGTCGTCGAGGCGGTCTCGGCCGGTGCGGTGGATCCGACGGGCGTCCAGATCCTCTCCACGGAGGGGATGATCCGCCGACCCGAGATCTCCGACGCCGACACCTTCATCGTCGCCACCGAGACGGGGATCCTGCACCGGTTGCAGAAGGCCAACCCGCACAAGCGCTTCATCGCCGCCAACCGGGCCGCCGTCTGCGCCTACATGAAGGTGACGACCCTCCCCAAGGTGCTGCGCTCGCTCGAGCATCTCGAGCACCGCATCACCGTGCCGCCCGACGTGGCCGCCCGGGCCCGGCTCGCCATCGAGCGCATGGTCGCCATCGGCGGCCAGCGCCCTCTCTCGCCCGCGCCGGCGGTGAGCGAGGACCCGGGCGAATGACGGGCATGGCGATGGGATCGGGCGGCTGGGAGGGGCGCGAGCGCCGGCGGACGCCGCGCACCATCACCCCGGAGAGTGCCGCTGCCGCCGAGCCGGTCATCGACCCGCACTTCCCGCTCTCCAACGGCGAGCTCCGCCGGGTGGTGCGCGAGGCGCTGGACGAGGACAACGCCTTCAACGACCTCACGACGGCGGCCACCGTCGTCTCCGACCGCCACGCCCGCGGCCGACTGGTGGCGCGCGAGCCCGGCGTCGTGGCCGGGGTGCCGCTGGCGGTGGAGGCGTTCCGGCAGCTCGACCCCAAGGTGACGATCCGCATCGACGCCGAGGACGGCACGCGCGTCGCCCCGGGGACGACGGTGCTCTTCCTCAGCGGCCACGCCCGCGGCCTCCTCTCGGCCGAGCGGGTGGCGCTCAACTTCCTGCAGCGGCTCTCCGGCGTGGCCAGCTACACGCGGCGCTTCGTGGACGCGGTGCAGGGCACCGGGGCGCGCATCTACGACACGCGCAAGACCACGCCCGGCTGGCGAAAGCTGGAGCGCTACGCCGTGCGTGCGGGCGGTGGGGTCAACCACCGCTTCGACCTCGCCAGTGCCGTGCTGGTGAAGGACAACCACCTCGCCGCGCTGGACGGCGACATCCGCCTCGCCGTGCAGCGGGCGCGCGAGCTCTCGCCGCCCGGCACCGAGATCGAGATCGAGTGCGAGACGCGCGAGCAGGTGGAGGCCGCCGTCGCCGCCGGGGCCGACATCGTCCTGCTCGACAACATGGAGCCCGCGCTCATGGCCGAGTGCGTCCGGTTGGCGAAGGGGCGGGCGATCACCGAAGCCTCGGGGGGCGTCACGCTCCACACGGCGCGCCGGATCGCCGAGACGGGGGTCGATCGCATCTCCGTCGGCGCGCTCACCCACTCCCCGCCGGCGCTCGACCTCGCGCTCGACCTGGACTGACGCCGCACCCGGGGCGTGTCCGGCTCTCCCTGACACGCCCCGCGCGATTCTCCCTCAAACGATCCGGCCGCACCCGACAGAGCCGTCACCCCGCTCGGCCTAGCTTCCCGTCAGCAGTCTGGACGACCCTCCACACGCTGACGCGAGCATCGCATGCCGAACGATAGCACGAGCACGGACGCCGGCCGCACCACCCTCGCCACCGCCACCAGCCGCCGCGCCTTCCTGCGACGGGCCGGCCTGACGGCCATCGTCGCGCCGGCGGCGGCCGGCGCACTGGTCGCCTGCCGCGAGTCGCAGGCCGAGTCGCCCCGGCAGGGCGATCCCTCCGGGGGCA
>DASTRO010000314.1:0-10773 GCA_035761165.1 Gemmatimonadaceae bacterium | reverse complement strand
TGGCTGGCCTCGGTGGTACGGATGGCCCGAGCGTCGTTCGCTCGTGGCTCACCGCTCGCGGCCGGCCGCTCGCCACTCGCCGTCCATCAGCTGCCGTTCCTCCGCGCCCTCCGCGTCTGCGCGTGAATGGACACGGCGGTCGCATCGTGTGAATCCGCTCAGTCCACGCGCAGGGCGGTCACCGGGTCGACGCGCGCCGCGCGGCGCGCCGGGAGGAGGCTGGCGAGGAGCGCGGCGAGCAGCACGCCGCCTCCGACCCCGGCGAGGACGAGCGGGTCGCGCGGCGAGACGTCGAAGAGCAAGTCGGCGATGAGCGGTCCGCCGAGGAGGGCGAGCGCGAGCCCGGCAACGATGCCGGCGAGAGCGATGCGGACGCCGTCGCCGAGCACGAGGCCCACGACATTGCCAGTGGTGGCGCCGACGGCGACACGGACGCCGATCTCGCGCGTCCGCTGCGCGACCGCGTAGGCCACCGCGGCGTAGAGGCCGAGCGCGGCCAGGAGCATGGCGACCACCCCGAACGTCGTGAACAGCGCCGCGCCGAGGCGCCAGGGACGGATCTGCGGGTCGAGCACGTCGCCGAGGACCTGGATCTCGATGTAGGGCAGGTTCGGATCGAGCTCCTGCAGGGCGCGACGGAGGGTGGCCGTCATGCCGGTGACACCCGGCGTGGTGCGGACGAGGAGCACGCGAGTGTCCACGTCGTCCGGCGGGAGCGGGGCGTAGAACCAGAGCCACTGCTCCTCCTCACGCAGGCCGAAGGTGCGCGCGTCCTTCACCACCCCGACCACCTCCGCGCAGACGTCCTTCGCGGCGCTGGTGTACACACAGTCGCCGATCGGCGAGCGGCCCGGCCAGGCCGCGCGCGCGAGCGCCTCGTTCACGACGACCACGCGTGGACCCGAACGATCGGCCGCGGTGATGCCGCGTCCCTCCAGGATGGTCATGCCGGTGGCCGCGAAGAAGTCGTCGGCGACGTAATTCACCCACTCGTCGCCGTCCCGGAACGGCTCGCTCGCCCCGCGAGGGCGGATGCTCGATCCGCGAGCGCCGTGGAGTGGCGCACTGATGGCGAGACTCGCGTGCTCCACGCCAGGCACCGCACGGAGGCGCTCGAGCGCGCGCTCGAAGAACGGCATCGTCTCGCGCCGGCTGCGGCCGGTGCCGGTGAAGTCCACATCGACGGCCAGCACGTTGCGCGTATCGAGCCCCAGGTCGAGCGTCCCGATCTCGTGCAGGCTGCGCAGGAACAGCCCGGCGCCGACGAGAAGGGCGACGGAGAGCGCCGTCTGGCCGACGAGCAGCGTGCGATGCAGCCGTGAGCGGCGCGTCGCGCCATGTTGGCCCCCGTCCTTCAGCCCGGCCGTCGCATCCCCTCGCGTCTGGAGCACCGGCACCAGCCCGGTGACGAGCGCCGTGCCGATCGTGCAGGCCACCGCGAGCCCGAGCACGTGCCAGTCGGGTCCGGCGCTCTCGGTCGCCATCGTCGTCAGTAGGGCGCGGCGCACCCACACGCCACCCCAGACCACGACGATCCCCGATGCCAGCCCGCCGAGAAGCGCGAGCATGCCGCTCTCGACGAGGAGCAGCACGGCGAGCCGGCGCCGGCTCATGCCGAGCGCGAGGCGCACGGCGATCTCGCGCCGCCGGCGCATCGCGCGCAGCAGGAGCAACCCACCGACGTTCGCGCAGGCGATGACGAGCAGCACCGCGGCAACGCCGACCAGCCACACCGAGACGGTGGCTTCCGGTCGGCGCGTCATGTCGCTGCCAAGCGCGCCCGTCACCGGGCCGAGACGCACCAGCGTGCGCACGTCCGGCCGCGCCTCGTCGCCGGGCCGGCGCCTGCCTTCGACGAATCCCTGGAACAGCCGGGAGAGATCTGCCGCTACCTGCGCCTGGGTGACGCCGGGCCGCGGCCGCACGACGTAGGCGAGGATGCCATCCCCGCCGAACGTGTACCACTCGCGGCCGCCGGCGAGCGCGTCGGCGTATGCGAAGAGCGGCAGCCACAGCGCCGTCTCGGCGTGCTCCACGCCGCGAAAGCCGCGCGGCGCGACGCCGATGATGCGATACGGCGTACCCTGCAGCTCGAGGGTCGTGCCGACGACGGCGCGATCGCCGCCATAGCGCTGCTGCCAGAAGGCGTGCCCGAGGACCACGACCCGTGCGCCCGTGACCGGGTGCGCCTCCTCGGCGGTCATGAGCCGACCCAGTGCGGCGTGGACGCCGAGCGCGCGCCAGAAGTCGCCCGAGACGAGCGTCGCGCTCACGATCTCCGCCTCGGTCCCGTGACCGACCCGGACCTCCCGCCCGTCCAGGTACGCCGCGGCGGCCGCGAGCGTCGTGGCCCGGTCGTGCAGCACCTGGAACAGCGGATACGACGACCGGTCCGTCGTGCGCGCGCTGACGCCAGCCGCTTCCCACCGCAGGAAGAGCTTCGAGAGCTGCTCCGGCGCGCTCACGCCCGGGGGCGGCTGGAGGAGCAATCGGCGCATCACCCCGTACATCGTCGTCGTCGCGCCGATCCCGATCGCCAGCGTCAGCACCACGGCGCCGGTGAACAGCGGATTCGTCTTCAATCCGCGCAGTGCGTACCGCAGGTCGGCGTGGGCCGCATCCCACCAGAGGAAGCGCGCCCGCCGGCGCTCCATGCGATCACCGATGTCGCGCAGTCGCGCGCGCACCGCCACCTCGTCCCCGAACTCCTCGGCCGTCTGCCGCTGCGCCTCCTCGGGCGAGAGCCCCTGCGCGCGCAGCTCGGCCGTGCGTGCCTCGAAGTGGAACCGCAGCTCGTCGTCGATGTCAGCGGCGACGTCGGGGCGCCAGAAGCGCAGGTAGCGGCGCCAGGGTGGAACCGTCGGCATGGCGTGGTCCTCTCAGTCCGCGCGGAGGGCCGTGACCGGGTCGACCCGCGCCGCACGGCGGGCGGGCAGCAGGCTGGCGAGGAGCGCCGCGAGCAGCACACCCCCCCCGACACTCGCGAGCACGAGCGGGTCGCGCGGCGAGACGTCGAAGAGCAGGTCGGCGATGAAGGGTGCCCCCAACAGGGCGAGGCCCAGCCCCGCCGCGATGCCGATGAGCGCGACGCGCGCCCCGTCGCCGAGCACGAGCCGGACGACGCTGCCGGCGGTGGCACCGACGGCGACGCGGACGCCGATCTCGCGCGTCCGCTGCGCGACCGCGTAGGCCACGGCGGCGTAGAGGCCGAGCGCGGCCAGGAGCATGGCGACCACCCCGAACGTGGTGAAGAGCGTGGCGCCGAGGCGCCAGGGGCGGATCTCGGGATTGAGCACGTCGCCCAGCACGCGCACGTCCACGTACGGCAGCCCGGGATCGAGCTCGCGCAGCGCGCGCCGGACGGTGGCCTCCATCCCCCGGACGGCGGGGTCGCGACGTACCAGCAGCACGCGACTATCCACGACGTCGGGCGCGAGCGGGACGTACACCGCGTAGCTCGGCGCCGGCTCGAGCAGGGCGAAGGTGCGCGCGTCCTTCACCACGCCGACGATCTCGGTGCAGACGTCCCGCGCGGACGACGTGTACACGCAGTCCCCCACCGGGGACCGGTCGGGCCAGCCGGCACGCGCCAGCGCCTCGTTGACGACGGCGACGCGCGGCCCGGTGCGATCCGCTGCGGTGATGGGGCGCCCCTGCAGGAGCTGCATCCCCGTCGCGTCGAAGAACCGGTCCGCGACGCGATTCCCCACGACGCCTCCGTTGTCCGGACGGAACCAGTCGCTCGCGCCGGAGAAGCGAATGACCATGCCCATGTGGCTGTCGCTGAGCGGGGGTTCGAGGGCGAGACTGGCCGCGCGCACGCCGGGCAGCGTGCGCAGCCGCTCGAGTGCGCGCTCGAAGAACGCCATCCGTTCGGGACCGGTGCGACCGCTCCCCGTGAAATCCACCTCGACGGTCAGCACGTCGCGCGTGTCGAGCCCCAGATCGAGCGACGCGACACGCTGGAGGCTGCGCAGGAAGAGTCCCGCACCCACCAGCAGGAGCACCGAGAGCGCCGTCTGCGACGCGAGCAGCAGGCGTTGCAGCGGCGTGCGGCGCGCGCCGCCACGCTGGCCGCCGTCCCTCCATCCCGCCACCGCGTCGCGCCTCGCCTGGAGCGCGGGGGCGAGGGCGGCCAGCGCGGCGGCGCCGATCGTGCAGGCGGCCGCCAGCGCGAGCATCCGCCAGTCGACGCCAGCGCTCTCCCACGCCATCGCCGACAGCAGGGTGCGGCGCACCCACGCGCCCCCCCCGATCACCAGCACCGTCGACGCGACGCCACCGAGCACGGCGAGCAGGAGGCTCTCGGTGAACAGCAGGGCGGCCAGCCGGCGGCGGCTCATGCCGAGCGCCAGGCGCACGGCGATCTCGCGCCGCCGTCGCATCGCGCGGAGCAGCAGCAGGCTGGCGACGTTGGCGGCGGCGATCGCGAGCAGCACGAACGCGACGCCGACCAGCCAGATGGAGACGGTCGCCTCCGGGATGGGCTGCATGTCGTCGCCCAGCGCACCCGTCACCGGTGCCAACGCGACGGGCCGCAGAGGGGCCGGCGCGGCTGCGTCCCCGAGGAAGCGGCGGTTATAGCGATCCTCCGCCGTCCTCCGGAGCCGTGCGAGGTCGGCGCCGGCTTGCGGAAGCGTGGCGGCAGGGCTCACCCGCGTGACGAAGGAGAGACCGAACGAGCCGGTCCACCACTCGCGCCGACTGCGGTCGCCATCGGCGTAGGCGAAGAGCGGGAGCCAGAGGTCGGTGTCGCCGAGCTCCACGCCCCGGAAGCCGCGCGGGGCCACGCCCACGATCCGGTAGGGCAGCCCCTTCACGCGCAGCGTGGTGCCGACGACGTCCGGATCACCACCGAAGTGCCGCTGCCAGAAGGCGTGGCCCAGCACGACGACGCGGGCGCCGGTCGCCGGATGGGCCTCGTCGTCGGCGATGAAGCGGCCGAGGGCGGGGCGCGCGCCGAGCGTTCGCCAGAACCCGCCGGACACCAGGGTCGCCTGCGCGATCCGCGCCTCGCCCGGGTCGCCGACGGCGAGCTCGACGTCGGGCATGTACGCGCCGATGTCGGCGATCGTCCGGGCGCGATCGCGAGCCAGCTCGAAGAAGTCGAAGCTGAAGCCGTCGCCGATGCGCAGCGAGTCGCCCGGGCGCTTGTGCCCGAAATACACCTTCCGCACCTGCTCGGGCGCTGCGACCCCCGGTGGCGGCTGGATGAGGAGCCGCCGCATCACGCCATACATCGTCGTCGCGGCAGCGATGCCGATGGCGAGCGTCAGGACCACCGTGCCGGTGAACAGCGGGCTCGACGCGAGCCCCCGCAGCGCGTACCGCAGGTCGGCCCGGGCGGCATCCCACCAGAGGAAGCGCGCCCGGCGCCGCTCCATCCGGTGCCCGATCTCCTCGAGCCGCTGCCGGGTCGCGTGCTCGTCGCCGAACTCCTCGATCGTCCGTCGCCGCGCCTCGTCGGCCGAGAGCCCGTGGGCGCGCAGCTCCGCGATGCGCGTGTCGAAGTGGAAGCGGAGCTCGTCGTCGATGTCGGCGCGGACGTCAGGGCGCCAGAAGCGCAGGTAGCGGCGCCAGGCTGGGACGTGCGACATGGCGGGTTCCTCTCAGTCGACGCGGAGGGCGGTGACCGGATCGACGCGCGCGGCACGTCGAGCCGGCAGCAGGCTGGCGAGCAACGCCGCCAGCAACACGCCGCCGCCGACGGCAGCGAGCACGAGCGGGTCGCGTGGCGAGACGTCGAACAACAGATCGGCGATCAGCGGACCGCCCGCGAGGGCGAGGGCGAGCCCCGCCGCGATACCGGCGACGGCGACCCGGACGCCATCGCCGAGGACGAGGCGCACGACGTTGCCGGTGGTGGCACCGACGGCGACCCGCACGCCGATCTCGCGCGTCCGCTGCGCCACGGCGTACGCGACGGCGGCGTAGAGGCCCAGCGCGGCGAGCACCATGGCGATGATGCCGAAGGTGGTGAAGAGCGTGGCGCCGAGGCGCCAGGGGCGGATCTGCGGGTCGAGGACGTCGCCGAGGACTCGGATGTCGATGTAGGGCAGGTTCGGGTCGAGCTCCCGCAGCGTACGACGGAGCGTGGCCTCCATCCCGGTCAGGCCTGGCGTTCGCCGGACCAGCAGCACGCCCACGTCGTCGTCATCCGGCGCGAGCGGCTCGTAGAACCAGAGGTACTGCTCCTCGCGCAGGCTGAACGTGCGCGCATCGGCGACCACGCCGATCACGGTCGTGCACTCGTCGGGACGCTCGGGGGTGTTGACGCAGGCTCCGATCGGCGAGCCGCCCGGCCAGACGAGGCGTGCCAGCGCCTCGTTGACCACGACGACGGGCGCGCCGGTGCGGTCGGCGGCGGTGAAGCCGCGCCCCCGCACGAGGCGCATGCCGGTGGCCGCGAAGAAGTCGTCGCCCACGGTGTTCATGAACGGGACGGCGCCCTGCTCGGTGTGTGCCCACTCGTCCGTGCCCGGTAGGCGCAGGCTGCCCCCCCGGCCGGAGCGGAGCGGAATGCCCTGAGCGAGCGATGCGTGCTCCACGCCGGGGATCGCCCGCACGCGCTCCAGCGCGCGCCGGTAGAAGGCCGCGCGCTCGGCCGGCGTGCGACCCGCGCTGGCGAGATCCACGCTCACCGTCAGCACGTCGCGCGCGTCCAGCCCGAGGTCCAGCGACCCGATGCGTCGGAGGCTCTGCAGGAAGAGTCCCGCGCCCACCAGCAGCACCATCGAGAGCGCCGTCTGGGCGACGAGCAGCGCCCAGTGGGCGCGGGAGCGGCGCGTCGCGCCGTGCTGGCCACCTTCGCGCAGGCCCACCAGGCCCTGGCCACGCGTCTGCAGGACGGGCGCGAGCCCGGTGGCGATCGCCGTGCCCAGCGTACACCCGGCCGCCACCAGGAGCACGTGCCAGTCCATGCCGACCGGCTCCGGCGCCATGCCGGAGAGCAGCACGCGACGGACCCACGCGCCGCCGGCGATCATCACGCCCACCGACATGGTGCCACCCAGCAGCGCGAGCAGCAGGCTCTCCACCAGCAGCAGCGCCGCCAGTCGGCGACGGCTCATGCCGAGCGCCAGCCGAACGCCGATCTCCCGCCGGCGACGGAGCGCCCGCATGAGGAGCAGGCTCGCGACGTTGGCGCAGGCGATGGCCAGCAGCACGAACGCCACGCCCACCAGCCAGACGGAGACGGTCGCCTCGGGAATGCGCGTCATGTCGGAGCCGAGCGCGCCGGAGAGCGGCGCCAGGCGCACCGACTTGCGTGTGGCGGCATTCCTGGCGATCACCTCCGGCGGGTACCCTCGCCCGTCCACGTAGAGATGGTCCACGAACGCGCCGAAGCGCCGCGACAGCTCGGCCTGCGCCCGCGCCGGCGAGACCCCCGGTCGCAGGCGGGCGACGAAGGCCAGATTGTGCGACGTGCCGGAGATGTGCCAGGTCGGCGCCTGGTTGCCGCCATCGCCACGCGCCAGCAGCGGCAGCCAGACGTCGGTCCCGGCGAGCTCCACGCCGCGGAAGCCGCGCGGTGCGACGCCGACGATCTGGTACGGCAGCCCCTTCACGAGCAGCGTGCGGCCGACGACGTCCCGGTCGCCGCCGAAGCGGCGCTGCCAGAACGCGTGGCCGAGCACGACGACACGGGTGCCGGTCACCGGATGCGCCTCGTCGTCGGCGATGAGGCGGCCCAGGGCAGGCCGCACGCCGAGGACGCGCCAGAATCCCGCGGACACCAGCGTCGCATCCGCGAGCTCGGCGTCCTGTCCCTGCCCGACGGCGACCTTCATCCGGTCGTAGACGGCCACGGCATCGAGCACGCGGTGGTCGGCCCGGATCTCCTGGAAGAACGGGTACGAGGAGTGGGGACCGGTGGACGGCTCGTCGCCGGGCTCCTCGTAGTGGAAGTAGAGCCTCCGCACCCGCTCCGGCGCCGTGACCCCCGGTGGTGGCTGGATGAGGAGCCGCCGCATGACGCCATACATCGTCGTCGCCGCGCCGATGCCGACGGCGAGCGTGAGCACCACGGCTGCGGTGAAGAGCGGATTCGAGCGCAGTCCGCGCAGCGCGTACCGCAGGTCGGCCCGCGCCCCGTCCCACCAGAGGAAGCGCGCCCGGCGCCGCTCGATGCGGTGGTCGATCTCGTGCAGGCGCGCCCGCACCACCGCCTCGTCGCCGAACTCCTCGGCCGCCTGCCGCCGCGCCTCGTCGGCCGAGAGCCCGTGGGCGCGCAGCTCCGCCGTGCGAGCGTCGAAGTGGAAGCGGAGCTCGTCCTCCACGTCCCCCTCCACGTCGGGGCGCCAGAACCGCAGGTAGCGGCGCCACTTCGGGGTGTCAGTCATCGGCCCTCCTCCCGTCGCGTCGACCGGCGGCGATCGGCCGCCGCCGGCGCGCCGCGTTCAACCCGCCCGCCTCACGCCGGCTTCGGCGTGGCCGCGAGCACGCCGGCGACGCCGGCCGCGTAGCGCTCCCACTGCGCCACTTCCTGCCGCAGCGCGCGCCGCCCGGCCGTCGTCAGCCGGTAGAACTTGGCGCGCTTGCCCTGCTCGGTGTGCCCCCACTCGCTCTCCACCAGACCGCGCTCCTCCAGCCGGTGCAGCGCGGTGTAGAGCGCGCCGTCGAGGATGCGGAACGTCCGCCCCGACGACTCGCGGATCCACCGCGCCACGCCGTAGCCGTGCATCGGCCCCCAGCTCAGCGTCTTGAGCACGAGGACGTCGAGCGTCCCCATCAGGATGTCCAGCTCGTCGTCGGCCATGGCGCGAGTATACCATCAACGGCTGATGGTATCAAGAGCTGAGGGAATACGAGAAGGGAGGAGGGACGAGGGAGGAGGGAAGACGGTCCGCCGGGCGACGGTTCGATGGTAGTCGGATGGGCGACCGGCGCGATCGTGTCATTCGGGGGGGGGCCCCCCACCTCACGAGCCGTCTGCCACTCCCCTCTTCCCTCTTCCCTCTTCCGTCACGTTGACAACCCCGCCCGACGCCGAGTAGCGTCCCGTCGTGCGCCCCCCGCCGCACCGGCGATGGAGTTCGCCGTCGACCGCCGGAGCCCGCCGGCTGATGACTCCTACGTGTCCCCATCCGTAGGAGGTCGTGTGCCCACCCCGTCCGTCCGCTCCCCGATCACGCGGGACGCCCCGTGCTGAGCGTCTGGTTCGTCGCCCTCGGCAGCGCCGCCGGCGGTGTCACGCGCTACCTGCTCTCCGGTGCCGTGCAGCGGGCCGCCGGCGGCCCCTTCCCCGCCGGTACGCTCCTCGTCAACGTCAGCGGCTCCTTTCTCCTCGGCTTCCTGCTGCGCTACACGCTGGCCGTGCCGGCGGTGACCCCGGAGCTGCGGCTGGGGCTGACGGCGGGCTTCTGCGGCGGCTACACGACCTTCTCCACCTTCAGCGCGGAGACCGTGACGCTCGTCGAGGGCGGCGACTACCGGCGGGCGGCGCTCTACGCCCTGACCAGCCTCGTCGTCTCCATCCTCGCCGCCGCCCTCGGCTTCGCCGCGGCGCGTGCGCTCACCGCCGGCGGGGTGGACTGATCGTGGCCGCGGGGGCGTGGGTCGAGGAGCGGGTGCTGATGCGCGTCCACGTGAACGAGGGCGATCGGTACGACGGGCGGCCGCTCTACCGCGCCATCGTGGAGCTGCTGCGCGCGCGCGGGTGCGCCGGGGCCACCGTGCAGCGCGCGATCATGGGCTTCGGCTCGCGCCGCCGGATCCACAGCCTGCTCAACGAGCTCACCGCCGCCGACCTGCCGCTCGTCGTGGAGTGCGTGGACGCGCCGGCGCGCCTGGAGGGAGTGCTGCCGGAGCTGGACCGGATGATCGCCGGCGGGCTCGTCACCCTGGAGCGAGCGCGCGTCGTCGGGCGACGCCCGGGAGTGGCCTGACGATGCGCGGCTTCAAGGGCGAGCGCGTGCTCATGCGCATCCACCTCGGGGAGAGCGACCGCCACGACGGGCGCCCGCTCTACCAGGCGATCGTCGAGCTGCTGCGCGAGCGGGGCTGCGCCGGCGCCACGGTCTTCCGCGGCATCCTCGGCTTCGGCGCGCACGCCACCGTGCACGAGAGCCACCTCTTCCGCCTGTCGAGCGACCTGCCGATCGTCGTCGAGTGCGTGGAGACGGAGGAGCGCATCGCGGCGATCCTGCCGGTGCTCGATGGCATGCTCGGCGGCGGGCTGATCACGCTGGAACGAGCGCGCGTGATCCTCTACCGCCCCGATCTTCCCGCCGATGAGCGCACCGACGACTGGTCGCTCGACGTCACCGGCGACTGGCGCGCGCCACGGAGCGACGCGTAGCGCCGCGACGACGCCGGGCGCCGCGCCTCAGCCGGTCGCCGTCTCGCTGACGCCGCTGTTGCGGTAGATCTCGGCCAGCGTGAGCACGACGTCGGGACACGCCAGCGGCACGCGGACGGCACCGGAGAGGGCGGTGTGGTCGGCGTACTGCCAGGCGCCGTCGTCGTCGCGCCAGTGCCGCTCGACGCGCTGCAGCTCCTGCTCCACGAGGAGATACGCGCGGAGCGACGGCAGCCCCTTGTACGCCGCGAGCTTCTCGCGCCGGTCGATGCTGGCCGTGCTCGGCGAGAGGACCTCGACGACGAGACAGGGCGCACCGACGACCACCACGTTGTCGGCGTGCGGTTCGCAGGTGACCATAACGTCCGGGTAGTACACGGCATCGTTCCCGACGCGAAGCTTCATCTCGCTCGCGTAGACGCGGCAGGGGCCTTCACCGACGCCGACCAGGAGCCGCGCCGCGATGTTCAGCG